>NZ_JBEOUE010000043.1:0-34321 GCF_040303965.1 Streptomyces sp. NPDC094032 | reverse complement strand
CGTCCGCGCCTACCCCCAGGCCGACCTCCCCGAGGACCTGCGCTGGATGGTCACCGACCTGCCCGCCTGGAACCGCGCCCTGGACACCCTGGTCAACTACTCGGTGCTGAGCCGCGAGGCTCGCGGCCCGGTGGCCAGCGTCGAGATGGGACCGCACCAGGAGTCCGTGCACATGCACCGGCTCGTCCACGACATCGTCGCCCGGCTCACCGACGGCGAACACCGCGAGGCGCACCGCAAGGCCGTCCGCACCCTGCTCGCCGAGGCCGACCCCGGCAACCCCATGGACAGCCGGCACTGGCCCCGGTACGCCGAGCTGCTGCCCCACCTGGAGCCCTCGGGCGCCCTCGCCAGCCGCAACCCGCGCGTCCAGACCGCCGTCCTCAACTGCCTGCGCTACTGCTTCCGCAGCGCCGAGTTCCGGGCCGGCATCCGACTGGCCGAGAAGATCCGGGCGAACTGGTCCGGCTTCATGGACCCGGTCAGTGCCGAGATGCAGGAGCTCACCACCCAGGAGAGCTACATCCTGCGCGCCTTCGGCCGCTTCCGGGAGGCGTACGAGCTCGATCTCGCCGTCCGCGACCGGCTCGACGAGGCCTCACCCCGGGACGCCCTCGGCTCCCTCAGGTCCGCCATCTCCATCGCCAGCGACCTGCGCTTCCTCGGCCAGTACCAGGAGTCGGAACGCATCCAGCGGGAATCCTTCGCGGAGGCCCAGCGGCTGCTCGGCGAGAACGAGTTCCTCACCCTCGTCGCCGGTCACAACCTGGGAGTCGTCCTGCGGATGCTCGGACGCTTCAAGGAGGCGTACGAGCAGGACATCGCCTCCTTCGCCCGCAGCGAGGGCGCCCTCGGCACCCGGCACTCGCACACCCTCAACACCAGCAACGCCGTCGCCCAGGACCTCCGCCTGCTCGGCAACTACCGCGAGGCGCTGGCCCGGCAGGAGGCCAACGTCCGCTTCCACGTCCAGGTCCTCGGCCCCCAGCACCTGAACACCCTCTACGCCCGCGCCCAGCTCGCCCTGTGCCGCCGCCGGGAGGGCGGCTTCCAGCAGGACCTGGGGGCGACCATGGCCAGCCTGCTCGAACAGATGGAGCAGGTGCACGGCCGAGGGCACTACACGACCCTCTCGTCCATCAACAACTACGCCAACTACCTGCGCGAACACGGGGACCTCGACCACGCGAGGGAGCTGATCCACGAGGCGGAGGCCGGCTACCGCGCGCTCCTCGGCCCCGCCCACCCCGTCGCCACCGGCGTCTTCGCCAACACCGCGCTCGTCCTCCAGGCCGCCGGGGAACGCGCCGACGCCCTGGCGATCCTGGAGGGCGCGCTGGCCGGTCTCACCTCGTCCCTCGGACCGGACCACCCCTGGGTCATCGGCTGCGCCCTCAACACCACCGCCGCCCGCAACTTCAACGGCCGGGTCAACGACGCCGCCGAGCTCAGCCGGGAGACCCTGCGCCGGGCCCGGCACACCCTCGGCAGCGAGCACCCGCTCACCCTGTCCTGCCAGGTGGCGCTCGCGACCGATCTGCGGGGGCTGCGGGAGACCGAGGAGGCCGGGAAGCTGGAGGAGGACGCCCTGCTCACCCTCACCCGGACCCTGGGCGCCCAGCACCCGCACACGCTGTCGGCGCGTCAGCGCAACCGGCCGTACTGGGACTTCGAGGCCAATCTGGGCTGAGGCCCGTACCGTCGGCGCACACGCCGGAGGCCCGGCACCCCACGCGGGGTGCCGGGCCTCTCGGTGCTGGGACTCGACTCAGGCGTCGAAGACCTCCGCGACCAGCTGCGCCTGCTCGGCCTGGTGGCGCTTGGCCGAGCCGACCGCCGGGGACGAGGAGTGCGGGCGGGAGATCCGGCGCAGGCGCTCGCCCGCCGGGATGTCCGCGCCGACCGCCAGGTCCAGGTGGTCGATCAGGTTGAGCGCGATGAACGGCCAGGCACCCTGGTTCGCCGGCTCCTCCTGGGCCCAGATGTACTTCGCGGCGTTCGGGTACTTGGCGATCTCGGCCTGGAGCTCGGCACCCGGCAGCGGGTACAGGCGCTCCAGACGGATGATCGCGGTCTCCGTGTCACCGCGCTTCTGACGCTCGGCCTCCAGGTCGTAGTAGACCTTGCCCGCGCAGAAGACGACCTTGCGGACGTCCGCCGGGTTGACCGTCTCGTCGCCGATCACCGGGCGGAAGCCGCCGGTGGTGAACTCCTCCACCTTGGACGCCGCGGCCTTCAGACGCAGCATCGACTTCGGGGTGAAGACGATGAGCGGCTTGTGGTGCGGGTTGTGGACCTGCCAGCGCAGGAGGTGGAAGTAGTTCGACGGCAGCGTCGGCATGGCGACCGTCATGTTGTCCTGGGCGCACATCTGGAGGAAGCGCTCGGGACGCGCGGACGAGTGGTCCGGGCCCTGGCCCTCGTAGCCGTGCGGGAGCAGGAGCGTGACGCCGGACGTCTGGCCCCACTTCTGCTCGGCCGAGGAGATGAACTCGTCGACGACGGTCTGCGCGCCGTTGACGAAGTCACCGAACTGGGCCTCCCAGACGACCAGGGAGTCCGGGCGGGCCAGCGAGTAGCCGTACTCGAAGCCCATCGCCGCGTACTCGCTGAGCAGCGAGTCGTAGACGTTGTAGTGGGCCTGGTCCTCGGTCAGGTAGAGCAGCGGGGTGTAGTCCTCGCCGGTCTCCTGGTCCACCAGGACCGCGTGGCGCTGACCGAAGGTGCCGCGGCGGGAGTCCTGGCCCGACAGGCGGACCGGGGTGCCCTCCATCAGCAGCGAGCCGATGGCGAGGGTCTCGCCGAAGCCCCAGTCGATGGTGCCGTCGTCGATCGAGGCCGCGCGGCGCTGCATCTGCGGCATCAGGCGCGGGTGGACCGTCACCCGCTCCGGGATGGTCACCTGCGACTCGGCGATCCGCTTCACGACCTCCGCGGAGACCGCGGTGGTCACGGCGACCGGGAACGCGGGCTTGGCGTCCGGGACCTGCGGGGACGCCGGGGCGGCGGTGGCCTCGCGGACCTCCGCGAAGACCTTCTCCAGCTGGCCCTGGAAGTCCTGGAGCGCCTGCTCCGCCTCTTCCAGGGTGATGTCGCCGCGACCGATCAGCGACTCGGTGTACAGCTTGCGCACCGAGCGCTTCTTGTCGATCAGGGTGTACATCTGCGGGTTGGTGAACTGCGGGTTGTCGCCCTCGTTGTGACCGCGGCGGCGGTAGCAGATGAGGTCGATCACGACGTCCTTGTTGAACGTCTGGCGGAACTCGAAGGCGAGCCGCGCGACGCGGACCACGGCCTCCGGGTCGTCGCCGTTCACGTGGAAGATCGGCGCCTCGATCATGCGGGCCACGTCGGTCGCGTACATCGAGGAACGCGAGGACTCCGGGGCGGCGGTGAAGCCGACCTGGTTGTTGATGACGATGTGGACCGTGCCGCCGGTGCGGTAGCCGCGCAGCTGCGACATGTTCAGCGTCTCGGCCACGACGCCCTGGCCCGCGAAGGCCGCGTCACCGTGGAGGGCGACCGGCAGGACGGTGAAGTCCGTGCCGCCCTTGTTGATGACGTCCTGCTTGGCGCGGACGATGCCTTCCAGGACCGGGTCGACCGCCTCCAGGTGCGAGGGGTTGGCGGCCAGGGAGACCGTGATCTGCTCGCCGTCGAGACCGGTGAAGGTGCCGGTGGCGCCCAGGTGGTACTTCACGTCGCCGGAGCCGTGCATCGACTTCGGGTCGAGGTTGCCCTCGAACTCGCGGAAGATCTGCGCGTACGACTTGCCGACGATGTTCGCGAGGACGTTCAGGCGGCCGCGGTGGGCCATGCCGATGACGACCTCGTCGAGGCGCGACTCGGCGGCCGAGTCGATGACCGCGTCGAGCAGCGGGATGACGGACTCGCCGCCCTCCAGGGAGAAGCGCTTCTGGCCGACGTACTTGGTCTGCAGGAAGGTCTCGAAGGCCTCCGCCGCGTTCAGCCGGCGCAGGATGCGCAGCTGCTCCTCGCGCTCCACGCGGGCGTGCGGGCGCTCCACGCGGTCCTGGATCCACTTGCGCTGCTTCGGGTCCTGGATGTGCATGAACTCGACGCCGGTGGTGCGGCAGTACGAGTCGCGGAGCACGCCGAGGATGTCGCGGAGCTTCATCATCGACTTGCCGGCGAAGCCGCCGACCGCGAACTCGCGCTCCAGGTCCCACAGGGTGAGGCCGTGCTCGGTGATGTCCAGGTCGGGGTGCTTGCGCTGCTTGTACTCCAGCGGGTCGGTGTCGGCCATGACGTGGCCGCGGACCCGGTAGGAGTGGATCAGCTCGAAGACGCGCGCCGCCTTGGTGACGTCGTCGTCGTGCGAGGCGTCGATGTCGCGGAGCCAGCGGACCGGCTCGTAGGGGATGCGCAGCGACTTGAAGACGTCGTCGTAGAAGCCGTCCTCGCCGAGGAGGAGGTTGGCGACGATCCGCAGGAACTCGCCGGAGGCGGCACCCTGGATGACCCGGTGGTCGTAGGTCGAGGTCAGGGTCATGACCTTCGAGATGCCCAGCTTGTTCAGGGTGTCCTGGCTGGTGCCCTGGAACTCGGCCGGGTAGTCCATCGAGCCGACGCCCATGATGACCGACTGTCCGGGCATCAGACGCGGCACGGAGTGGACGGTGCCGAGGCCGCCGGGGTTGGTCAGGGAGACCGTGACGCCGCTGAAGTCGTCCATCGTCAGCTTGCCCACGCGGGCCCGCTTCACGATGTCCTCGTACGCCTGCCAGAACTCGAAGAAGTTGAGCGTCTCGGCCTTCTTGATGCCGGCGACGACGAGCTGGCGGTCGCCGTTGGGCTTCACCAGGTCGATCGCCAGGCCGAAGTTCACGTGCTCCGGCTTGACCAGGGTCGGCTTGCCGTCCTTCTCCGCGAAGGAGTAGTTCATCGACGGCATGGCCTTGATCGCCTGCACCATCGCGTAGCCGATGAGGTGGGTGAAGGAGATCTTCCCGCCCCGGGCGCGCTTCAGGTGGTTGTTGATCACGATCCGGTTGTCGAAGAGCAGCTTCACCGGGACGGCGCGGACGGACGTGGCCGTCGGCACCTCCAGGGAGGCGTTCATGTTCTTCGCGACCGCGGCGGCCGGGCCGCGCAGCGTGATCAGCTCGGGGCCTGCGGGGGCCTCGGTGGCCTCCTTGGCCTTCGCGGGCGCCGGGGCCGGAGCCGCGGCGGCGGGCTTCGCGGGCGCCGGAGCCGGGGCGGGCGCCACGGGAGCCGCCGGGGCGGGCTTCACGGGGGCCGGGGCCGGCGCGGGCACCGAGGCGGCCGGAGCGGCAGGCGCGGCCTGTGCGGGGCCACTCTGCGGCGCCACGGGCGCGGTGGGGGTGGTGGCGGCCGGGGCGGCGGAGGTCTCCGCGGCACCGGGCTTGTAGTCGGCGAAGAAGTCCCACCAGGCACGATCGACCGAATTCGGGTCCTGGAGGTACTGCTGGTAGATCTCGTCGACGAGCCACTCATTGGCACCGAAGGCGGCGGCAGGAGACTTTCCCTGCCCGCTTTGGTCGGTCGGGGAGCTCGGGGTACTGGGGGACTGAGACGACACGGCGGCAACCGCCCTCTTCCGCTTCACAAGGTGATGGACAGCGGAAATAAAGGCTACGCCTCCCTGGCCGGGAGGTGCAGGCCGGGCACTCCAACGTCGCGCAAGTCACACTTGACGGGGTGTTTCAGTGCCATGAATGGCGGGAAACAAGCGTGGTTCTGCCCTCGTACGGGTACGGGAAAGTGCGGGTGCGGCCCCCCGGGGGCGCATCCCTGACCTGTTCCTGACCACGTCACGCGGGTCTCTCGTACGAGTGCTCGTACGGGTACACGCAGAACGCCTGCTTCCGGTTCGAACCCTACGTCAATCCCGGGTGGGAAAGCTGCCCGGAAGAGTGAGCCTGATCCGGCATCCACGTGACGATTCGGCCACGCCGATGTGACCGCCGTGCAGATCCACCGCCCAGCGCGCGATGGCGAGGCCGAGCCCCGTGCCGCCGTCGCTGCCGGGACCGTGCTGGGTGGGGACGAGCCCCCGGTTGAAGCGCTCGAAGACCTTGTGCCGCTCCGCCTCCGGAATGCCCGGGCCCTCGTCCTCGACCTCGACCTCCAGCGAGTCCGGGAACGGGCCGCGCCGGGCCCGTACCGTCACCCGGCCGTGCGGCGGCGAGTGCTTCACCGCGTTGTCGATCAGGTTCGCCATCACCTGGTGCAGCCGCTCCGCGTCGGCGAGGGCGGTCAGCTCCGGCGGCGACACGTCCAGGTGCAGATGGACGTCCGTACGGTTGTGCAGCCCGGAGCTGGTGGTCAGGCCGCGCTGAGAGGCCGCCAGGTTCGCCTCCCGCAGCACGCCGGAGAGGTACGGCCAGACCTCGAAACGGCGGGTCCTGAGCGCCACGACACCGTTGTCGAGCCGTGACAGGTCGAGCAGCGTCTCCACCAGGCGGCCGAGCCGCTCGGTCTGCTTCAGGGCCGTCCGCATCGTCTCCGGATCGGCCTCGGAGACCCCGTCCACCACGTTCTCCAGCACCGCGCGGAGCGCGGCGATCGGGGTGCGCAGCTCGTGCGAGACGTTCGCCACCAGCTCCTTGCGGTGCCGGTCCACGGCCTCCAGGTCGTCCGCCATGCGGTTGATCGTCGACGCCAGGTCGCCCAGCTCGTCACGGCGGTCCGCGCCGCGCACCCGGCGGCTGAAGTCGCCGCGCGAGATCGAGCCCGCCACCGTGTTCATCTCGTCCAGCGGCGCGGTCAGCGACTGCGCCACGAACTGGGTGATCAGCAGGGTCGCGATCATCGCGAAGATCGTGATGTAGCGGAACTCGGTCGAGGTGCGGATCGCGACCAGCGCCAGGCAGGAGGTCAGCAGGACCGCCCCGACCACCAGCGCGCCCAGCTTGGTCTTGATCGAGATGACTATCCGGTGCCGCTCGCGCTTCCGCCCGGGGCGGTCGCCGGCGTCCCGCCTCGGCCGGGTCACGGCGCCGGGGTCTCCAGCGCGTAGCCGACGCCGTGCACCGTACGGATGCGCTCGGCGCCGATCTTCCGGCGCAGCGCCTTGATGTGGCTGTCCACGGTCCGGGTGCCGGAGGCGTCCGCCCAGTCCCACACCTCCGCCAGGAGCTGCTCGCGGGAGAGCACCGCGCGGGGCGTGTTCGCCAGACAGACCAGCAGGTCGAACTCGGTCGGCGTCAGATGCACGTCGTCGGCCCTGACCCGGACCCGGCGCTGCGCGTGGTCGATCTCCAGCTCGCCCAGGCGCAGGATGCCGCTGCGGGGCGTGACCGCCGCGAGCGCGGCGCGCTCCACCCGGCGCAGCAGGACGTGCACCCGGGCGGCCAGCTCCCGCATCGAGAACGGCTTCGTCATGTAGTCGTCGGCGCCGACGCCCAGACCGACCAGCATGTCCGTCTCGTCGTCACGGGCCGTGAGCATCAGGACCGGGACGGGGCGCTGGGCCTGGACCCGGCGGCAGACCTCCAGGCCGTCGAAGCCGGGCAGCATCACGTCGAGGACCATCAGGTCCGGCTGCCAGGCCTCCGCCGCGTCGACGGCGGCGGGGCCGTCGGTCGCCGTCTGCACGAGGAAGCCCTCCGCCCGCAGCCGCGCGGAGATCGCCTCCACGATCGTGGCGTCGTCCTCGACGACCAGGACGCGCCGCTGGGCCCCCGGAGTGGGCGCCGCACCGTGGTGAGTGGTGTGTGTCTGCTCCATAGCCCCGCCTCGTGTCGCCGATGTCGGCTCAGCAGCCTAGAGGTACCGGCGGCGTCCCGGCTACGCAGGCCGGACGCCGGGGCGGACCGCGTCGGGGACGCCCCGGGCAACGCGGAGCTCTTCGGTCGGTACCCCGCTGAATCCGGCATTCCGCAACGACCCTTCGAAATCGGCGGGTGGTCGCGGGGGCCGGACGGCGGGGATCCGGCCACGCCGGGACCGGGCCAGGCCGGCCCGCGCGGGCCGCCAACCACGGGGCGGGCGCCGGGATTCGGTGCCCTCGGCGACGGCCGCCCGCGGGCGGTGGACGGTGTCCCGGCGGAGGGTGCCCGGCGGGCCGGGGGAGCCGCGGGGGTACGCGGTGGGGTCCGTGTGCAGGATCACGGTGGGCTCGTCCGCGCGCGGCGCGTCGGACGCGCCCTAGGAGCGCGGCGCGCCGGACCCGCCCCCCTAGGAGCGCGGCGCCTCGTGCCGGACGTACCGCTCGATCAGGTTCAGGGTGCGGCGCGAGTCGACCGGGGTGCCGTAGGTGCGGTCCCAGGTGATCGGGGCGACCGTGATGTGGCCCTTGTCGAGCAGCCAGACCGAGTCCGCGTCCTTGCGGCCCTCCGCGCACTCGCCCTCGCCGCCGCCGTCGTACGGGCACAGGCCGAGCGCGATGTCGAAGGAGTCGCTCGTGCCGCGCTGCTCGAAGGCGTGGTAGACCACGGCGCTGTCGCCGACCCGCGTCCACACCGGGGGCTTCGCGGGCTGTCCGGTGCTCACGTCCGGGTAGTCGACCTTGAGCGCGAAGTCCGGGGTGAGCAGGGAGCGCGCCTTGAGGCCCGCGATGAAGCGGGCGCCGAACTCGGCGTTGGCGCGGTAGTTCTCGCGCGGGAAGAAGGTGTTGCTCTCGTCGCCGGAGGAGGAGAACGCGACGGCCGGGACGCCCTGGTCGATCGCCGCGACGGCGGCGCCGACCGTGCCCGAGTCGTTGACGCTGGCCGCGACGTTCGGGCCGGAGTTGATGCCGGTGAGGACCACGTCCGGGGCCTCCTTCCAGCCGACCTTCGCTCTCAGGCCGCCGCGCAGGGCCAGCTTCACGGTGTCGGCGGGGGTGGCGCTCGGGGTGTCCTTGCCGCAGGGGCCCGCGGCGAGGCAGACGCCGAAGACCGCGCCCTGGGAGGGGGCGGCCGCGCAGTCGTCCTCGTAACCGGCGGGCAGGGCGGTGCGGCGCTGGGCGGTGACCACGCCGCCGTTGGTGACGGCGGTGCCCTTGCCGGACTGGACCTGCCAGGGGGCCATCACGACGACGTCCGCGCCGGCGGCGCACATCGCGCGGCGCAGCTCGTAGAGGCCGAGGCCGTCGGAGTTGCTCGCCTTGGCGGCCTGCATGGAGTCGTCGTTGGAGATGAGGACGCGGAGGCCGGCGAGGGGGCTGTGCGGGGCGGTGGGCGCGGCGGGGGTGACCGCGTAGGCCGTGGCGCCGGCGGCGAGGAGTGCGGTCGCCGCGGCGGTGAGGGCGAGGTACGTGCGCATGAGGATGTCCCTTCCTGTCATGTGCATGGCATACGGCGGCTAAAAGGCGATCCGGGGCCCTGCCCCCCACGGGAGGGCCCCGGATCGGGCGCGGGGCAGCGTCAGGAGCCCCGCGGTCTATGGGTGTCGTGCGGCGGTGCGTGGTGTGGCGGTCGGCTCAGATCTCCAGGCCGTGGCCGTACGGGAAGACCGGGTCCACCGTGTCGTTGGGGACGTCCGGTCGCGAGGCCTCCACGGCCGCCATGGAGCGCGGCAGCTCGAAGGGGAGCCGCCCCTCCGGCTTCGCCCGGCCGAAGACCACGTCCAGCAGGGCCTCGTCGCTCGCCCCGTAGTCGGCGAGCAGGGCCGCCGCGTGCCCCGCGATCTCCGGGAGGACGGCGGGGCGCTCCAGATTGACGCACACGATGGTGGGCACGGTCCTGAGGAGGTCGAGGACGCGGGCCAGCTCCGCGTCGGGGAAGGCCAGTGAGCCCGAGTGGAAGAACGACTCGAACTTGTTCGGGCGCTCCTCGAACGGGGTGCGCAGGCGGAGGATCGCCAGCTCCGCGTCGGCCGGTTCGGCCACGATCTCGCCGTAGGCCGCCGCCGCGGCGGGGTCGACGTTCTCCACGTACAGGCGGGGCTTGCCCTTGAGGGGGAGCGGGCCGTCGGTGAGGACGGTGAGGGAGCGGCGCTGGGCGGCCGCGCCCAGGGCGGTGAAGTCGGCGCGGCCGACGGTCTCCGCGGCCTCGTCGGGGTCGACGTACCGGCGCTCGTCGAAGAGGCCGAGGACGAACTTCTCGCGCAGCAGACGGCGTACGGAGGCGTCGATACGGGACTCGGCGACGCGGCCCGAGCGCACCAGCTCCACGATCACCTCGGGGCACTCCTCGCCGCCGAACTGGTCCGCGCCCGCGTCCAGCGCCTTCGCCGCGCGCTCGGCGACGCTCAGGTGCTCGACGCCCCAGGCGCGCGCCTCGTGCATCTCGCCGAAGATCTCGCCGTCGTTGAGCAGGCCCCAGTCGGTGCAGACGATGCCGGTGAAGCCGAGCTCGTCGCGCAGGAGGCCCTGGATGACGCCCCGGTTGAAGCCGAAGCCGACCTCTTCCCAGTCGGTGCCGACGGGCTGGCCGTAGTACGGCATCATCTGCGAGCAGCCGGCGGCGATGGCGGCCTTGAAGGGCTCCAGGTGGTGCTCGCGCAGGCCGCCGGGGTAGATCTGCTCCTTGCCGTGCGGGAAGTGCGGGTCCTCGCCGTCCTTCTGCGGGCCGCCGCCCGGGAAGTGCTTGACCATCGCGGCGACCGAGTCCGGGCCGAGCTCCTCGCCCTGGAGGCCCAGGACGTAGGCGCGGACGAGTTCGCCGGTGAGGGCGGCGTCGGAGCCGAAGGTGCCGGACTGGCGGGACCAGCGGGGCTCGGTGGCGAGGTCGATCTGCGGGTGCAGGGCCGTGCGGAAGCCGACCGAGAGGTACTCGCGGCGCACGGTGTCGGCGAAGCGGAAGACCAGCTCCGGGTCGCGGATCGCGGCCAGGCCGAGGGCCTCGGGCCAGGCGGAGAAGGCGCCGGAGTTGAAGGACGCGCCGATGTTGTCGGTGAACGCGTGCCGGGGGTCCGTGGAGAGCGAGACCGGGATGCCGAGCCGGGTGGCGGCGGCCATCTCCTGGATCGCGTTGTGCCACTGGGCCATCTCGCGGGCGCCGTAGCTGCCGAGCAGGTTGAAGTGGGTGAGCCCGAGGCCCTCGATGAGCTCCGGAGTCGTGAACTCCAGCATCGAGCCGTCCGTCTCGGTCACCGGGGTGCCGTCCGGATTCATCATCAGCATGGAGTGGAAGAGCTGTCCGGCCTTCTCCTCCAGGGTCATCCGGGAGAGGAGGTCCTCGACGCGCTCGGCGACCGGGCGGGTGGGGTCCTGGTAGGGGTGCATGTCCGTACCTGCTCTTGCGTCACTGATCGGACGGCCAGGCTAAGCGCGAAAACCGAGTACCTACTAGGTTTGTGGAGTGTGGCGTGGGTCACAGGGTGAGCGGGCTGGGCGCGGGGCTTGGTTAGGGTGTCGGCATGGTGGCGAGCGAGGGGTCGGCGGGGCGCAAGAACGCAGGTCGGGGCAGCTACGCGGTCGGTGACGCGCGGCGCCTCAAGATCCTCGACACCGCCGTCGAGCACTTCGGGCGATGGGGATTCCATGCCTCTTCGCTCGCCCGGATCGCCAACGACTGCGGCATCACCCAGGGCGGCCTGCTGCACCACTTCCGCAGCAAGGAGGACCTGCTGCTCTCCGTCCTCGCGCAGAGCGAGGAGCACGACGTCGAGCGCCTCTTCAGCGAAGAGCCCGATTCCTACGCCGCGTACGTGGACACCCTGGTCGCCCTGATCGAGGACAACACCCGGCGGCCCGGCATCGTCCGCATGTTCAACGTCCTCGTCGGCGAGTCCGGCAACGTCGGGCACCCCGCCCACGAGTACTTCAAGGAGCGCTACGCACGCGTCCTCCAGCACACCGTCGAACTCCTGGAGACGTGCGTCGAGCGCGGCGAACTGCGGTCCGGCATCGACTGCGAGGCCGTCGGCAGGGAACAGCTCGCCGTCATGGACGGCCTCCAGATCCAGTGGACCCTCGACCCCGAGGGCTTGGACATGCCGGGGCGGGTGCGGGACTTCCTGCGGCGGCAGTATGGGGAGATCCGGGCGTAGGGGGCTCCCCTAGCGGCCGGTCGGGGGGCCGCCGTCTGGGAGGGCCTTGAAGACGCGGTTCAGGGCGGGTGGGCGTTCGCCGTCGCCTGCGATCAGGGTGTGGTGGGCGTGGGTGAGGGTGTACTGGAAGCCGTCGGCGATCGGGGCGCCGGTCGGGCGGGGCGGGAGCTTCGCGTAGGCCGGGTCCTCCAGGGCGGCGCGGAGCTCGGTGACCTCGGCCTCGGTCATGCGGCCGCTCTTCGGCGGCTTGGTGCCCGTGCGGGTGGTGTACGTGCCGTCCTCGTGCACGACCAGCTTGTTGTCGACGCCCGCGAAGCCGCCGCTGACCACCACCTCGACGAGGACGGCCTGCGGGGCGGGCTCCTCGGTGGCGGTCGCCGGGGTGGCGGCGGGGGCGGGGGTCGCGGGGGCCTGGCCGCAGCCCGCCATGGTGATCACCGCGGCCAGCAGGGCCGCGGCCCCGTACCTCTTCTTCATGGAGCCGAGCATGCCCGCTCGGTCCCCTCCGTGCGGCCGGAACGGCTCAAGCCGCGCGGACGATGCCGGTCAGCGGCCCCCGGTAGTACCAGTCGAGGGAGTCGTAGAGGGCCATCCCGGCGGTGGTCGCCGCCAGGACGCCGGTCTCCGCGCCCGCCTGCGCGGCGGCCGCCTCCAGGGTGCGCATGACATTGGCGCCGAGGCCGCGGCGGCGGTGCGCCGGGTCCGTCTCGATCTGGTCGGCGACGGCCGTCTCTCCGGTGGGGGCGATCTGACCGCGGGCGGCGAGCGTGCCGTCGGGGGCCAGGATGCGGACCCGGATCACGCCGTCCCGGGTCTCCGTCGTCCGCGCGTAGCCCTCCGGGGGCGCGGGGCGGGCGGAGGGGTCCAGCTTCCTGGTCATCATGAAGCCCGGGTCGTCCGGGATGGTCCAGTCGTCCGTGATCCACGGCGCCACCTCCTCGGGGGACGCCATCACCTTGAGCCAGGCGTACGGCTCGGTGATCCCGGCGCACAGCTCGCCCACGGAGGCCGCGTCCGGGTGCGGCAGCACATGGCGGAAGGGGTGCTCGGGCAGTCCCACGTGGATCCGGTAGCCCCAGGGTTCGACGACGGCGGGCGCGGTGCCTCGGGAGGCGGTCCAGCCGGCGACCCAGGCGGAGGTAATAGATGCGGTGTCCATGTGGGTATTACAGCTGGTGTTCGCGGGGTGTGTGAGCGTGATCGCTCAGAGCGAACGGGGGGTGGGGAACATTCCTCGGCTCACGTGCATTGAGTCCACATAGCTCAACTTGACTGCCGAAGGGGAGATCATGGCTTCTGAGTCCATGGAGACCGCGCCGCTCACTCTGCCTGTGCTGCCGCTCGACGACGAGGTCGTGCTGCCCGGCATGGTGGTGCCGCTCGACCTGTCCGACAACGACGTCCGGGCCGCCGTCGAGGCCGCCCAGGCCGCCGTACGGGGTGGTACGGGCAAGCCGCGCGTGCTGCTCGTGCCCCGGGTGGACGGCACCTACGCGGGGACCGGCGTGCTCGGCACCGTCGAGCAGGTCGGACGGCTCTCCGACGGCGACCCCGGCGCGCTCATCCGCGGGCGCGGGCGGGTCAGGATCGGCGCCGGTACGACCGGGCCCGGCGGGGCCCTGTGGGTCGAGGGCGCCGTCGTCGAGGAGGCCCTGCCCGATCCGCTGCCCGGCTCCGTGACCGAACTGGTCAAGGAGTACAAGGCGTTGGCCACCAGCTGGCTCAAGAAGCGCGGCGCCTGGCAGGTCGTCGACCGCGTCCAGCAGATCGACGGCGTCGGCGCCCTCGCCGACAACTCCGGCTACTCGCCCTTCCTCACCGTCGAGCAGAAGGTCCGGCTCCTGGAGACCGCCGACCCGGTCGCCCGCCTCAAGCTGGCCACCGCGCAACTGCGCGAGCACCTGGCCGAGCAGGACGTCGCCGAGACCATCGCCAAGGACGTCCAGGAGGGCGTCGACAAGCAGCAGCGCGAGTTCCTGCTGCGCCGTCAGCTCGAAGCCGTACGCAAGGAGCTGCGCGACCTCAACGGCGAGGCGGAGGGCGACGAGTCCGACGACTACCGCGCGCGCGTGGAGGCCGCCGACCTTCCGGAGAAGGTGCGCGAGGCCGCCCTCAAGGAGGTCGAGAAGCTGGAGCGGGCGAGCGACCAGTCGCCCGAGGGGTCCTGGATCAGGACCTGGCTCGACACGGTGCTCGAACTGCCGTGGAGCGAGCGGACGGAGGACGCCTACGACATCCAGGGCGCGAAGGCGGTCCTCGACGCCGAGCACGCGGGCCTGGAGGACGTGAAGGAGCGGATCACCGAGTACCTGGCGGTGCGCAAGCGGCGCGCCGAGCGGGGCCTCGGGGTCGTCGGCGGGCGGCGCGGCGGTGCCGTGCTCGCGCTCGTCGGGCCGCCCGGCGTCGGCAAGACCTCGCTGGGCGAGTCCGTCGCGCACGCGATGGGGCGGAAGTTCGTGCGGGTCGCGCTCGGCGGCGTGCGCGACGAGGCCGAGATCCGCGGTCACCGGCGTACGTACGTGGGCGCCCTGCCCGGCCGGATCGTCCGCGCCATCAAGGAGGCCGGGTCCATGAACCCGGTGGTCCTGCTCGACGAGATCGACAAGGTCGGCTCCGACTACCGGGGCGACCCGGCGGCGGCCCTCCTGGAGGTCCTCGACCCCGCGCAGAACCACACCTTCCGGGACCACTACCTGGAGGTCGAGCTCGACCTGAGCGACGTGGTCTTCCTCGCCACCGCCAACGTGCTCGAAGCCATCCCCGAGGCGCTGCTCGACCGTATGGAGCTCGTGCGCCTCGACGGCTACACCGAGGACGAGAAGGTCGTCATCGCCCGCGACCACCTGCTGCCCCGGCAGCTGGAGAAGGCCGGCCTGGAGCCGGGCGAGGTCGTCCTGGAGGAGGCGGCGCTGCGCCGGCTCGCCGGGGAGTACACCCGGGAGGCGGGCGTCCGCACCCTGGAGCGGTCCATCGCGCGCCTGCTGCGCAAGGTGGCCGCCCAGCACGAACTGGGCGACCGGGAGCTGCCGTTCACCATCGGCCCGGACGAGCTGCGCGGCCTCATCGGGCGCCCGCACCACGTGCCGGAGTCGGCGCAGGACCCGGCCGAGCGCCGGACCTCGGTGCCCGGGGTCGCCACTGGTCTCGCCGTGACCGGGGCGGGCGGCGACGTGCTCTTCGTCGAGGCCTCGCTCGCCGACCCGGAGACGGGCGCGGCGGGGCTCACCCTCACCGGTCAGCTGGGCGACGTGATGAAGGAGTCCGCGCAGATCGCGCTCTCCTTCCTCCGCTCGCACGGCGCGGAGCTGGAGCTGCCCGTCACCGGTCTCAAGGACCGCGGCGTGCACATCCACTTCCCGGCGGGCGCCGTCCCGAAGGACGGTCCGAGCGCGGGCATCACGATGACCACCGCCCTCGCCTCGCTCCTGTCGGGCCGACTGGTCCGCACGGACGTCGCCATGACCGGCGAGGTGTCCCTGACCGGCCGGGTGCTCCCGATCGGCGGCCTGAAGCAGAAGCTGCTCGCCGCCCACCGGGCGGGCATCACGACGGTCGTGATCCCCAAGCGGAACGAGGCCGACCTGGACGACGTCCCCGCCGAGATCCTGGGCAAGCTGGAGGTCCACCCGGTGACGGACGTCCGGCAGGTCCTGGAGATCGCCCTCACCCCGGCGGAGGTCGCGGTGAGCGCGGCGGCGTGACGGACGCCCTGTCGTAGCCGTACGGCGGTGGGCCGCCCTTCCCCTTCCCGGTTTCCGAAGGGGCGGGCGGCCCACCGCCGTTGTCAGTGGCGGCTGCGATGCTTCCCGGTATGGACGAGAAGGCCTTCTGGGCGCTGATGGGGGAGCTGCGGCACCGGCCGGGGTCGCGGGACGAACGGCTGGAGTGGCTGCGGGGGGAGCTCCTGCGGGGGACGACGGAGGGGTGCGTGGCCTTCCAGGTGGAGCTGAACGCCGCCTGTGACCGGGCCTACCGGGCCGATCTGTGGTCGGCGGCCCAGCGGATCCTGGGCGGCTGGTGCTCGGACGACGGATTCCTCTACTTCCGGCTGTGGCTGGCGGCCTTGGGGCGCGAGGTGTTCGAGGTGGCCCTGATGTCTCCCGACAGCCTGGCCGGTGTGCCCGAGGTGCGGCGGCTCGCGGGGCGGACCCCCGCCTCCTGGTGCGAGGCGGAGGAGTGGCCCGAGTGGGAGGAGCTGGACTACGTGGCGGTGGAGGCCTACGAGGAGCTGACGGGGGTGGACGACGACGGGGAGGCCTTCTACGACGCGCTCGACGCGGCCGAGGGCGACGACGCCCCGGATCCCGAGGCGCCGCCGCGCGAAGAGCCCCTGGAAGAGGACGAGATACCGCGGCTCGCCGCCCTCTTCCCACCCAGGGCCGACCTGGCCTAGGGCCTGTCCGGCCTAGGGCGTGTCCGGCCTAGGGCGTGTCCGCCCTAGGCCAGGTCGGACTAGGACTCCTTGCGGCGCCGGGCCAGCAGGATGCTGCCCGCGCCGAAGGTGGCGAGGGCGCCGGCGCCCGCGAGGGCGAGCGGGAGCGGGGAGGCGGGGGCCTCGGTGGTGTCGGCGGAGAGGGCGGGGGGCTGCTCGTCGCCGCCGTGGCCCTTGTGGCTCACCGTGGAGAGCTGGGCGCCCGCGGCGAGTTCGGCTTCCGTCGGGGCCTCGGCCTTGAGGGCCGTGGCGGCGGCGCCGCCGGTGCCGAAGGTGACGTCCGAGCAGCTGTAGAAGGCCTCGGGGCTGTCGTTGCGCTGCCACACCATGTAGACGATCTGGCGGCCGGAGCGGGCCGGGAGGGTGCCGTTGAAGGCGTAGTAGCCGTCGGTGGCCGTGCGGGTGGTGTTGTAGACGGCGACCGGCGTGGTGTCGAGGTCGGACCACTTCAGGGGCTGGGTGGGGTCGAAGCCCTGCTTGGTGATGTACATCGTCATCGTGCCGGAGTGCGCCGCCGTGGCGCGGATCTTGAAGCCGAAGGCGCCGGGGGCGACGGCGGTGGCCGGCCAGTCGGTGCGGGCCCAGTCCAGGGCGCGGTACTTGTCGCGGTTGGCCGAGCAGAGCTTGCCGTCCGGGATCAGCGCCTTGTGCTGCCCGTCGGCGTTGGCGATGTTGACCTCGTTCCAGTCGTAGAGCGGCTGGGTGCCGGAGTCGGCGACGAGGTCCTTGCACACCTGCGACTTGGGGCTCTCGGGGCCCTCCGCGTAACAGGCCGCGACCCTGCTGACCGGGTTGAACACGGCGCCGTGCGCGCTCGCGGCGGTCGGCGTGAGGGAGACGAGACCGGTGGCGACGGCGGCGGTCAGGGCGGTGGCGGCGGCGGCGCGGCGGGGGGAGGTCGTGATGCGGGGCATGGCGGAGCTCTCTCTCGTGCGTGGGGGAGTACGGGACGAGCAACGTGCGCACGGTGCGGGCGAGTTGCGGCTCGTCCGCGGCTCCCCGAGGGTCGCATTGGTCCATACCAATGGGCAAGGGGTCCGTCGGAGAAAGCCGGAGAAGCCGGGGGACGCGCACAGGGGACGGGCCTCCCGGGTGTGCCGCCGCACACCCGGGAGGCCCACCGCCCCGCGCCGGTCAGCCGTTCGCGAGCGCCTGCACCCGCGAGTAGTCGCCGTTGAAGTGGTTGTGGTCACCGACCGTGGGGCCGGTCGAGGTGTACTGCCACATCGTGTAGTAGCCCCAGCCGGCCGGCAGCGTGCCGACGTCGGAGGCGTACCGCGCGATCCACAGCGGGTTGGCCGAGGCGAAGCCGCCGTAGTTGCCGGTGCACTGGGTCCACCAGCTCGTCGCCGTGTAGATCACCGCGTCCCGGCCGGTGCGGTACTTGTACCGGTCGAGGAAGTCCTTGATCCAGGCCACCATCCCGGCCTGGGTCTTGCCGTAGCAGGTCGCGCCGTACGGGTTCCACTCGATGTCCAGCGCGCCCGGCAGCGTCCGGCCGTCCTTGGACCAGCCGCCGCCGTTGTTCACGAAGTAGTCGGCCTGCGCGGCGCCCGTCGTCGTGTCCGGGGTCGCGAAGTGGTACGTGCCGCGGATCATGCCCACGTTGTACGAGCCGTTGTACTGCTGCGTGAAGGAGGTGTTCTTGTAGTACGTGCCCTCCGTCGCCTTGACGTAGGCCCACTTCACCCCGCTGTTCCACAGGGTCGCCCAGTCCACGTTGCCGTTGTGGCTGGACACGTCCACGCCCTCGGTCTGGGCGGCCAGGCCCGAGACGCCGCCGGGCGCGGCGCCCTGGCCGTCGTGTGCGACCACGCCCATGCCCATGGAGGCGGAACCGCGGGCGGGCGAGGGCGCCTTCCGGGCGCCAGGGTCCTGCGCCGCGCCGGCGGGGACGGCGAGCGCGAGGGGGAGGAGCAGGGTCAGGGCCGCGAGGGCGGCGCCGGCGAGGGACTTCCCGGGTCTGTGCACACGCATTGCGTGCCTCCGAAAGGCTCGGTGGGGGGAGCGGTGTCGACAAGTCCTGGTGTGGACATGTCAGCGAAGTCGCTTGGGTGAGACGCTACGCACGTAGACCCGCCCGATGGAAGAGGGCCCGGCTGCTGCCGTTGGTCTACGCCTGCGAAATACTGGAGGAGCTGCGGCGATGGCCGCGGCCGGAAGAAACTTTCAGCGAGCGGAAAGCGCGTGAGGGGTGCTGACGTGCACGGAAGCGGTACGGGGAGTGAAGCGCCGCCCAAGGGCGGGAGTGGTGTGGACCAGGAGTTCCTCGCCCTGGAACGCGAACTGGCGGTCTTCCTGCGCCGCGCCCGGGCCCAGTCCGGCGAGATGGCCCGCGAAGTGCACCCCGAGCTGGAGCCCGCCGCGTACGGCCTCTTCGTGCGCCTCGACGACGCGGGCCCGCAGCGCGCCACCGATCTGGCCGGCTACTTCGGGGTCGGCAAGGCCACGATGAGCCGCCAGTTGCGGGCCCTTGAACAGCTGGGCCTGGTCGCCCGCGACCCCGACCCCGCCGACGGCCGCGCCTCGCTGGTCCGTCTGACGGAGGAGGGCCAGAGCCGCTTCCGGAGCGTCCGGGACGCCCGCCGCGAGCGGTACGTCCGCAAGCTGGCCGACTGGGACCGCTCCGAGGTCGCCGAACTCGCCCGGCTGCTGCACCACTTCAACGTACGCTCGGAGGGCTGACCAGGGGATCCCGGTCGCGCCCCTACAGCTCCGCGTACACCGCCGTCGCGTCGTCGTGCGCCTTCCGGCGGCCCGCCCGCCCGGCCTGCTCCCCGGCCCGTTCCGCGGCCCGCTGCTCGGCCGTCTCCAGGGCGCGGACCCGCCGGAGCAGGCCGTGCGCCCCCTCCTCGGTGAGCACCCCGAAGCAGTCCGCCCAGTCGCCCGCGCCGAACGGCCGCACCCAGCGCGTCGCCCCGTCCGTGAGCGCCGCCAGGGCCCGGATCTCCGCGCGGGGCGTCGTGCCGGTCACCGCCCGCAGGGCCGCGTCCGGGTCGGCGGCGGCCGTGAAGAAGCCGCCCTCCCGGTTGCGCAGCCGGTCCGTCGCCTCCACCGAGCGCAGCACCTCCCTCGGGACGTGGTCCAGACGGTCGTCGAGCACCGCCCGTACCGACCCGTCCGCGGACTGGAGGAGCAGCGTCGCGTCCGACAGGACGAGGTGCTCCACCGTCGTCCCGTCCCAGCGCGCCATGGCCACCGTCGCCTGCGGAGTGCGTACGTGAGAAAGGTCACAGGTGGTCCGGTGGGCGTCCGCGGTGCGCCGGATTGCGAGGGCGAGAATCTCGGTCAGCGTCAGATCGCTTCGCGAAGCGGACAGTTCCGTCAAAGCGCCGCCGAGCCGCGCGGTGAACCAGGGCACCGTGTGCACACAACCGGCGTCGCCCGCCGGGGGCGTCACCCCGTCGAGGACCACGACCGTGCCGCCCGCGCCCGAGGCGGGCAGGGCTGCGGCGGCCCAGTCCTCGTTGGGCCGTTCGGGACTGCCGGGGAGGGTGGCCGCTTCGGTGCGCATGATCCCCAGTCTGCCCCGGGCGGGCCCGGCCCGCACCACTCCTTCACCGGGCCTCCAGACGCCCGAATCTGGCCTGTACCAAAGGGCCTGACGGGCCCTGAGGCCCGGAACCGCAAGCTCCGGGAAGCTGCGGGCGGGCATCCTGCCAAAGCCCGCGCGGAAGATCCAACCGGGGGTAAGTCCGGTGCCCCGGCCGTCACCGGGAGGAGTTGTTTGCCAACTCATGAGTGTTGTTCACTCGTTCGGGTGGCGGAGCGGCCGATGCGAGTCCCCTGACCAGAACCGCTGAAATGGTCGGAAGACACAACCAGGGGTGGGGGCTCTCGACATGTGACCGGTCGTCACCTCTGCTTCATGGGCGGACGATCAAGAATGCGAGCACCGGTGCAGAAGAAGCGGCCTCGGAGCAACAACGGCGCGCGGAGCCAGATCCCCGGTGACCCGCAGCACCTCGGCCTGCCCGCGCACGGCACCGACAGCGCCCCCCAGGCCCCGGCCGGCCGCCCCAAGCGGGTCCGCGGCCGTCTCGTCGCCGGCGTCGCCCTGGTCGGCGTCACCGTGCTCGCGGCCGGCGCCCCCGCGATCCTCACCGCCTCCGGCGACCTCGACGACACCGTCAGCCTGGTCGCCCTCGCCGAACTCGACCGCCAGGCCGTCACCCTCGCCCACTCCCTCTCCGACGAGCGGGACGAGGTCGTCGCGTACGTCGCGGCCGGGCGCGACGAGCAGTCCGGCGCGAGCGGCGCCAAGCGCCAGGTGACCAGCGCCCGGTCCGCCCGGGTCGACCGGCAGATCGACGAGATCCGTGCCGCCGCCCCCGACGAGCTGCGCCGCGAGCTCTCCGGCGTCCCCTCGATCCGCCGCACCGCCCTCACCGGCAAGGGCTCCGCCCTCGACGCCCACCGCGCGTACACCGAGGTCATCGTCCAGCTCCAGGCCCTCGCCGACCGGCTCGCCGAAGGCACCCCCGCGCGCGCCGCCGAGGCCGTCCGGGCCCCCGCCGCCCTCGGCCGCGCCACCGAGCAGGCCTCCGCCGCGCGCGGCCTGCTGCTCGCCGCGCTCGCCGTCCCCCGGCCCGAGCCCACCGGCACCACCCACTACGACGCCGCCACCGGCACCCTGGTCGCCGACGAGGCGGAGGGCGCCGCCGAGGCCGACCGGGCCAGGGCCGCGCTGACCGCCGCCGCCCAGCAGGCCCGGGTCCGCGAGCTCGCCGCCCTCGCCGACTTCGACCAGGCCGCGACCGCGCCCGCGCGCGACTCCCTCGCCGCCACCGTCACCGGCCCCGACGTCAAGAGCGCCGAGCGCTACCTGGCCCGGCTCACCGACCGGCCCGAGCTCTCCGAGTCCGAGCTCAACACCGACCCGGCCAAGCTGGACGCCGCGCTCTCCGCCCGCATCGAGCAGATGCGCGGCGTCGAGTCCGCCCTGGTCACCGAGCGCGCCGAGCGTTTCACGGCGCTCCGCGACGACGACGTCACCGCCCTCGAACTGCGCATCGCCTTCCTCGGCGGCTGTCTGCTCGTCGCCGTCGGCATCTCCACCTATGTGGCCCGCACCCTCACCCGGCCGCTCGCCGTGCTGCGCATCGGCGCCGCCCGGCTCGCCGCCGCCCCCGAGCCGGGCGCCGAGGAGCCGATCCGCTTCACCGGCCGCAACGACGAGTTCGCCCAGGTCGTACGGTCCCTCAACACCCTCCAGGGCAAGCTGGCCGCGCTCGCGGCCCGCGCCGAGCGGCTCGACGCCGAGCACGCCGACCTGACCGGGGCCCGCGACGCCCTCGCCGCCGAGCTCGCCGCCCAGCGCGCCGAACTCCAGGGCCACAGCGCCCGGCTCACCGCCGAGCTCGAACGGCTCAAGCAGACCGTCCAGCACACCTTCGTCAACCTCTCCCTGCGCAGCCTCGGGCTCGTCGACCGCCAGCTCGGCGTCATCGAGAAGCTGGAGGAGCGCGAGCAGGACCCGGACCGGCTCGCCACCCTCTTCAAGCTGGACCACATGGCGACCGTCATGCGCCGGCACAGCGAGAACCTGCTCGTCCTCGCCGGGCACGAGCACCACCACGGGCACCCCGGCCCGGTGCCGCTCGTCGACGTGCTGCGGGCCGCCGTCAGCGAGATCGAGCGCTACGAGCGGGTCAGCATCCAGTCGCTGCCGCCGCACGCGCACGTCGCCGGGTTCGCCGCGGACGACCTGAGCCACCTGGTCGCCGAGCTCCTGGAGAACGCCACCTCGTTCTCGCCGCCCGACTCCCAGGTCCAGCTCTCCGGCTGGCTCCTGGAGTCCGGCGAGGTCATGCTCTCCGTCCAGGACGCCGGCATCGGCATCACCCCGGACCGGCTCGCCGAGCTCAACGCCCGGCTCGCCGACCCCGCCATCGTCGACACCGAGGGCGAGGGGCTCGGCATCCGGGTCGCCGCGCTGCTCGCCGCGCGCCACGGCGTCCGGGTCGAGCTGCGCGAGCAGAAGCCCGGCGGCGTCGCGGCCGTCGTGGTCCTGCCGCTGCCGCTGCTCCCCGCCACCCCGCCGGTCGCCGTCCCCCCGGCGATGCCGGTCGCGGGCGACGCCGCCGCCCTCACGCTCCCCGGCTCCGTCGCCGAGTCCAACTCCAACACGCTGCCCTCCCGCCACCGCGACCCCCTCGTGGAGGCCGCGGAACGCGCCATCGCCGCCGCCGAGGCGGAGACCCGCGCGGCGACGGCGGCGCCCGAGCCGGAGCCCGCACCGGCGTACGCCCCCGAGGCCGCGCCCCAGCCGGAGCCGGAGCCCGCGCCCGTACCCGTACCGGCGTACGAGCCGGAGCCCGCGCCCGTACCCGTACCCGCGTACGAGCCGGAGCCCGCGCCCGAGCCGATGACGGCGTACGCCCCCGAGCCCGCACCCGTCGTACCCGCACCCGCACCCGTACCCCCGTACGAGCCCGCCCAGGCCCCCTCCGGGGTCCCGGTGGAGTCCGTCTCCGAGACCACCATGCAGGTCCGGCTCCCCGACCCCCCGCCGGAGCCCGACGCGCACGAGCGGACCGCCGAGGAGACGGAGATCGGGGCCGACGAGGCCGGGCCGCGGCCCGGGCGGTGGGAGCGGGTCACGGACAAGGGGCTGCCCAAGCGGACGCCGCGGATCGTGCGGCAGGCCGGCAGCACCACCCCGCCGATACGCACCCGCGGCGTCGACGCGGAGGCCCTGCGCCGCCGGCTCGGCGGCTTCCAGCGGGGCGCCGCGCACGGCCGCCGCGATGTGGCCGCCGAGATCGAGGCCGCACGGACAGCACGTACCGAGGAGAACACGGGGGACACAGTCGAGGAGGCACGCAGTTGACTGCGACCGGAACATTCGGGCTGAGCAGCGAGGCCCGCAATCTGCAATGGCTGTTGGGCAACCTCGTCGAGGAGGTGCCGGGGGTCCGCTCCGTCGCCGTCGTCTCCTCCGACGGGCTGCTCCTGCTGTCGTCCGACCCCGAGGTCCAGAACGCGGCGGCCGAGGCCGACCGGCCCGAGGGACCCCGCGGCTCCACCGCCGACCTGGCCACCATCGTCTCCGGCATCGGCAGCCTCACCATCGGCGCCGCCCGGCTGATGGACGGCGGCGGCGTGAAGCAGACCATGGTCGCCATGGAGGAGGGCAGCGTCTTCGTCATGTCGATCAGCGACGGCTCGCTGCTCGGCGTGCACGCCACGCCCGACTGCGACATGAGCGTCATCGCGTACCACATGGCCCTCTTCGTCGGCCGGGCCGGCCACGTGCTCACCCCCGAACTCCGCAGCGAACTGGCCAAGTCGATGGAGAGCGCCCAGTGACGTCGCTCCCCTCGGGGTTCTCCGCCCACCACCCCCACCGGCTGCCGATACGCGGCGAGGGGCGGCGCCCCGCCCGCGTCCGCCCCTACTCGCTCACCGGCGGCCGCACCCGCTTCGGCCACGTCCTCCTCGTCGAGACCTTCGTGGCCGCGCTGGAGGCCGCCCCCGAGCGCAAGGTCCTGACCGACGGGGGCCGCGCCGCGCGCGGGCTCATGCCGGAGATGCGGGCCATCGTCGAGGTCTGCCGCCGGATGCGTACCGTCGCGGAGATATCGGCGCTCCTGAAGATGCCGCTGGGAGTCGTCCGGGTGCTGCTCAGCGACCTGGCCGACCAGGGAAAGATCCGCGTGTACGGGACAGGGCACGGCACCGACCGGCCCGACCGCGCGCTCCTCGAAAGGGTGCTGAGTGGACTCCGCCGTCTCTGAACCGTCGACCGTCGTCGGCATCCCCGTCCAGCCCACCGGCCCCGCCGAACCGGACCCCGAAGAGGGCGCCCAGGACTGGCAGCTGGACCACACCCGCGCCCCGATCGCGACCAAGGTCGTCGTCGCGGGCGGCTTCGGCGTCGGCAAGACCACCTTCGTCCGCGCGGTCTCCGAGATCACCCCGCTCCAGACCGAGGCGCTGATGACCCGGGCGAGCGAGGACCACGACGACCTCACCGCCACCCCGGACAAGCTCACCACCACGGTGGCGATGGACTTCGGCCGGATCACCCTCGACGACGACCTGGTGCTCTACGTCTTCGGTACGCCGGGACAGCAGCGCTTCTGGTTCATGTGGGACGACCTGGTGCGCGGCGCGATCGGCGCCATCGTCATGGCGGACACGAGGCGGCTGACCGACTGCTTCCCCGCCCTTGACTACTTCGAGAGCTGCGGCCTGCCGTACATCGTGGCCGTCAACCACTTCGAGGGCACCGAGTCGTTCGACACCGACGACGTGCGCGAGGCGCTGACCGTACCGGCGCACGTGCCGGTCGTGATCATGGACGCGCGCAAGCGGTACAGCGTGGTCGAGACGCTGCTCCAGATGGTCGCCCACGCGCTCGAAGCCTCCCCCGAATAACCCCCGAGTTCCTCAAGGTCGGTCGCACATGCGGAAGATACTCATAGTCGGCGCCGGTCAGTCCGGTCTCCAGCTCGCCCTCGGTCTCCAGTCCAAGGGCTACGAAGTCACCCTGATGTCCAACCGCACCGCCGACGAGATCCGGTCCGGCCGGGTCATGTCCACGCAGTGCATGTTCGACACCGCGCTCCAGCACGAGCGCGACCTCGGCCTCAACTTCTGGGAGTCCCAGGCCCCGCGCATCGAGGGCCTCGGCGTCTCCGTCGCCGCGCCCGACAGCAGCAGGGCCATCGACTGGGTCGGCAGGCTCCGGGGATACGCCCAGTCCGTCGACCAGCGCGTGAAGATGGCCGGCTGGATGGAGACCTTCGCCCAGCGCGGCGGCCAGCTCGTCATCCACGGCGCGGCCGTCGGCGACCTCGACTACTTCGCCCGCAGCTACGACCTGACGCTGGTCTCGGCCGGCAAGGGCGAGCTGGTCTCCATGTTCGCCCGGGACGCCGCCCGCTCCCCGTACGACCAGCCGCAGCGCGCGCTCGCCGTCAGCTACGTCCACGGGCTCGGCCCGCGGCCCGAGCACCCCGACTTCGACGCGGTGCGGTGCAATGTGGTGCCGGGCGTCGGCGAGCTGTTCGTCATGCCGACCCTCACCACCTCCGGCCGCGCCGACATCCTCTTCTGGGAGGGCGTCCCCGGCGGCCCGCTCGACGTCTTCCAGGGCGTCAAGGACCCCTCCGAGCACCTGGCGCTCACGCTGGAGCTCATGGAGAAGTTCACGCCCTGGGAGTACGCGCGCGCCACCAAGGTCGAGCTGACCGACGCGGGTGGCACCCTGGCCGGGCGCTACGCCCCGACCGTCCGCAACCCCGTCGGGCAGCTCCCGTCCGGCGGCCTCGTGCTGGGCGTCGCCGACGTGGTCGTCGCCAACGACCCGGTCACCGGGCAGGGCTCCAACTCGGCCTCCAAGTGCGCCGCCGCGTACCTCTCCGCGATTGTCGAGCACGGCGACGGCGCCTTCGACGAGAGCTGGATGCGGGCGACGTTCGCGCGCTACTGGCAGACCGCCCAGCACGTCACCAAGTGGACCAACGCGATGCTCGCGCCGCCGCCGGAGCACGTCCTGAACCTGCTCGGCGCCGCCGGTGGCCTCCAGCCCGTCGCCGACCGCTTCGCCAACGGCTTCGACGACCCGGCCGACTTCGAGAACTTCTTCTTCGACCCGGAGAAGGCCGCCGCCTACCTGGCCGAGGTCGCCGGGGCCTGAGCCTCTCCGTACCCCTCGTCCGCGCCGTCCGTGGCTCCCGCCGGGAGTTCGGGCGGCGCGTACGTCGTCAGGGGCAGGGCCGGGGTGTCGGGATCGGGGCGTACGGCGCCCAGGAGCAGGTTCGCGGCGAGCGGGGAGACCTTGATCCGGGCGCCGGGGCGCGGGGCGTGGATCACCAGTCCTTCGCCCAGGTAGAGGGCGATGTGGGTGGCCTCCGGGAAGTAGACGACCAGGTCGCCGGGGCGCAGCCGGGCGAGCGGGACGCGGGGCAGCGTCCGCCACTGCTCCTGGCTGGTGCGGGGGAGTTCGCGGCCCGCGCTCGCCCAGGCCCGCTGGGTGAGGCCCGAGCAGTCGTACGTGTCGGGGCCCTCGGCGCCCCACTCGTACGGCTTGCCGATCTGCGCCACCGCGAAGCGCAGGGCGTCCGCGCCCGCCCGTGAGGGGGCGCGGGGGCCGTCCAGGACGCCGGAGCCGAGGAGTTCGGCCTGGGCGCCGGCGGTCTGGGTGCGTTCCAGGGCGCCGAGTCCCGCGAGCTGCTCGGGGGAGAGCGCGGCCAGCAGCCCCTCCACCTCGCGGAGCCGCGTCTGCACCTCGTCGCGGTGCGCGCGCTGCCGGTCGGCGAGGGACCTGCGCCGGTCCAGCGCCTTCCGCGAGGCCGTCGCGAGGTCCGCGGCCCGCTTCTCGGCCCCCTGGAGCCGGGTGACGGTCCCGGCGCGGTCCCGGGCGGCCCGGTCGAGCAGATGGCTCTGGTCAAGCGCGTGCTGGGGGTCGCGGGCGAGCAGCAGCCGCAGGTACGGGGAGAGTTCGGACCGCCCCTGGTACTGCTCCCGCGCCAGCCGCCCGGCCTCGTCCCGCCCCCGCGCCAGCTCGTCCCGCGCGGCGGCCAGCCGCGCGGTGACCTGCCGGGTGTCGGCGGTCTGCCGCTTGAGGCTCTCCTCCCCGGCGTTGTAGGCCTCGGTGGCCTGCTCGGCCTGTCGGTAGAGGCTGCGGAGGCGGCTTAGGAGGGCGCCGAGGGAGTCGGGGGGGCCGGGGTTGGGCAGCGCGCCAGTGACTGGGGGCGTATCTGCGCCCGCGGGCGCGTCCGCCTCCGGCAACGCGTCCGTCTCCGGCGCCGCCGGGTCTTGTGGAGCCGCCGGGTGCCCCGCCCCCGGCGGCTCCGCCGCCGTCGCCTGGGGGGCGGGCGGGCCCGTCACCCCCGCCAGGACCGTCGTCGCCGCGAGTACCCCCGTGCAGACCTTGCGCAGCAGTCGTACCGACACGTCACCACCTCCATCGGGATGATGGCGTGATGGTTAGTGTGATGAGCGGACCGGCGTGGCGGTGGGTGCGGGGCTCACTCGTTCGGGGGAGCCGGGGGGCGGGGCTTCGACCAGGGCCAGCGGATTTCGCGGCGGTCGCGGCCCTCCGGGGCGTACGCGTAGACCCAGCCCTGCTGGAGTTTGAGCCGCTTGCTGTGGCCGGCCGGCTCGCGGCGGTAGGCGTAGACGGTCGCGGGGCGGCCCTCGTGGGCCGGGACCGGGACCTCGTACCACTTCGGGGGGTGGCCGGTCGGGCCGAGCAGGACGGGCAGCGTCCGGCCGTCGAGGGGGCCGCCGCGGAAGGGGGTGTTCTCGCTTCTCACCCCACCAGTGTCACCCGCACCGGGGTCAGAGCAGGTGCGCGGCCTCGCTGACCATCGGGATGACGTTCCTGGCCAGGGTCGCGACCGGCCCGGCCGAGGTCTCCTGGGAGAGCAGCCGGGCCACCACCACGCCCGTCTCGGGATCGCTCGCGGCGGTCGCGGTGAGCAGCGCGACCAGGTGGTCCACCAGCCAGTCCCGCAGCTCCCCGGCCGCTGGGCGCTTGCCCTCGTCGACCCAGATCAGGGACGCCGCCTCGACGGCCGCGATCCAGGTCCGCACCATCATCCCGAGCCGGGGCCCCGGCCGGTCCACGCCCAGGTGGCGGAGGATCTGCTCGGCCGCCGCCCGCCGGACCTCGTCGACGATGGCCGAGGTCCGCGAGGTCTCGGCGACGCTGCCCCCGCGCAGCAGCGCGGCGAACCCGGCGTCGTGCCCGTCCACGAAGGCCAGGTACCGGTCCAGGACCCGGGCGAGCCGCTCGGTCGGCGGCCCCGCGGGCGGCTCGGCGAAGCAGCGCTCCAGCGCGTCGGCCGAGGAGCGCAGCGCCGACTCGTACAACTGCTGCTTGCCGCCGGGGAAGTAGCGGTAGACGAGCGGCCGGGAGACCCCCGCGGCCTCGGCGACGTCGTCGAGGGAGACGTCCTCGGGCGCCCGGTGCGCGAAGAGCGTCTGGGCGGCGTCGAGCAGCTGGCGCTTGCGCTCCTCGACGCTGAGCCGGCGGTACGCGGGCGAGGCGGCACTCGTCATGCCCGCAGCGTAACGCCGTACGGGCAGGCCCCGGGCGGCTCCGCGTGGATCCGGGCTGCTCAGGCGGGCGTTCAGGCCAGCAGCCCGGAGGACTTCCAGAGCCGGCGGCCCGCGCCGCGCAGCACGCCGATGTCGTCGAGGAAGTCGGTCAGCCGCTTCGCCCCGGACTGCATGACCTCCCGCCGGTGGCCGCTCGCCCTCACCTGGGCGACGGCCTCGCGGCGGTCCAGGCCGACGTTGTCGTACACCTGCGGATTGACGAAGCAGGTGGAGAAGACCCGGGCCGCCTCGCCGCAGCTGAGCCGGGTGAACTCCTGCTCCCAGCGCGGCGCCGTCGCCATCTGCCGGCGCAGCTCCTCCCGCGCGTACCGCACGTGCCGGGCCTCCTCGACCACATGGATGCGGGTGACTCCGCGTACCAGCGGCTGGACGCGCTCGTCGGGGAAGGTGAGCCGCTGCATCCAGTCCAGGATCTCCTCGCCGAGGAGGGTCGCGGCGAAGGAGCCGGGGGTGGTGGAGACGGTCTTCAGGACGCGCCCGAGGTTGTGGTAGACCCGCGGCACCGGGTACTCGGGCGAGCCGCCGCGGGTGATCAGCCGGGCGAACATCATCGAGTGCCGGCACTCGTCGGCGATCTCGGTGAGCGCGTAACGGACGTGCTTGCTGGTCAGCGACTTGTCGTAGATGTGCCGGACCAGCAGCTGCATCAGGATGATCTCGAACCAGATCCCGAGCGAGGCCAGCGAGGCCGCCTCGTGCCGGGAGAGGTCGATCCGCTGCTCCTCGGACATCCGGCGCCACAGCGGGGTGCCGTAGAGGGAGACCAGCTCCGGCGGCCAGAACCACTTGCCGTCCTCGAAGGGGGCGTCCCAGTCGAGCTCGGTCTCGGGGTCGAAGGAGTGCTTGAGGGAGGACTCCAGGAGCCGCTCGGCGACCTGTTCGCGGTCGCGCAGCGGGCCGAGGGCGTCACGCAGGAGGGCGAAGTCGGGCTCGGTGAGACTGGCCATGACACGTATAAGACTCCTCGTCAGTAACGTCGTCAATCCCTCACGCACGACTTGTTGACCCTGCGTCTACCAACGTGTGAGCCTGCTGGGAACCGTAGGAAGGAGCCGTCAGTGTCGACGCACGATCTCTACGCGCGGGCCCCCAGGGAGCCCGTCTGGCAGGTGCCCGGGTCCGGCGCAGCCCGTTTCAACTGGGACTACGACATGGCGGAGGACGGGCGCGACCGCCTCCTGGCCCTCTACCAGAAGGGCAAGGACAAGCAGTGGGACGGCGCCACGCGGATCGACTGGGACCTGGAGGTCGACCCGTACGACCCGCTCGGCACCCCCGACGAGGCCATGTCCCTCTACGGCACCCGGCACTGGGCCAAGCTCACCGACAAGGACCGGGGCGAGCTGCGCCGGCACTACACCTCCTGGCAGTTCAGCCAGTTCCTCCACGGTGAGCAGGGCGCCATGATCTGCGCCGCCCGGATCGTGGAGTCGGTGCCCGACCTGGACGCCAAGTTCTACTCGGCCACCCAGACCATGGACGAGGCCCGGCACGCCGAGATCTACGGGCGCTTCCTGCACGAGAAGATCGGGATGCTCTACCCGATCAACGACAACCTCCAGAGCCTGCTCGGCGACACCCTGCGCGACTCCCGCTGGGACATGCCCTACCTCGGCATGCAGGTGCTCATCGAGGGCCTCGCGCTCGCCGCGTTCGGCATGATCAGGGACACCACCGCCAAGCCGCTGCCCAAGCAGATCCTCGCGTACGTGATGCAGGACGAGGCCCGGCACGTCGCCTTCGGCCGGATGGCGCTGCGCGACTACTACCGGCAGCTCTCCGACGCCGAACTGCGCGAGCGCGAGGAGTTCGTCATCGAGGGCTGCCACCTGATGCGCGACCGGCTGCGCGGGGTCGAGGTCCTGGAGAACTTCGGCATCCCGAAGAAGGAGGCCGAGGAGCTCAGCGAGCAGAGCGAGTTCCTGCGCCTCTTCCGCAAGCTGCTCTTCAGCCGGATCGTGCCCTGCGTGAAGGACATCGGCCTGTGGGGCGAGCGCCTCCAGAGGGCCTACCTCGACATGGGCGTCTTCGACCTCGGCGACTCCAGCCTCGACCTCCTGATGACCCAGGACGAGGAGATCGCCGAGGCCCTGGACCGCGAGCGCTTCGCGGCCGAGGAGCGGGCGCGGGTGGCGGAGGTGGAGGGGGCGATAGCGGACGGCGCGGAGAAGGGGTGAGCCCCCGGCGCCGCGAGGGCGCCGGGGGCTCAGGGGGTGTCCCTTGTGGGGATCAGCTGTCCGGGATCAGCGTTCGGGGATCGGCTTTCGCGGATCAGCCGAAGGACTTGATGCCCGCCCAGTTCACCGAGAGGACGGTCTTGACGGCCGGTCCGGTGTTGGTGGTGGATGGGTGGTAGACCTTCATCGTGCCGTCGGCGCCGTAGCGGACCCACAGGTCGGGGATCTTGTCGCCGTTGACGTCGGGGATGCCGATGACCGCGGTGATGTTGGTCGTCGTCCAGTTGGTGCCGTAGGACGTGTCGACACCCTGGCGGGAGGCCGCCGCGGTCTTCAACGAGTTGATGTCGACGCTGCCCGCGACGGTGCCGGGCTTGCCGTGACGGATGTAGATCGTGCCGGAATCGTGGCTGCGCCAGAGCAGGTCGGGCGTGTTGTCCAGGTCGATGTCGGCGATGTTGACGATGTCACGGGGGGCCCAGGCGGTGCCCTCCATGAGGGTGGCCGTCTGGAACGTGGCTCCGGTGTAGCCGGAGAGGATCCAGAACTGGGTGCCGGTGGTGATCGCGACGTCGGTCAGCTTGTCGCCGGTGATGTCGCCGACGGCCTTCATCTCCGTCCACGTCGACGGCGCCGGCGTGTTGGAGGGAAGGCGGACCTTGAGGCGGTCGTCCACGTTGAACGTGCCGTAGCCGTCGCCCGGGTAGAGGTAGAACGTGCCGTCGGGGTCGACCGCGAACAGGTCGGTCGAGCCGTCGCCGGGGTAGACGTCCTGGTAGTGGCTGATGAGCGCGGCCTTGGTGCCGTTCCACCACGGCGCCTTGGGCGCGAGGACGGGCTTGCCGTTGGCACCGATCGTGTAGGAGCCGGTGAGGCCGCCGTACAGCTCTCCGTCCGGGGAGCCGGGGTAGGAGAAGAGGTTGCCGTTGGCGTCGATGACCATCAGGTCGGCGATGCCGTCGCCGCCCACGTCACCCGGGCCGTCGGCGCTGTCGCGCGGCGGGATGTAGGTGGCGTAGTCGGTACGGGCACTCACGTTGCCCAGCGCGTCCAGCGAGAAGAAGTGCAGCCAGTTCGGACCCGCGTGCGGCGGCTTGAGACCCGTGAAGGTGTACGAGCCGTTGGTCGCGGTGACGTCCGTGTACGACATGCCCTCCCAGCCCCAGCGGAACTTCGCCGCACCCGGGGAGGTGATGGTGAGGTTGCCGGTGGAGCCGAACTTCACGCTCGCCCAGGTCGCGCCGTCCGAGGTGGCGCGCTTGAACGGGGTGGTGTCCTCGTCGACCGTGGGCGGCGGCGGGGCCGAACCGTCCACGGTGAGCGCGCAGTTCTCGGTGGTGTTGGCCGGGAAGTAGGTCGAGGCGGCGTCGAGGGCGTCCTCGGCCCGGACGGCCCAGTAGTAGGTCGCCTTGTCCTCAAGAGTGGTGGCGGCGATCGTCGTGGAGGCCCAGCCGCCGGTCGGGGTCACCAGGGTGCCCGCCGGGACAGCGGCTCCGGCCTTCCAGAACTTGAAGCGCAGACCCTTGAGGTTGCCGTCGTTGTCGGAGGCGTAGGCCTTCAGGACGATGTTCGTCTTGCCGACGGTGACTCCGGCGCCGGGGCCCAGGACGCAGGCGCCACCGGGGGTGGAGGTGCCGCTGGTGGGCTCGTTCGGCGGGGAGTTGTAGTCGACTTCGAGGGTCGCGGAGGTGGCGCGGAACTTGCGCCAGGTCTGCGTGTCCGACTCGCTGGTCGCGCGCAGGCCGAAGGTGATGTTCGACCAGCCGCCGTCCGCGGCCTTCTGGGCGGCGGAGACGACGGCGGAGTTGTTGAACGTCTCGTAGTCGTCCGGGCAGCTCGACGAGGACCAGCCGTGCGCGAAGGACCTCGACTGGAGGTGCGTGGTCCAGGACGGCTGCGAGTTCCACGTCGTACCGGAGGAGATGCCGCCGGTCAGATAGAACTTGAACTCACGGGTGGTGCACGACCAGGAGTGGTTGTTGAGCACCTTGAAGGCTGCCGAGGTGACCTTGGCGCCCTTCATCTTCGTGCTGAAGCCCATGCGCCAGAACGAACGGCCCAGACCGCCGGTGTCCGACTCGTAGCCCACGCGGGCGTCGGAGGTGCCGGAGGAGAAGTTGGTGCCGTTGTAGAAGCTGGAGTTGGGGTACGGGCGGTACGCCGTGGTCCAGGCCTGCCAGCCGGAGTTCATCGTCGGGTCGACGAAGACGGGGAACTTGACGTCCTTGTCTTCGAGGAGCTTGGTCGCGGCGACGTCCAGCGCGAGGAGCGCGGTGCCGGTCCCGTTGCCGGCCAGCTCGACGGGGAGCTGGGCGGACTTGGCGCCGGGCTCGATGCCGGTGAGGCCGGACAGCTTGAGGACGTCGGCCGGGGTGTCCGTGGCGGTGCGGGCGACGGTGCCGTCGGGCAGCTCGGGGTCGCGGCCGGAGGAGTCCCAGGCGAAGGGGGTCGGGATGGAGCCGACTTCCTTGCCCGCCTTGTCGAGGACCAGGACGCGGTTGGCCTTGGTGTCGTGGCGGAAGGTGGCCGTCTGCGAACGCAGGCCGTAGGCCACGGACTTGAGGGCGTCCTGGCGGGCGGCCTCGGGCGTCTTGACGATGAGGACCTGGGCGAAGCCGCCCTCCTCACGCGCGACGAGCAGGAGGTCGACGCCGGGCAGGACCTCGGAGTAGAGGGCGCGCGGGCCGTCGAGGACCGGCTCGGGCAGGGCGCCCGGCCAGGTGTAGGCGATGGTGTGACCGCCGAACTCGACCTCGGCGAGCGTGGAGTGGCCGGGGGTCTCGGCGCGGACGAAGGAGCGGTCCGCCCGGTCGGCCCCGGCGCTGCCGCTGGAGAAGCGGACGGGGTAGACGGCGTTGACCGGCGTGACGCCGAGCCCGCGCGGTGCCTTGGCGGCGCGCGTGAGCTTGTTGTCGACGGGCGCCCACTTCCCGGCGGCGTTCTTCGCGCGCTGCGGAAGCGCGTGCGTCTGCGAACGCATCTGGCCGTTGGGCAGGGCCCAGGTCAGGGAGTTCGCGGTGGTGGCGGTGTCGACGAGGACCTTCTTGCCACTGCGAACGGCCTCGGCCCTCGCGGCGGTCTCGTCCTTGGGGCCGGTGGATACCCGCTTGGCGTCGGTGGGCTTGCCACCGGCCGTGACGGGCGCGGAATCGGGCTGCCACCAGGGCAAGAGGGCAGCGGTGAGGGCGGCCAGAACGAGGCCGATGGTCAGAGACAGCCGCGTGCGCGTGCGCACGAAGGGGCTGAGATAAGGCGGCGCGGACACGGCGGTCTACTCCCGTGTGAACCAGACGGACGGTGGACAGCACAACCAGCCCCAGACGGCAGGCCGCGGGGCAGAGAGCGGACACACGATCACACAGCCTTCATTGACCGTCCACAGATGAGAATTTTATAAGACCGTTACTCGGACCCGGTCTGTTCTTGACCATCGGTCACAAGGCCCCCAAATGTGCCGCTTTGGGGTAGCTGGGAGTCTTCGATGTCCGGATTGGCTTATCTATCGCAAAGATCATTACTGATGGGTGTCTATGGCGAAGTGGGGCGTGACCCACTTCACTTCGCACGTGCGCAACCGGAAACAGACGACCTTGCTGAGTGAGCTGTCCATGACGGACAGTACGCACGCACGCGCCTGATCCAGGCGTGTGCATTTGTCTGTTTGCCAGGGTGGGAGTCGACGCGCATGCGTGCTTCAGGTCCGCTGTCATGGCTGGGGCGGGGACGCCCAGTCGTG
>NZ_JBEOUE010000042.1:0-41750 GCF_040303965.1 Streptomyces sp. NPDC094032 | reverse complement strand
GGTGTCCGGACTGCGACCTCCACTTCGCTTCGCTCGTTCCGGGCGCCGCCACGTCCGGACACCCCCACCCCCGTTCCGGCCCCCTCCTCGCCGTTGCCGTGTGCGGGTCGTTCGTCGCTTCCGTGTCGAGGATGTCCGCCAGTACGTCCGCCTGGTCCAGGGCCGGGGTCGCCAGGCCGTAGACCTGGCCTCGGTGTTCCGCGCAGTCGCCTATGGCGTGGATGTACGGGTCCGAGGTGCGGAGTTCGTCGTCCACCACGATGCCCCGGTTCACCTCCAGGCCTGCCTCCCGGGCCAGGGTCACCCGCGGGCGGACTCCGCAGGCCAGGACGACGAGGTGGGTGTCCAGGATGTAGTTGTCGGCCAGCGCTACTGCCTTCACCGCGCCTTGGTGGCCGCGTAGGCCGGTCACCCTGCATTCGGTGTGCACTTCTATGCCGAGTGCGGAGAGGTGGTGAGTGAGCAATGGCGCCGATTCCCTGTCCAGGTGGCCTTCCATCAGGTACTCGCCCTGGTGGAGGAGGGTCACCTCCGCGCCCAGGGCTGCCAGGGCTCGGGATGCCGAGACGCCCAGGAGGCCGCCGCCTATCACTACGGCGCGGGTGCCCGGGCGGGCGTGGGTCTGGAGGGCCAGGCAGTCGTCCAGGGTGCGGAACGGGTGGACGCCCGCGAGGGGGGTGGTGTCGCGCAGGCCGCGGAGGGGTGGGAGGAGGGGGGCCGAGCCTGTTGCCAGGACCAGGCGGTCGTAGGGGGTGCGTGAGCCGTCGGCGCAGGTGACCGTGCGGGACTCGCGGTCGATGCGGAGGGCCTGGATGCCGAGGCGGGGTGGGGTCTGTGGGGTGGGGAGCGTGATCACTTCGGGGGCGTATCTGCCGGCCAGGACGTCTGCGAGGAGGACCCTGTTGTACGGGGCGTGCCGCTCCTCGGTCAGGAGTGTCACCGGCAGGCGCTGGGCCAGCCGGGTGCCCGCCGTTCCGGCGCCGATCACCACGATCCGTGTCCTCATGCCCGAAGCGTGCTCGGGGGGTGTTACCCGGTCGCATCCCCGCTGTTTCCCGTACGGAACGGTCGACTCACCGGTGAGTGCTGAGGGGTGGTGAGGCCGGGCTTGAGGGTGTGGTGAGCTGCGTAAGCTCTGGCTAAGCTCAACTCTTCTGGGATCGATGGATCACGCAGCCATCCCGGGCCTAGGCTCGCGGGCATGCCTGACATATCCCTGACCACCGTTGTCCTGCTCTGCCTCGCCGCGCTCGTGGCCGGGTGGATCGATGCCGTGGTCGGGGGCGGCGGGCTGCTCCTGCTGCCCGCGCTGCTGCTCGGGCTGCCGCATCTGCCCGCGGCCCAGATCCTCGGCACGAACAAGGCCGTCGCGATCGTCGGCACCTCGGGCGCTGCCGTCACCTATGTCCGCAAGACTCCTGTTCCGGTGGGCCGGGCGGTGCGGATCGGGCTCGCCGCGCTCGCCGGGTCGATGGGCGGGGCCTTCTTCGCTGCCGGGATCAGCAGCGAGGTGCTGCGCCCCGTGATCATGGTGGTCCTTGTCGGGGTGGCCGGCTTCGTGCTCTTCCGGCCCTCCTTCGGCACCCGCGCGGAGGGTGAGGAGCGGCCGCCGCTCACCCGGGCCCGGATCGTCACCGCGATCGTGGTGGTGGGGGGCGGGATCGGGTTCTACGACGGTCTCTTCGGGCCCGGTACGGGCACCTTCCTGGTGCTCGCCCTCACTGCCGTTCTCCATCTGGACCTGGTGACGGCCTCCGCCACCGCCAAGATCGTCAACGTCTGCACCAACGTGGGTGCGCTCGCGATGTTCGCCTACCACGGCAGCGTGCTGTGGCAGCTCGCGGCGGTCATGGCCGTCTTCAATCTGGCGGGTGGCATGGTGGGTGCGCGGATGGCGTTGAGCAAGGGGGCCGAGTTCGTTCGCGGGGTGCTGTTGGTGGTGGTGTTCTCGTTGGTCGCCAAGTTGGCCTTCGATCAGTGGGCGTGAGAGTCAGCGCACGCCGATGAGGTGGGCGAAGGCGACCACGTTGCCCTGGTAGCCGCCGGCTTTTTTCGAGAAGCCGCCGCCGCAGGTGATCACCCGGATCTCGGCCCGGTCCGCCTCCCCGTACACCTTGGCGTCGGGGAAGTGCTCCTTGTCGTAGACCTCGACCGCGTCGACCGTGAACACCGCCGTCCGGCCGTCCTGCCGGAGCACCTCGATCCGGTGGCCCTTCCGCAGGGCGCCCAGCGCGTAGAAGACCGCCGGGCCCCGCTCGTTGTCGACATGGCCCGCGACGATCGCGGTGCCCTTCGCGCCCGGCCGGGTGCCGTCCTCGTACCAGCCGGCCAGGTTGCGGTCGGCCGCCGGTGGCACCTCCAGGGCGCCCGAGGGGTCCAGGGACAGGGCGGTCAGGGGGGTGTCGACGTCGATCTCGGGGATGCGCAGCCGCAGCGGGGGCGAGGGCGGGAGCGGGTCGGCGGCGGCGTCCGTGTGGACGCTGGGGCCGGCCGCGAAGGCCTGGGCGGCGGAGGGGACGGGCGGGGTGATGTCGCCCGAGCCGTTCTGGATCATCCAGAGGCCGACGCACGCGGCGACCGCTATGCCCCAGCCCTTGCTGCTGTTGCTCACGGAGTCCTCCCGTGGCGGTGTGGCCCTGCCCCCGCCGGTCCGTCGGAGCGGCGGGGGCAGGACGGGTGGCGGTACGGTCAGTCGCCCTGCGCGCCGCTCGCCCGGCGGCGCAGGAGCCAGGTACCGCCTACGGCAGCCGCGGCCAGCACCGCCGCGCCTGCCGTGACCTGGGCCGTGTCGGGGCCCACGCTGCCGCCGACGCCGGTCTGCACATGGCCGCTGGGGCTCTTGTGCTTGACGATCAGGTCGCCCCGGGCGGTCCGCCCGTTGTCGCAGGCGACGCTGATGCCGTAGGTGCCCGACTGGGCGTGGTGCGGCACCGTGAACTGGCCGACCACGACCTCCTTGTGGGTGCTGGGGTTGAGCTGGAAGTCGCCCGCGCCGAGCGAGTTCGCGTCACCGACGCCGTGGCCGTGGGAGCCGCAGGCGAGGGTGTTCACGGTGACCGTGGTCCCCGGGTCGGCCGAGGAGGGGTAGATCTCCAGCGCCTCGGGGCGTCCGTCGTGGCCTTCGTGTCCGTCGTTGTTCGCGTACGCCAGGGGGGCGGCGAGGGCTCCGAGGGCGACGACGGCCAGCGCGGTACCGGTGAGCAGGGGGACAGGGGTGCGGCGCATGGGGGCCTCCGTGGCGCGCGGTCGTTCTTCCGGAAAGGGGCTTCCGTAGGACCGAGGTAAGTGCGTGGAGGCGTCGGGCGCCTGCTGATGTCCCATCAGAATTGCTCCGTCCGGTGCGGCGCGGCGGCTGGAGTCCGGGAGTCTTCGCAGGTCGGGGTGGGTTTCTTCGCGTCAGGTGACGGGGCGTGCCGAACGGGTGAGCGGGGTCCGGGGGCGTGCGCCCGGTCGGGTCACAGGGTCTCCCAGGGGGCCGCCGCGTACGCCGCGTACACCCGGTCCATCAGCTCCTCGTCCACCGTGAGCTCGATCCCGTCGATGCGGGAGACGGGGGCGATGCCCCGCGCGTTCGTCACGAAGGCCGAGCGGAAGGAGGGCAGGTCCGCCAGGGTCACCCGGCGGCTCGTGGACGGCAGCCGGGGGGCGAGCAGGGCCATGGTGATGCCGGTCAGGCAGGGCGCCGACGGCCAGATCACCGAAGTGCCGTCCCAGAAGGCGATGTTGGTGACCGCACCCTCCGCGATCTCGCCGTCGGGCGCGGTCAGCAGGGCCTCGTCGAAGCCCGCCCGGCGGGCCGCCTCGCCGTGGTACGTCTGGCCGAAGCCGCCCAGGTGCTTGATGTGCGCGGCCGGGCGCCAGTACGTGACCGAGCGCAGCGCCTGCGGGGTGCGGTCCGGCGGGAAGGGCGCCCGTACGGTCACGACGGTCCGGCCGCCGTCGTACCCGTAGACCCGCACGGACGCGTCCCGCCGCCCCGTCGCCTCCAGGGCGCCGCCGATCAGGGCGCGGACCCTGCCTCCGTCGACGCCCCGGTCGAAGAGCTCGCGGGTGGCCCGGTCCAGGCGGTCCAGGTGCAGTCCGAGGCCCTGCGCCCGGCCGTCGCGGACCTGCATGGCGGTGAAGTGGCCGTACCCGCTCATGAGGGTCGCGAGGAGTTCCGGGTCGGTGGCGGGGGAGCCGTCGACCTCGACGTGCAGGGCGGGTGCGGGGTGCGTGGTCATGGGGGTCACCGTATGCCCGGAGGGCCGGGCTTGACCTCAAGTTTGGTTGAGGTATCAGGATCCTCGGCATGGACATCACACCTCCGCTCCGCCTCGCCGTCATCGTCGCCAGCAACCGCGAGGGCCGCTTCGGTCCCGTCGTCGCCGACTGGTTCACCGCCCGCACCGCCGAACGCGACGACTTCGTCGTCGACGTCGTCGACCTCGCCGAGGTCGACCTGCCCACCGCCCTCTCCCACCGCCCCGGCCCCGCCGTCCGCGCCGAACTCGGCAAGGTCACCCCCGTCCTCGCCGCCGCCGACGCCTTCGTCGTCCTCACCCCCGAGTACAACCACTCCTTCCCCGCCTCCCTCAAGGCCCTGATCGACTGGCACTTCTCCGAGTGGCAGGCCAAGCCCGTCGGCTTCGTCTCCTACGGCGGCATGTCCGGCGGCCTGCGCGCCGTCGAGCAACTGCGCCAGGTCTACGCCGAGATGCACGCCGTCACCGTCCGCGACACCGTCTCCTTCCACGGCGCCCACGGCCGCTTCCACGAGGACGGCACCCCCAGGGACCCCGAAGGGGCCGAAGCCGCCGCCAAGTCCATGCTCGACCAGCTCGCCTGGTGGGCCCACGCCCTGCGGGACGCCAAGTCCGTCCGTCCGTACGCTGGTTGATCGGGGGATTCCGTCATGCTGCTCCGGCTCGTCGCCGCCCGGCTCGGCCCCCACCGGCCGCTGCTCGCCTTACTCGTCCTGCTCCAGCTCGTCCAGGTCCTGGCCTCCCTCGCCCTGCCCACCCTCAACGCCGGCGTCATCGACCAGGGCGTGCTGCGCGGCGACACCGCCCGCGTCCTGTCCGGCGGCGGCCTCATGCTCGCCGTCACCCTCCTCCAGGCCGCGGCGGCCGCGGCCGCCGGCTACGCCGGGGCCAGGATCGCCATGGGCATCGCCCGCGACCTGCGCTCCGATACCTTCCGCCGCGTCCAGAACTTCTCCGCCCGCGAGACCGGCCGCTTCGGCACCGCCTCGCTCATCACCCGCACCACCAACGACGTCCAGCAGATCCAGACCTTCGCCCTCCTCGTCCTCACCCTGCTGGTCCCCGCGCCCCTGCTGTGCGTCGGCGGCCTCGCCATGGCCCTCCGCCAGGACGTCCCGCTCGCCCTGGTCCTGCTGCTCTTCGTGCCCGTGATGGCCGGCGCGGTCGGCACGGTCGTGCTGCGCATGCGGCCCCTGTTCCGCGGCATGCAGCGGCGCGTCGACCACGTCAACCGGCTGCTGCGCGAGCAGATCACCGGCATCCGGGTCGTCCGCGCCTTCGTCCGCGACCGCCACGAACAGCGCCGCTTCGGCGCCGCCAACGACGAGCTGCGGGACGTCGGGCTGCGCGCCGGGCGCCTCCAGGCCGTCATGTTCCCGACCGTCCTGATCGTCTGGCAGCTCGCCACCGTCGGCATCGTCCTGGTCGGCGCCCACCGGATCGACTCCGGCGCCCTCCAGCCCGGCGGGCTCATCGCCTTCCTCGGCTATCTGCTCCAGATCTCCATGTCCGTGATGATGGTGCTCTTCCTGCTCATGCACATGCCCCGCGCCGAGGTCGGCGCCGAGCGCGTCCGCGAACTCCTCGACACCGTCCCCTCCGTCACCCCGCCCGCCGACCCCCGGACCCCGTCCGGCGACCCCGGCCGGCTCGACTTCGCGGGCGTCGGCTTCCGCTACCCCGGCGCCGAGGAAGCCGTTCTCCGCGATGTCGCCCTCAGCGCCCGGCCCGGCCGCACCACCGCGATCATCGGCTCCACCGGCAGCGGCAAGTCCACCCTCCTCGGTCTCGTCCCGCGCCTGTACGACACGACCGGCGGCCGGGTCACGCTCGGCGCCACCGACGTCCGCGACCTCGACCCCGCCCTGCTCGCCCGCACGGTCGGGCTCGTCCACCAGAAGCCGTACCTGTTCTCCGGGACCGTCGCGAGCAACCTGCGGTACGGGAAGCCGGACGCCACCGACGAGGAGCTGTGGCGCGCGTTGGAGGTCGCCCAGGCTGGGGGTTTCGTCGCGGCCCTGCCCGACGGGCTCGACGCGCCCGTCACCCAGGGCGGCGGCAACTTCTCCGGCGGGCAGCGGCAGCGTCTCGCCATCGCCCGGGTGCTGGTCGCCCGGCCCCGCATCTACCTCTTCGACGACTCCTTCTCCGCCCTCGACAACGCCACGGACGCCCGGCTGCGCGCCGCCCTCGCCGAGGAGACCGCCGACGCCACCGTCGTCATCGTCGCCCAGCGGGTCTCCACCATCCGCGACGCCGACCGGATCGTCGTCCTCGACCACGGCCGGGTCGTCGGCACCGGCGCCCACGCCGAACTGCTCGCGCACAACGCGACGTACCAGGAGATCGTCCGCTCCCAACTGGCGAACGGCGACGAGAGGGAGGCAGTGGCATGACCACTTCGGCACCTGTCCGCGAGCGGGCCGACCAGCACGAGCGGGTCCCCGCTTCTCCAGCCCCCGCCCGCGTCGGTCCGCCGGCCCAGGAGCGCGGGCCCGGCGGCGGGCCCGGGCTCGAACGGTCCCTGCGCTTCCGGGCGTCCGGGCTGCGTCTGCTGCGCACCCTCGCCCCCGACCGGCACCTGCTCCTCGGCGTCCTCGCCGCCGCGGCCCTCGCCGTCGGGCTCTCCGTCCTCTCGCCGAAGCTCCTCGGACACGCCACCGACCTCGTCATCGCCGGTGCGCGCACCCCCGCCGGGGTCGACTTCGGGGCCGTCGGCCGGGCGCTCGCCGCCTCCGCCGCGCTGGTCGCCGGGGCCTCTCTGCTCACCTGGCTCCAGCAGCGGCTCGCCGCGGCTGCCGTCCAGCGCGCCGGGCACCGGATGCGGGCCGAGGCGCAGGCCAAGCTGTCCCGGCTGCCCCTCGGCCACGTCGACCGGCAGTCGCGCGGCGAGCTCCTCTCCCGTACCACCAACGACATCGACAACGTCGTCCAGACCCTCCAGCAGGCCTTCAGCCAGATGGTCCGCGCCCTGCTCACCCTCGTCGGCGTGCTCGCGATGATGTTCTGGATCTCGCCGCTGCTCGCCCTGATCGTCCTCGGCACCGTGCCGGTGTCGGTCGGCGTCGCCGCCCTCGTCGGGCGCCGGGCCCAGCCCCAGTTCGTCCGCCAGTGGGCCGTCACCGGCCGCCTCAACGGACATGTCGAGGAGATGGTCACCGGCCATGCCGAGGTCGTCGCCTTCGGGCGGCGCGACGAGGCCGTCCGCCGCTTCGACGAGCTCGGCGACGAGCTGTACGGGGCCGCCTTCCGGGCCCAGTTCATCTCCGGCTTCATCCAGCCCGCCCTCACCCTGGTCGGCAACCTCACCTATGTCCTCATCGCCGTCGCCGGAGGCCTGCGGGTCGCGAGCGGCACCCTGACCGTCGGCGACGTCCAGGCCTTCGTCCAGTACTCGTACGAGTTCAACGGGCCCGTCACCCAGGTCGCCGCCATGGCCAACCTGCTCCAGTCCGGAGTGGCCTCCGCCGAGCGGGTCTTCGCCCTCCTCGACGCCGAGGAGGAGACCCCCGACCCCGCCGCGCCCGAGCGCCCGGAGCGGCTCACCGGCCGGGTCTCCTTCGAGCAGGTCTCCTTCCGCTACGAGCCGGACAAGCCGCTCATCGAGGACCTGTCGCTCGCGGTGGAGCCCGGCCGGACGGTCGCCATCGTCGGCCCGACCGGCGCCGGGAAGACGACCCTGGTCAACCTGCTGATGCGGTTCTACGAGGTGACCGGCGGGCGGATCACGCTCGACGGGGTCGACATCGCGAGGATGGCCCGCGAAGACCTGCGGGCCGGGATCGGCATGGTCCTCCAGGACACCTGGCTCTTCGGCGGCACCATCGCCGAGAACATCGCGTACGGGGTCCCCGGCGAGGTCTCCCGCGAGCGGATCGTCCGGGCCGCGCGGGCCGCGCACGCCGACCGCTTCATCCGCACCCTGCCCGACGGCTACGACACCGTCCTCGACGAGGAGGGCGGCGGGCTCAGCGCCGGTGAACGTCAACTCGTCACCCTCGCCCGCGCCTTCCTCGCCGAACCCGTCGTCCTCGTCCTCGACGAGGCCACCAGCTCCGTCGACACCCGCACCGAGGTCCTCGTCCAGCGGGCCATGGCCTCCCTGCGCGCCGGCCGGACCTCGTTCGTGATCGCGCACCGGCTCTCCACCATCCGCGACGCGGACGTCATCCTGGTGATGGAGAACGGCTCGATCGCCGAGCGGGGGACGCACGAGGAACTGCTGGCCGCGGGTGGCGCCTACGCCCGGCTGCACGCCGCCCAGTTCGCTCAAGGGGCGGTGGGGGAGGGGTAGTTGCCCTATCGTGGCCGGACCGGCGCGGAGCCGCCGCGACGAGGGGGGACCGCCGTGGCCGCCGTCCACGAGGAAGAGACCCTGGCCCGTTCGCTCGTCCGGGTCCGCACCCGCTCCGGCCAGGTGGCCGGGGCGGGCTTCCTCGTGGCCGAGGACACGGTGGCGACCTGCGCCCATGTCGTCGCCGGGGCGACGGGGGAGGAGTCCGGCGTCCCCGAGGAGCCGCCGGAGGGCCATGTCCCCGTCGACTTCCCCCTCATGGGCGGCCACCGGGCCCGGGCGACCGTCCTGACCTGGCGCGCGGACGCCGACATCGCCCTGCTCCGCCTCGACGCCCCCGTCCCCGGCAGCCGCCCGGTCCCGCCCGCCGACGGCGACGGCACGCGGCTGTGGCAGCACCCCTTCCGGGCCCTCGGCTTCCCCGCCCACTCCGACGGCGGCGTCTGGGCCACCGGCACCCTGCGCGGCCCGCAGGGCGAGGGCTGGGTCCAGATGGAGACCGACCCGTCCGGGCAGCGGATCGTCCCCGGCTTCAGCGGCACCCCCGTGTGGGACGAGACCCAGCGGGGCGTCGTCGGCATGACGGTCGCCGCCGACGGCGCCACCGGCTCGACCACCGCGTACCTCATCCCCCTCGGCGCCCTGCTCGACCCGGCCGTCCTCCCGCCGCGCAGCCCCTTCCGCGGCCTCGCCCCCTTCACCGAGGCGGACGCCGACGTCTTCCACGGGCGCGAGGACGAGACCCGGCACCTGCTGGCCGCCGTCGCCCGCCGCCCCCTGACCCTCGTCGTCGGCCCCTCCGGCTCCGGCAAGTCCTCCCTCGTCAGGGCCGGGCTGCTGCCCGCGCTCCGGGCCGCCGGGACCACCGTCCGCGAGCTCCGCGCCGTCCCCGGCACCCGCCCCGCCGCCGTCCTGGCCCGCGCCCTCGCGCCCGGCCTCGCACCGGGCCTCGGCGAGGTCGCCCGACTGCGCGAGACGGCCGAGCTCACCCGGCTCCTCGACACGGCGGACACCCTGCCGGCCGCGTTACGGGACCGGGTCCTCGCCCACGCGGGCGCGGCCGGACACGTCCTCTTCGTGGACCAGCTGGAGGAGTACGCGGCGGCCGACCCCGCCGCCGCCCGCGCGCTGACCCGGCTCCTCGTCGCCCTCGGCGCCGGACAGCCGGGCCGCCCCGCGTTACGGGTGGTGGCCACCGCCCGGGCCGAGACCCTGGGCGCCCTCGTCACCCCCGAGGCCGCCGACGTGCTCAGCGACGCCACCCGCCTGCTCGCCCCGCTCTCCGCCGAGGGCCTGCTGCGGGCCGTGACCGGACCGGTCGCCGCCCTGCCCGGACTGTGGTTCGAGCCGGGCCTGCCCGAACGGATCGTCGCCGACGCGGGCGAGGAGCCCGGCCGGATGCCGCTGGTCGAGTTCGCCCTCACCCGCCTGTGGGAGGCCCGCGAGGGCGGCCTGCTCACCCATGCCGCGTACGACGCCGTCGGCGGGGTCGCGGGCGCCCTCGTCGGCTACGCGGAGGAGGCCCTCGCGGAGCTGCTCGGGCCCGGCGAAGAGCCCCTGGCCCGCCGCCTGTTCGTCCAGCTCGCCCGCCCCGCGCCCGACGGCCACTTCGCCCGCCGCCCGGCCCGCACCGCCGAGCTCGACCCCGCTCTCGCGGCCCTCGCCCGGCGGCTCGCCCCGACGAAGCTGGTCGTCCTGGGGACGGCGGGCGACGAGGACGCGCCGGGCGGCGCCGCCGAGACCGTCGAGCTCGCCCACGAGTCCCTGACCACCCTCTGGCCCCGGCTCCGCGACTGGCTCACCGACACCCGCGACTTCCGCGCCTGGCAGGAGCAACTGCGCCGCGACCTCGCCCGCTGGCGGGCCCAGGACCACGAACCGGCCGCCCTCCTGCGCGGCTCCAGCCTCGCCACCGCCCTCGACCGGCTGGGCCGGCATCCGGAGGACGTCGGGGAGGCGGAGCGGGGGTACATCCTCCTCGGCGACCGGCAGGCCCGCCGTGGCACCCGCAGGCTGTACACGGCGATCGCCGTCTTCGCCGTGCTCGCCCTGATCGCCGGCGGCTTCGCGGGCTGGGCGCTGGACAACAACGCCCGGTACCAGGGCCAGTTGCGCGCGCAGGCCGCCCGTATCCTCGCCGACGTCTCCCTCCGGCAGGAGGCCACCGGGCAGGCGACGGCCCTCCAACTGGCCCTCGCCGCCCGCGCGACGGACCCCAGCCCCGAGACGTACGGCGCGCTGCTCCGCCAGTACGCGCGCGGCCAGTACCTGACCGGCAGCCGTCCGGGCCTGTGGCCCGGGGCCTTCCAGCGGCTGGACGTCACGCCGGACGGGCGGACCGCGGCGGTCCTCTCGCTCCTCGACGACGGCACCTACCGGGCGGTGTCCGTGCTCACCGGCCCGGCCGGGGACAGCCCCCGCTCCCGGCTCCTGGCGCACATCCCCGAGAAGGCCATGGAGGACATCGGCACGCACGGCTCCACCGAACTCGCCCCCGACGGACGGAGCTTCGCCGTCGCGCACGGGGACGGCACGGTGTGGCTGTGGGACCTGACCGGCGACGGACCCGGCCGCCCGCCCCGCGAACTGCGCTCCGCCGACGCGCGCGGCCGCAAGGTCGGCGGCGTCCAGATGGACTTCAGCTCCGACGGGCGCCGCCTGCTGCGGATGCTGTCCTTCTACGACGGGACCGGGGCCACCGGGCCGGGGGACCGCCACGCGGCACTCTCCGCCTGGGAGACCGCCTCGGGTCGGCCGCTGCCCGTCGCACCCGGACTGGTCCCGGGAGACCCGAGGTCCGTCGCCTTCACCTCGGATCCCGGACAGGTCGTGTTCCTGCCGGAGGCGGAGGGGGACACCACCACCGTGGTCCGCGAGCTCGCCACCGGCCGCGAGCTCCGGTCCTTCCCGGGCGCGGGCTTTCAGTCGGCCGCGCTCGCCTCGGACGGCGAACGGCTCGTCGTGGGCAGCCCCGCGCGGGTCCTGGCCACGAACGGCGCGCCGGGCCCGGCCCTGCGCCTCGACCCGGTGGTCGACGAGGTGAAGGAACTGGACCGCACGGGCGAGTACGTCGTGACCACGCCCGACGGAGGCAGCGCGGAAGGCCGCCAGGAGGCGCACCTGGTCCAGGTGGCCACGGGCCGCCGCTACCGGACCACGGTCCCGAGCACGGAGGACCTCGGGGGCCTGCTCGCGGTGGTCCCGGGCCCCGGGCGGAGCGTCACCGTGCTGCTCCCCGTCAAGGACGCGCTGCTCACCGCCCGCGCCGACCCGGTGGAGGCGCTGCCCGCACCCGGTGCCGCCCGCGAGCCGGTCGACGGCGCGCTCTCCCCGGACGGCACCCGGCTCGCCCGGGGCGGGGAGGACTTCCTGGAGATCGTGACCACCGCCACCGGCCGCGCCCGGCGCGTGCCGCAGCGGCGCAGCAGCGGCCACTCCATCCCGTTCTGGACCGCCGACTCCCGCTGGGTGGTGCTGGAACAGCGGGGCGGGCTCGCGGCCTTCGCGGCGGCGGACCCGCGCCGACGGGTCGACTTCCGCCTGGACGGCTGGGACCCGGACACCGACGTGGTGGAGGCCGTCGAACCGCTCGACGGCAGCGACGTGGCCGTCCTCACCTCCGCCGGGCGCCTCGCCCGCTACTCCGCCACCACCGGCCGCTCCTCGGGCGGGCGCGTCGATCTCGGGCCCAGGACGGCGGCCGAGGCGAGCGGGTTCCCCCGGGCGTACGGACAGCTCCGCGCCCGCCCGGGCCACCCCGGCCAGGTCGCCGTGGTGCGGGGCCCCGACACCGGGGACGGCCGCGTCCAGCTCTGGGACCTGAACACCGGCACCCGACTGCGGACCTTCTCCGTCGGCCCCCTCACGTACTCCTTCGACCTCACACTCCCGCCCTACCTGCTCTTCGGGCCCGACGGCCGCACTCTCGCCACCTCCCACCCGGACGGCTTCGTGCGCCAGTGGGACGCGGACACGGGCCACCCCGCCGCACGGCCCCTGGCGACCGGCGACACCTTCACCCGGCTCATCGGCACCGGCCCCGGCGGCCTGCTCGTCACATCGGGCACGACCGGCGACCCCCGCTTCTGGGACGCGGCGACCGGCCGCCTGCTCGCCGAACTCCCGCTGCCCGGACACCTTGGCCTCGACGTGCGCGGGACCCGGCTGCTCGCCGCCGGGGACGGCTGGTACCAGGCGCTCGACCTGCGCCCCGAGGAGATGGCGAAGGCCCTCTGCCGCAACGGCCTCGACCGGGACTTCACAGCCGACGAGCGCGCCCTCCTCCCGTCCGGGGCCCGCGCCACACCGCCCTGCCGTACGGTGGGCGGGTGATCCTCACCGTCCGCACCACCACCGACTCCCGCGCCGGGGCCGAGGCGCTGGCCCGTGGCGCCGTCGAGGCCCGGCTCGCCGCCTGCGCGCAGGTCTCCGGACCGGTCACCTCCGTGTACTGGTGGCAGGGCGCCGTGGAGAGCGCCGAGGAGTGGCAGGTGGAGTTCAAGACCACCGAGGGGCGGTACGCGGCCCTGGAGGAGCATCTGACCGCCGCGCACTCCTACGAGACACCCGAGATCCTCGCGGCCCCGGTGGCGCGGGCGAGCGCCGACTACGCGCGCTGGGTCGAGCGGGAGACCGCCGCGCCGTGACCCCCGGCGACCTGCCCTTCTTCGTCTACGGGACGCTGCGCCCGGGCGCGTACAACCACGACCGTTTCCTGCTCGGCCGCACCGGCGCCGAGGAGGACGCCGTGCTGCCCGGGGCGCTGCTGCACGACGGGCCCGGCTATCCGTTCGCGGTGCCGGGCGAGGGCCGGGTCGCGGGCGCGCTCCTGACGGCCGCGCCCGGGCGGTACGGCGAACTGCTCGGCGTACTCGACCGGTTGGAGGAGCCCGCCGGGTACGAGCGGGTCGTGCGGGAGGTGGTGCGGTCCGGGGACGGGGTGTGCGTGCCCGCCTGGGTGTACGTGGCGGCGCCCGGCGCGCCGCTGGGGCCGGTGATCGCGAGCGGGGACTGGTTCAGGCGCCCGTAGAGCCCGGGCCCGTAGCGCCCGTAGAGCCCGTGGCGTCGGTCGGCGCGCGCTCCAGGCGGACCGCGCAGACCTTGAACTCGGGCATCTTGGACACCGGGTCGAGCGCCGGGTTGGTCAGGGTGTTGGCGCGGCCCTCGCCCGCCCAGTGGAAGGGCATGAAGACGGTGTCGGGCCGGATCGCGGTGGTGATCCGGGCGGGGGCGACCGCCGTCCCGCGCCGTGAGCGCACCACGACCGGCTCGCCGTCCATGACGCCGACGCGGGCGGCGAGCCGGGGGTGCAGCTCCACGAAGGGGCCGGGCGCGGCGGCGTTCAGCTCGGGGACCCGCCGGGTCTGGGCGCCGGACTGGTACTGGGAGACGACCCGGCCGGTGGTGAGGACCACGGGGTAGTCGGCGTCGGTCTCCTCCGCCGCCGGGCGGTGCGTGACGGGGACGAAGCGGGCCCGTCCGTCGGGCGTCGCGAAGCGGTCGAGGAAGAGGCGGGGGGTGCCGGGGTGCGGCGGCTCGCCGGGGCCGGTGCCGGGGCAGGGCCAGAAGACGCCCCGCTCCTCCTCGACGCGGCGGTAGTCGATGCCCGCGTAGTCGGCGGTGCCGCCCGCCGAGGCGCGCCGCAGCTCGTCGAAGACCTCCTCCGGGTCGGTCGGGAAGCCCTTCTCCCGGCCGAGGAGCGCGGCGAGCCCGTGCAGCACCTCCAGGTCGGTGCGGACGCCCGGCGGCGGGGTGAGGGCGCGGCGGCGCAGCAGCACCCTGCCCTCCAGGCTGGTCGTGGTGCCGGTCTCCTCGGCCCACTGGGTCACCGGCAGGACGACGTCGGCGAGTTCGGCCGTCTCGGAGCGGACGACGTCGGCGACGGCCAGGAAGTCGAGGGACCGCAGCCGCTCCTCGACGTGCGCGGCGCGGGGCGCGGAGACGACCGGGTTGGAGCCCATCAGGAGCAGGGCCTTGATGTCGCCGCCGAGGGCGTCGAGGAGTTCGTACGCGCTGCGGCCGGGCCCCGGCAGGGACTCGGGCGCGACGCCCCAGACCCCGGCGACGTGGGCGCGGGCCGCCGGGTCGGTGATCGACCGGTAGCCGGGGAGCTGGTCGGCCTTCTGGCCGTGTTCGCGCCCGCCCTGGCCGTTGCCCTGGCCGGTGAGGCAGCCGTAGCCGCTGAGCGGGCGGCCGGCCCGGCCGGTGGCGAGGCAGAGGTTGATCCAGGCGCCGACGGTGTCGGTGCCCTTGGACTGCTGCTCGGGGCCGCGCGCGGTGAGCACCATGCCGCTGTCGGCTTCGCAGAACATCCGTACGGCTGCGCGGAGTTGGGGTACGGGGATGCCGGTGAGGCGTTCCACCCGCTCGGGCCAGTGGTCCATGGCCCCGGCGCGGGCGGCGGGCCAGCCGTCGGTGCGGGCGGCGACGAACTCCTCGTCGACCCGGCCCTCGGCGACGACGAGGTGGAGCAGGCCGAGGGCGAGCGCGAGGTCGGTGCCGGGGCGGGGCGCGAGGTGGAGGTCGGCCTGTTCGGCGGTGCGGGTGCGGCGCGGGTCGACGACGATCAGCCTGCCGCCGTTGGCCTTGAGTTCGGTGAGGTAGCGCAGGGCGGGGGGCATGGTCTCGGCGAGGTTGGAGCCGACGAGGATCACGCAGCCGGTCCTCGGGACGTCCTCCAGGGGGAAGGGCAGGCCCCGGTCGAGGCCGAAGGCGCGCTGGTGGGCGGCGGCCGCGGAGGACATGCAGAAGCGCCCGTTGTAGTCGATCTGCGAGGTGGCGAGGACGACCCGGGCGAACTTGCCGAGCGCGTACGCCTTCTCGTTGGTGAGCCCGCCGCCGCCGAAGACGCCCACGGCGTCGGGTCCGTGCCCGGCGCGGGCGCGGCGCAGCCCGTCGGCGACGGCGGCGAGCGCCTCTTCCCAGGTGGCGGGCGTCAGTAGCCCTGTGCGCGGGTCACGGACCAGTGGCTCGGTGAGCCTGACCCGGGAGGAGAGCACGGCGGGCGCGGTGCGGCCCTTGCCGCACAGCGCGCCCCGGTTGACAGGGAAGTCGGGGCGCTCGACCACCTCCACGGGGAGTTCCGCGCCCGGGGTGGGGCGCAGGTTCATGCCGCACTGGAGGGCGCAGTAGGGGCAGTGGGTGGGGACGGTGCCGGCTTCGGACATGGTCCGAGCGTGCGGGCGGGGTGTTACGGACGGACTCCCGCCGCATTACGGGCGGGGTGCCAGGCGCTCAGGTCAGGGGCGGGTGCGGGGTGAGGCGGCGAGGGCCTTGGTGACGCCGTCCTCGCGGGCGCCGAGGAAGTGCGGGTCGGGGCGCAGGGCCGCGTCGAGGGCGGCCTTCCCGGCGGCGGCGAGCTCGCGGGTGGTGCCGTAGTACCAGACGGAGTCGTGGGGTTCGGCGACCCCGACGCCGTACGACTCGACGCCGGCCGCGTCGCAGAGGGCGACGGCCCGCTTGATGTGGAAGTCCTGGGTGACGAGGACGGCCCGGTCCACGCCGAAGATCTTCTTGGCGCGGACGCAGGAGTCCCAGGTGTCGAAGCCGGCGTAGTCGCTGACGACCTTGTCGTCGGGGACGCCTCGGGCGGCGAGGTACGTGCGCATGGCGCTCGGTTCGTCGTACTCGGTGCGGCTGTTGTCGCCGGTGACGAGCAGCACCCGGACCTTGCCGGTGCGGTAGAGCTCGGCGGCGGCGTCGAGACGGTGCGCGAGGTACGGGGTGGGGCGCCCCTTCCACAGTCCGGCGCCGAAGACGACGCCGACGTCCTGCGCGGGCACGTCGGCGGTGGTCCGCAGCCGGTCCCCGGTGGTGGTGTGCATCCAGGTGGCGGGGGCGAGGGCGAGGACGGCGCCGAGCATGACGGCCTGGACGGTGCGGCGGCGGGCCCGGGTGGTCCGGGGGAGCGGCAGGCGTACGCCGCGCATGGGGGTCCTCCGTGGGTGGTGCGGGGTCGGTCACCTGTTCCGACGCGCGGGAACGGCGTTCGGTTCACCCGCCGCGCCGGTCCGGGCCTCGCGCGCCGTCCCGTAGAGCACGGCCGCGAGTCCCATCCCGAGCAGCATGCCGAGCAACTGGGCGGCGGCGAAGGCGGGGACGGAGCCGGGGGCGATGCCGGTGAGGGAGTCGGAGAAGGCGCGGCCGAGGGTGGCCGCCGGGTTGGCGAAGGAGCCGGAGGAGGTGAACCAGATCGCGGCGCCGATGTAGCCGGCGACGGCGACGGGGGCGAGGGAGGGGCGGCCGATGCGGCGCAGGCCCTGGACGACGAGGACGAGTCCGGCGGTGGCGACGGCCTCGCCGAGCAGGAGGTGGGGTTCGGCGCGCGGCTCGGTGGCGAGGGTGCCGGGGGCCCGCCCGAACATCGCCTCGGCGAGCAGGGCGCCCGCGACGGCGCCGGTGAGCTGGGCGCCGATGTATCCGAGGGCCTCGGCGCCGCCGTGCCCGCCGTCGTGGCGGCGCGACCACCATTCGGAGAGGGTGACGACGGGGTTGAAGTGGGCGCCGGAGAGCGGGCCGAGGAGGGCGATGAGCAGGCCGAGGCCGAGGGCGGAGGCGAGGGCGTTGGCGAGCAGTCGGACGCCGATGTCCTGACTGAGGGAGTCGGCGCGGATGCCGGAGCCGACGATGACGGCGACGAGGGCGGCGGTGCCGGTGAACTCGGCGGTGAGGCGCCGGGGGAGGGACGCGGGGGGCATTCTCATGCCGGAAAAGATATTCCGAGATCCGGAAGGAAAAAAGAGGAGAGGAGACGGACCCGACCTCCGTACGATCCGTCCGTGATCACCGACGCCACCACCCTCCTCGCGGCAGCCGTCCGCAACAACGCCGACTGGTGCGACACCCTGTGCCGCGCCCACGGCCTCCCCGGCTCCTTCGGCGCCCGCGCCTGGACCAACCCGCGCCGCACCCCGCCCTACTACCCGGACGCGGTCACCCTGAGCGAGGACGCGACGGCCGAGGACGTGCTCGACGGCGTCGACCTCGGCAGGCCCGGGGCGTCCGTGAAGGACAGCTACGGCCGCCTCGACCTCGGCCCGGGCTTCCGGCGGCTCTTCACCGCGCGCTGGATCCACCGCCCCGCCGACCGCCCCGGCCTCCCGATCACCGCGGGCCACCGCCGCGTCACCACCGAGGCCGAGCTGGCCGCCTGGGCACGCGCCTGGAGCGGCGACGACGCCGAGGACGCGGCCCTGATCCGGCCCGAACTCCTCGCCGACCCGTCGACCACGATCGTCGGCGCGTACGACGTCGGCGGCCGGGTCCTCGGCGGCGCCGTCCTCACCGAGTCGGCCGGCGTCACCGGCGTCTCCAACCTCTTCACGGCCGACGACATCCCCATCTCCCTGGCCTGGGCAGGCGCCCTCGCCGCCGCCACCCCCGGCCTCCCGGTCGTCGGCTACGAATCGGGCGACGACCTCGCGGCGGCGAAGGACGTGGGCTTCGAGGAACTCGGCCCGCTGACGGTGTGGATGGCGGTCCCGGCGGAGGCGCTCACGGCCTGCCCCCCCCGCGCACGCCCGTGACCCCGGTGAAACGGCCAGGCAATCTCCCCCCGGCAGGCTGGCCGCATGACGACGTACGAGCCGGATCTCGGCCTCGCCGGAAGTGTCGAGTTGCTCGGCCGGATCGGGAGTCGGCTCGGCGAGCGGCTGCGGCAGGTGCGGCCGGTGCCGCGCCCGCCCGCGCTGATAGCCGTCGGCCACGGCAGCCGGGACCCCCGTGCCGCCGCCACCCTGCGCCTCCTCGTCGACCGGGTCCGCGAACTGCGCCCGGGGCTCGACGTCCGGCTCGCGCACCTCGGGCTGAACGCCCCGCTGCTTGACGACGTGCTCGCCGAGGGGGCGGGAGAGGCCGTGCTCGTGCCGCTGCTCCTCGCCCGTGGCCACCACGTCGAGCACGACCTGCCCGCCGCCGCCGCGCTCGCGCCCGGCACCAGGGTCGCCGCCCCGCTCGGCCCGCACCCGCTGCTCGTCGAGGCGCTCGCGGAGCGGCTCGACGAGGCCGGGTGGACGTCGGGGGCCGACGGCGTGGTCCTGGCCGCGGCCGGGTCGCGGGCCCCGGCGTCCGGCGCCGACATCCGCGCGCTCGCCGTGCTGCTCGGCGAGCGCCTCGGCGGCGTGCCCGTCGTCCCCGCGTACGCCTCGGCCGCCACCCCCACCGTCCCCGAGGCCCTGCGCGCGCTGGCCGCCCGCGGCCGCCACCGGGTCGCCGTCGCCTCCTGCTTCACCGCCCCCGGCCTCTTCGCCACCCGCGCCGCCGCCCACGCCCCCTGGATCGCCTCGGCCCCACTGGGCCCCCACCCGGCCCTGGCCCGCCTGGTCCTGCACCGCTACGACCAGGCCCTGTCCCGCGCGCCCCAGCGGGAACTCGCCTCCGGTTAGAGCCGCACCGGACGCCCCGGCCCATCCGCCCCTGACCCGTCGGACAGGCCCTGACCCGCCCCCCCAACGGGAACTCACCGCCAGTTAGTCCCGGTTGTCCGTGCCGCCGGTTACCTTCGGTGCATGGAAGGCATCGGAGACATCAACGGCACCGACCACACCGACTACCCCGGCTCCACCGACCACCCCGGCTCCACCGACGGCACCCCGGGCTACGACACCGACGACACCGAGCGCTGGGCCGCCGAGCCCGACAAACGCCCCGGGCGGACCGCCTTCCAGCGTGACCGGGCCCGGGTCCTGCACTCCGCCGCGCTGCGCAGGCTCGCCGGCAAGACGCAGGTCGTCACGCCCGGGACGCTCAGCCACGCCTGGGACGCCAGCCCCCGGACCCGGCTCACCCACTCCCTGGAGTGCGCCCAGGTCGGGCGCGAGCTCGGCGCCGCGCTCGGCTGCGACCCCGACCTCGTCGAGGCCGCCTGCCTCGCCCACGACATGGGCCACCCGCCCTTCGGGCACAACGGCGAGCAGGCCCTCAACGACGTCGCCAAGGACTGCGGCGGCTTCGAGGGCAACGCCCAGTCGCTGCGCCTGCTCACCCGTATCGAGCCCAAGCGCTTCATCGCCGACCCCGACACCGGCCGGCCCCTCAGCGTCGGCCTCAACCTCACCCGCGCCACCCTCGACGCCGCCACCAAGTACCCCTGGGAGCGCGGCGGCCACCCCACCGACCCCGGCTCGCCCAAGTTCGGCGTGTACGAGGACGACCTGCCGGTCTTCGAGTGGATCCGGGCCGGCTCCCCGGCCCACCGCAAGTGCTTCGAGGCCCAGGTGATGGACTGGTCCGACGACGTGGCCTACTCGGTGCACGACTTCGAGGACGGCCTGCACGCCGGGCACATCGACCCCAACATGCTGCTCGCCGAGCCCGAGCGCGCCGACATCTGGGCCGTGGCCCTCGGCAGGTACGTACCCGAGGACACCGACCCGCAGGAGCTCGCCGACGCCCTCGACCGGCTCGTCGACCAGGACTGGTGGCCGCACGGCTACGACGGCTCGGCCGTCGCCCAGGCCCGCCTCAAGGACGCCACCAGCCAGCTCATCGGCCGCTTCTGCCTGGCCGCCGAGGGCGCCACCCGGCAGGCCTTCGGCTCCGGGCGCCTCACCCGGTACGGCGCCGAGCTCGTCGTCCCCCGCGAGACCCGCAACGAATGCGCCGTCCTCAAGGCCGTCGCCGACCGGTACGTGATGCAGCGCGCCGAACAGGAGGCGCTCCGCGCCGACCAGCGGATCGTCCTCGCCGAGCTCGCCGAGGCGCTCGCCGCCCGCGCCCCCGAGGGGCTCGACCCGCAGTTCCGCGCCCTGTTCGTCAGCGCGGCGGACGACCGTTCCCGCAAGCGGGTGATCGTCGACCAGATCGCCTCCCTCACCGACGCCTCCGCCCGCAGCCTCCACGCCCGCTTCAGGACCCCCCGCGCGTAGCGGCCCGCCCGGGGGACCAGGGGCCGTTCGCCCTCTTTCCCCGCCCCGGGCTCGTGCGGGACCCTCGCTTGCACGCCCCGAGGTGGCAGGGCCCGGGCCGGGCAGGGGGGCGTAGCGTAGTGAACCGGTCGCAACGAGGAGGAATGAACGTGGTCGACGCAGATCAGACCTTCGTCATCATCGGCGGAGGACTCGCCGGAGCCAAGGCGGCGGAGACACTCCGCACCGAGGGGTTCACCGGCCGGGTGATCCTCATCGGCGACGAACGCGACCACCCCTACGAGCGCCCACCCCTCTCCAAGGGCTACCTCCTCGGCAAGGAGGACCGCGACTCCGTCTTCGTGCACGAGCCCGCCTGGTACGCGCAGGCGGACGTCGAGCTCCACCTCGGCCAGACCGTCGTGAGCATCGACCGCGAGGCCCGCACCGTCCGCCTCGGCGACGGCACCGTGATCGGCTACGACAAGCTGCTCCTCGCCACCGGCGCCGAGCCCCGCCGCCTCGACGTCCCCGGCACCGGCCTCGCCGGCGTCCACCACCTGCGCCGCCTCGCCCACGCCGAGCGGCTGCGCCACGTCCTCAAGGCCCTCGGCCGCGACAACGGGCACCTGGTGATCGCGGGCGCCGGCTGGATCGGTCTGGAGGTCGCCGCGGCGGCCCGCGAGTACGGCGCCGAGGTCACCGTCATCGAGCCCGCGCCCACCCCGCTGCACCACGTCCTCGGCCCCGAGCTCGGCCAGCTCTTCGCCGACCTGCACGCCGAGCACGGCGTCCGCTTCCGCTTCGGCGTCAAGCTCACCGAGATCGTCGGCTCCGACGGCATGGTCCTCGCCGTCCGCACCGACGACGGCGAGGAGCACCCCGCCCACGACGTGCTCGCCGCCGTCGGCGCCGCCCCGCGCACCACCCTTGCCGAGAACGCCGGGCTCGCCCTCGTCGACCGCGCCGACGGCGGCGGCGTCGCCGTCGACGAGTCGCTGCGCACCTCCGACCCCGACATCTTCGCCGCGGGCGACGTCGCCGCCGCCCACCACCCGACGCTGCACACCCGGCTCCGCGTCGAGCACTGGGCCAACGCCCTCAACGGCGGCCCCGCCGCCGCCCGCGCCATGCTCGGACAGCACGTCTCCTACGACCGGGTCCCGTACTTCTTCTCCGACCAGTACGACGTCGGCCTGGAGTACTCGGGCTGGGCGCCCCCCGGCTCGTACGACCAGGTCGTGCTGCGCGGGGACGTCGGGAAGCGGGAGTTCATCGCCTTCTGGCTCAAGGACCGCCGGGTGCTCGCCGGCATGAACGTGAATGTGTGGGACGTCACAGATCAGATCCAGAGCCTGATCCGCTCCCGTGCCGCCGTGGACACCGACGCCCTCGCCGACCCCTCCGTACCCCTGGAGAGTCTGAGTTCCTGACGCGTCCCCGTAGAATTCATGCGTGGCAGGCAGGATCAACGATGACGACGTGAAGGCGGTACGGGACGCGGTCCCGATCGACGCCGTCGTGTCCGAGTACCTCCAGCTGCGCAGCGCGGGCGGCGGGAATCTGAAGGGGCTCTGCCCCTTCCACGACGAGAAGTCGCCCTCCTTCCAGGTCAGCCCGAGCAAGGGACTCTTCCACTGCTTCGGCTGCCAGGAGGGCGGCGACACCATCGCCTTCGTGATGAAGATCGACCACCTCTCCTTCTCGGAGACGGTCGAGCGCCTCGCCGCGAAGGCGGGCATCACCCTGCGCTACGAGGAGGGCGGCTACAACCCCGGCCACCAGCGCGGCGAACGCACCCGGCTGGTCGAGGCCCACCAGGCCGCCGCCAAGTACTACGCCGAGCAACTCGGCTCCGCCGAGGCCGAGATCGGCCGCGCGTTCCTCGCCGAGCGCGGCTTCGACCAGGCCGCCGCCGAGCACTTCGGCGTCGGCTACTCCCCGGCCGGCTGGGACCACCTCACCCGCTTCCTGCGCGGCAAGGGCTTCACCGACCGCGAGCTGATCGTCTCCGGCCTCTCCCAGGACGGCCGCCGCGGCCCCATCGACCGCTTCCGCGGCCGGCTCATGTGGCCGATCAAGGACGTCGGCGGCGACGTCGTCGGCTTCGGCGCCCGCAAGCTGCGCGAGGACGACAACGGGCCCAAGTACCTCAACACGCCCGAGACGCCGATCTACAAGAAGTCCCAGGTGCTCTACGGCATCGACCTGGCCAAGAAGGACATCGCCAAGGTCAGCCGCGCCGTCGTCGTCGAGGGCTACACCGACGTCATGGCCTGCCATCTGGCCGGCGTCACCACCGCCATCGCCACCTGCGGCACCGCCTTCGGCGGCGACCACATCAAGATCCTGCGCCGCCTCCTCATGGACAACGGCTCGGCCCGCGTCATCTTCACCTTCGACGGCGACGCCGCCGGCCAGAAGGCCGCCCTGCGCGCCTTCGAGGACGACCAGAAGTTCGCCGCCGAGACGTACATCGCCATCGCCCCCGACGGCATGGACCCCTGCGACCTGCGCCTCGCCAAGGGCGACGCGGCCGTCGCCGACCTCGCCGAGCCGCGCACCCCGCTCTTCGAGTTCGCCCTGCGCCAGATCGTGAACCGCTACGACCTGGAGATCCCGTCCGGGCGGGCCGCCGCGCTCGACGAGGCCGCCCCCATCGTCGCCCGGATCAAGAACGTCGCCTCGCAGCACGAGGTCGCCGTCCAGCTCGCCGGCATGCTCGGCATCCTCGACACCCAGTTCGTGGTCCGCCGGGTCGCCCAGATCGCCCGCTGGCAGCGCGGCGGCGGCAAGGACCAGGGCGCCGCGCGCGACGGCGCCCGCCAGCAGCGCACCTACGGCGAGGTCCAGGCCCCCGTCGCCCCCGCGGGCCCCGCGCTCAACCTGCGCAGCCCCGCCCACCGCACCGAGCGCGAGCTGCTCAAGCTGGCGCTCCAGCGCCCGGAGCTGGTCTCCCCGGCCTTCGACGCGTACGGGATCGACGAGTTCACCGCCCCGCCCTACGCGGCCGTCCGCCAGTGCGTCCAGGACGCGGGCGGCGCTACCGACGCCCCCTCCGACTACCTCGACGCGGTCCGCGAGGCGGCGCCCGACGACACCGTCCGCGCGCTCGTCACCGAGCTCGCCGTCGAGGTCGTCTTCGCCAGGAACGTCGACGAGGCGTACGCGGGCGACCAGCTCGTCACCGTCCGGCTGCGCGCCGTCGAGCGGCGCATCCGCGACGTCCAGGGCACCCTGGCCCGCCTCGGCAGCAACGGGGACCCGGGACAGCTGGCGGCCGTGCAGAACGAGCTGTGGGTCCTCACCCAGTACGGGCAGTCGCTGCGCAACCACGGCGCCGCGGCCCTCTGACGCACGTTCGGTCACGCACCGGACTCAAAAAGTCACCGCACGCCCCTCGTGGCGGCGATGTGTCGTACCCCACACTGGGTGACGGTGCAGTCCCGTTGCCGTCACGCCCCCGAATCGGCAGCGATCACCCACCCTGGAGGTCGCCCCCCGTGCAGACCCAGACCGTCACCGCGTCCCAGGACCCCTCTCCGGCCGAACTCGGCGCCGTCGAGCAGGAACCGGAAGTGCCGCCCCAGCGCCGCCGTGCCGACCCGGGCGGCAGCGGTCCCTCCTCCGACCTCTTCCGGCAGTATCTGCGCGAGATAGGCCGCGTCCCCCTGCTCACCGCCGTGGAGGAGGTCGAGCTCGCCCGCCGGGTCGAGGCCGGGCTCTTCGCCGAGGAGAAGCTGGCCACCACCCCCGACCTGGACACCCGGCTCGCGCTCGACCTGGACCGGCTCGTGGTGCTCGGCCGGATCGCCAAACGCCGCCTCATCGAGGCCAATCTGCGGCTCGTCGTCTCCGTCGCCAAGCGGTACGTGGGCCGCGGCCTGACCATGCTCGACCTGGTCCAGGAGGGCAACCTCGGCCTGATCAGGGCCGTCGAGAAGTTCGACTACGCGCGCGGCTACAAGTTCTCCACGTACGCGACCTGGTGGATCCGCCAGGCGATGTCCCGGGCCCTCGCCGACCAGGCCCGGACCATCCGCGTCCCCGTCCATGTCGTCGAGCTCATCAACCGGGTCGTCCGCGTCCAGCGCCGGATGCTCCAGGAACACGGCAGCGAACCCACCGCCGAGCAGGTCGCCGCCCAGCTCGACCTCGCCCCCGAACGGGTCGGCGAGGTGCTGCGGCTCGCCCAGGAGCCGGTCTCGCTGCACGCCCCCGTCGGCGAGGAGGAGGACGTCGCCCTCGGCGACCTCATCGAGGACGGCGACGCCGCCTCCCCCGTGGAGTCCGCCGCCTTCCTGCTGCTGCGCGAACACCTGGAGGCCGTGCTCTCCACCCTCGGCGAACGCGAACGCAAGGTCGTCCAGCTGCGCTACGGCCTGGACGACGGCAGGCCCCGCACCCTGGAGGAGATCGGACAGCTCTTCGGCGTGACACGCGAACGCATCCGCCAGATCGAGTCCAAGACCCTCAACAAGCTGCGGGACCACGCCTACGCGGACCAGCTGCGCGGCTATCTCGACTAGCCGGCCCGGGCCGCGGCTCAGTCCACCTCGGCGACCGCCTGCGCGAACTGCGCCGCGTACAGGCGCGCGTAGGCGCCGCCCGAGGACAACAGCTCCTCGTGCGTGCCCTGTTCGACGATCGAGCCGTTCTCCATCACCAGGATCACGTCCGCGTCCCGGATGGTGGAGAGGCGGTGCGCGATCACGAACGAGGTCCGGCCGTGCGCGAGCCGGGCCATCGCCTTCTGGATCAGCACCTCGGTACGGGTGTCGACCGAGCTGGTCGCCTCGTCGAGGACCAGGATCACCGGGTCGGACAGGAACGCCCGCGCGATGGTGATCAGCTGCTTCTCGCCGGCGCTGACGCCCGCGCCCTCGTCGTCGATGACCGTGTCGTAGCCCTCGGGCAGGGTGCGGATGAAGCGGTCGGCGTGCGCGGCCCGCGCCGCCGCCTCGATCTCCGCCCGGCTCACCTCGCGCGTCGTGCCGTACGCGATGTTCTCGGCGATGGTGCCGCCGAAGAGCCAGGTGTCCTGGAGGACCATGCCGATCCCGGCCCGCAGGTCCTCGCGGGCCATCCTCGCGATGTCGACCCCGTCGAGGGTGATGCGCCCGCCGGTCACTTCGTAGAACCGCATCAGCAGGTTGACGAGCGTCGTCTTGCCCGCGCCCGTCGGGCCGACGATGGCGACCGTCTGGCCCGGCTCCACCGCGAGCGACAGGTCCTCGATGAGCGGCTTGTCCGCCTCGTAGCGGAAGGACACGCCCTCCAGCGCGACCTTGCCCTTGAGGTCCGCCGGGCGCTCGCTCGTGGGCGAGTCCGGCGCCTGCTCCTCCGCGTCGAGCAGCTCGAAGATCCGCTCGGCGGAGGCGACGCCCGACTGCACCAGGTTCGCCATCGAGGCGACCTGCGTCAGCGGCATCGAGAACTGCCGGGAGTACTGGATGAAGGCCTGCACGTCACCGATGGACAGGCTGCCGCTCGCCACCCGCAGACCGCCGACCACGGCCACCAGGACGTAGTTCAGGTTCGACACGAACATCATCACCGGCTGCATCACGCCGCTGTTGAACTGCGCCTTGAACCCGGCCTCGTACAGCGCCTCGTTCTGCTCGTGGAAGTCCTGCCCGGACTCCTCCTGGCGCCCGAAGACCTTCACCAGCGTGTGGCCGGAGTACATCTCCTCCACATGGGCGTTCAGCTTGCCCGTGGACTTCCACTGCTGCACGAAGTGCGGCTGCGACCGCTTGCCGATCTTCGTGGCCACCACCACCGACACCGGCACCGTCACCAGCGCCACCAGGGCGAGCAGCGGCGAGATCCAGAACATCATCACGAGCACGCCGACGATGGTCAGCAGTGAGTTGATCAGCTGGCCCATCGACTGCTGGAGAGTCTGCGAGATGTTGTCGATGTCGTTGGTCGCCCGGGACAGCACCTCACCGCGCTTGGCCTTGTCGAAGTACGACAGCGGCAGCCGCGCCAGCTTCGTCTGGACGTCCTCGCGCATCCGGTACACGGTCCGGTTGATCACCTTGATCGACATACGCGTGGAGACCAGCATCAGCAGGCCCGCCAGCACGTACACGGCGAGCACCAGGACGAGGACCTCGCCGACCGCCGTGAAGTCGATGCCCTTGCCGGGGGTGAAGTCCACCCCGGAGAGCATGTCCGCCATCCCGGAGTCGCCCTTGGCGCGCAGCGCCGCCAGCGCCTGCTCCTTCGTGGCGCCCTCGGGCATCTGCCGCCCGACGACGCCCGCGAAGATCAGGTCGGTCGCCCGGCCGAGGATCTTCGGGCCGACCACCGAGGCCGCCACGGACAGCACACCGGCGACGAGCATCACCCACAGCGAGCTCCGCTCCGGCGCCAGCTGCTTGAGCAGCCGCTTGCCGGAGCCCTTGAAGTCCATGGACTTCGAGTCCGGGCCGCCCCCGGCCATGGGCATACGTGGACCGGCCATCAGGCTGCCTCCGCCTCGGTCAGCTGGGAGAGCACGATCTCCCGGTACGTCTCGTTCTCCGCCATCAGCTCGTGGTGCCGTCCGGTGCCCACGACCCGGCCCTCGTCGAGGACCACGATCCGGTCGGCGTCCCTGATGGTCGACACGCGCTGCGCGACGATGACCACCGTCGCGTCGGAGGTCTCCGCCGAGAGCGCCGCCCGCAGCAGGGCGTCGGTCTCGTAGTCGAGCGCCGAGAACGAGTCGTCGAAGAGGTAGATCTCGGGCCGCTGCACCAGCGTGCGGGCGATGGCGAGCCGCTGCCGCTGACCGCCCGACACGTTCGTGCCGCCCTGCGCGATCGGCGCGTTCAGCCCGGCCTCCAGCTTCTTCACGAAGTCGGCGGCCTGGGCCACCTCCAGGGCGTGCCACAGCTCCTCGTCGGTGGCGTCCGGCTTCCCGTACCGCAGGTTGGTCGCGACCGTCCCGGAGAACAGATACGGCTTCTGCGGGACGAGCCCGACCGTCCGGGCCATCAGCGCGGGATCCAGCTTCCGCACGTCCACGCCGTCGACGAGGACCTCGCCGCCGGTCACGTCGAAGAGCCGCGGCACCAGACCGAGGAGCGTCGACTTGCCGCTGCCGGTCGAGCCGATGATCGCGGTGGTCTCGCCGGGCCGGGCGACCAGCTCGATGTCCTTGAGGACCGACTCCTCCGCGCCCGGGTACCGGAAGTCCGCGCTCCTGACCTCCAGCTGCCCGCGCCGCGTCAGCTCGGTCACCGGCTCGGCCGGCGGGACCACGCTGGACTCGGTCGCCAGGACCTCCTCGATGCGCTCGGCGCACACCTCGGCCCGCGGCACCATCATGAACATGAAGGTGGCCATCATGACCGCCATCACGATCTGCATCAGATAGGCGAGGAAGGCGGTCAGCGCGCCGATCTCCATCCCGCCGCTGTCGATGCGGTGCGCGCCGAACCAGACGACGGCGATCGACGACACGTTCACGACCGTCATCACGGTCGGGAACATGAGCGCCATCAGCCGCCCGGTCGACATCGACACCTCGGTCAGCTCGGCGTTCGACCCCTCGAACCGCTCGCGCTCGTAGTCGTCCTTCACGAAGGCCCGGATGACCCGGTTGCCGGTGATCTGCTCGCGCAGCACCCGGTTCACGGTGTCGAGGCGGGTCTGCATGGTGCGGAACAGCGGCCGCATCTTCCGGACGATCAGCGAGACGGCGATACCGAGCACCGGCACCACGGCGAGCAGCACGGCCGACAGCGGCACGTCCTGGCCGAGCGCCATGACGATGCCGCCGACGCACATGATGGGCGCGGAGACCATCAGGGTGAACGCCATCAGGACCAGCATCTGGACCTGCTGCACGTCGTTGGTGGTCCGGGTGATCAGCGACGGCGCGCCGAAGTGCCCGACCTCGCGGGCCGAGAAGGACTGCACCCGGTCGAAGACCGCGGCCCGCACGTCCCGCCCGAGGGCGGAGGCGGTGCGCGCCCCGAAGAAGACGGCCCCGATGTTGCAGACGACCTGGACCACGGACACGCCGATCATCAGCGCGCCGAACTTCAGGATGTAGCCGGTGTCCCCGTTGACGACACCGTTGTCGATGATGTCGGCGTTCAGGGTCGGCAGGTAGAGCGTGGCGCTGGTCTGCAGCAGTTGGAGCACCACGAGCAGGGCGATCGGTTTTCGGTACGGCCGGAGGTGGGTTCGGAGAAGTCTTATGAGCACGGGTTCTACTATCGCCCGCACCCCCGTGGCGTTACGACTCGCTTTTGGAGCCGCGCCGCAGGCCTGGTGAAGTCTTTACGAAACGAACGCCCCGGGATGGATCTGCTCGCGGGTCGCCACGTACTGCTGGCGTACGGCCTGGCCCACGGCCAGCTCCTCGCCGGGCTCGAACACCTGGGCGGCGGCGCCCTGCCAGGCCGGGGGAGCGGAGGGGGCGAGGGTGCCCCGGGAGACCCCGAGCGCCCAGGCGGCCTGCCGGGCCGCGCCGAGCGCCGCGTAGTCGGCCGGCTGGGGGACGACGACCTGGGCGCCGAAGAGCGAGGGCGCGATGGCCTGGACGGCGGGCAGGCCCGCCGCCGCGCCGAGCAGGAAGACCCGGCGTACCTCGACGCCCCGGCCGCGGAGCACGTCCATGGCGTCGGCGAGGGAGCAGAGCATCCCCTCGAAGGCGGCCCGGGCCAGGTGCTCGGGCTTCATGGACTCGCGGCGCAGCCCGGAGAGGGTGCCGGCGGTGTGCGGCAGGCTCGGGGTGCGCTCGCCCTCCAGGTACGGGAGGAGTACGAGCCCGGACGAGCCGGGGGTGGAGGTGAGCGCGAGGGCGGAGAGCTCGTCGAGCGACTCGACGCCGATCATCTCGGCGGTCCCGCGCAGCGCCCGTACGGCGTTCGAGGTGTGCACGACGGGCAGGTGCATGCCGGTGGCGTCGGCGAAGGAGGTGATCGCGCCGTCCGGGTCGGCGAGGGCCTCGTGGTGGACGGCCATGACGGAGCCGGAGGCGCCGAGGGAGACCACGGCGTCGCCGGGGCCGAGCCCGAGCCCGAGGGCGGCGGCCATCGTCTCTCCGGTACCGGCGGAGATGAGGAGCCCCTCGGGGGTGGTCCCGGCGGCCTCGGCGGGGCCGAGCACCTCCGGCAGCACGGCCTGGTGCCCGAGGGCCAGCTCGACGAGGTCGGGGCGGTAGGTCGCGCCGCGGGCGGACCAGTAGCCGGTGGCGGAGGCGGCGCCGCGGTCGGTGGTGCGGCGCGCGGGGCGGCCGAGGAGCTGCCAGACCAGCCAGTCGTGCGGCTGGAGGATCATCGCGACGCGCTGGGCGTGCTCGGGCTCGGTGCGGGCCAGCCAGCGCAGCTTGGCGAGGGGGAGCCCGGAGTGCGGGACGAGCCCGACGGCCTCGGACCAGGCGGAACGGCCGCCCAGTCCCTCCACGAGGTCGGCGGCGGCGACCTGGGCCCGCTTGTCGTTGCCGACGAGCGCGGGCCGCACCAGGGCGCCCTGCGGGTCGAGCGGGACGAGGCCGTGCTGCTGGGCGGCGACCCCGATGGCCTCGACGCCTTCGAGGAGACCGCCGGTCGCGGCCTCGCCGAGGGAGAGCAGCCAGGCCTGCGGATCGACGTCGGCGGCCTTGGGTTCGAGAGGGTGCGCGGCATGGCCCTGCCGCAGCACGGCGCCCGTGTCCGCGTCGCACACGACGATGCGCGTGGAGTCCGAAGAGCTGTCGATTCCGGCGACTATCCCCATGGCACGTGATTCTAGGTGTTGCTGGTGCCCCACTCGTCCGCCTCGGTCTCGGCGAACAGCCCGTTGTGGTCGCGCCGCGACCGGATCCTCTGGGCCTGGTCGCCGACCGCGTGCATCGCCTTCCCGGCCACTTCGCGCCCGGTCTGGGCGGCGGACTCGGCCGCGTTGCGCACGGCCGGGCTCTGGGCGAAGGACTGCGCGGACTTCTTCATCCGCTCGTACTGCTCGCGCCCGGCGCGGGTCCCGAGCACGAACCCGACGGCCAGTCCCGCGACGAAGATCAGCTTGTACCGCACGCCTGTGACCCTTCCTGGAGCGCCCTGGGGATACCGATTGGCGGAGCACCCCCCTGCTTGCGCTAATCTATGTCTCGCAGCGAGCGACCGCCCCCCGGTTAGGCCGGAGGTGGATCCGTTCGTCGCAACGCAGCAATCCCCTGTAGCTCAATTGGCAGAGCAGCCGGCTGTTAACCGGCAGGTTACTGGTTCGAGTCCAGTCGGGGGAGCGCGATCCCCTGTAGCTCAATTGGCAGAGCATTCGGCTGTTAACCGGAGGGTTACTGGTTCGAGTCCAGTCGGGGGAGCAGAGCGGAAGAGGACCCTTCGGGGTCCTTTTTCGTTTCCCCGGGAACCGCCGCCGCGCCCCTGATGTCCTCTAGATCGAGCATGGCCGACCATCCGGAGCAGGAGATCGTATGAGCGGCTATGCTGCGGCAGACGGCGCGCACACTTGTACGCGCCGTGGTGTTCGGGGCGGTAGCTCAGCCGGTTAGAGCAGCGGACTCATAATCCGTCGGCCGTGGGTTCGAGTCCCACCCGCCCCACCGCTGCCGTGGACGCAGGAAGGTTTTGCCTTCGGCCCTGCGTCCACGGACTACGGTGCACCCCGGTGATACGCGTCACAAGAGCGACACGCCGAGGATCCCCCGAATGTACGTACGGATCCGAGCCTCAGCCGCTGACGGCGTCCAGGTGATAGGTCGTGTCGACCCAGAAGCCCTCCGTCGTCGACGCCTTGATCTCAAGCACGTACTGCCCCGGCACCAGCGGCGCGAGCCCCGTCCAGAGCCCCCAGGCGAGATGCATCCGCAGCCCCACCCGGAACGGCGGCGCGATGAACTCCTCCAGCGGGAGCGGGACGCCGTTGAGGTGCGCCGTCGCCTGGGACACGTCGAGGGTCAGGGGCTTCCGTGAGAACAGCTTGGTGTGCTGCACGTTGAGGACGGGGAAGAACACCCGCCGCCCGGCCGGCAGCTCGCACCGCCGCACGACCTTCCCCCCGTAGGTCCCCGCGAGGAACCAGACGTCCTCCGGCTGCCGCCACCCCGCGTGCTCCCCGGTCTCGTCGGCGACCGGGCTGACCTCGTCGGGCGCCGACAACGCCCACTGCCACCAGCGCGCGGCGAGCACGCCACCCGCCTCGTCGGATATCTGCCATTCGCTCACGGCGACACACCCTACGGGGTCGGGGTCGCGGCCGAGGGACGTCCCGGCTCCCGCCCATGGGGGGAGCCGGGACGAAGGGCTCAGTACGTCAGGATGCCCGGGTCCGAGACGCCCGTCGTGCCCGTTTCCACGTGGCCGGCCAGGCGGCGGAGGTAGTCCGTGGTGGACGTGGTTGTGATCGTCACGTCGTACCAGCGGGAGGATGACGTCAGGTCGACGGTGCGGGTGACCGTCGCGTTCTTCGGGACCGTCACCGTCTGCGGAGTGCCCGCGTAGGCGTTGGTGATTGTGAGGGTCGTGTCCGTCGGCGTCGGGTTCGTCAGGGTCAGGTCCAGGTTGCCCGTCGTGGGGTTGTGGCGGGCCGTGACCTCCGTGACTGCCGTCTTGCCGGGGGAGCGGAAGCGGCGGAGGAAGCCGTTCGGGCCGTGGACCGTGAGGTCGGTGAGGGTCTTGGAGTACTTCGTGTTCCACGTGTCCGAGAGGGACTTGGCCGCTTCCGTCGTGTACGTCCAGGGGGCGTCCGTGCGGTTCGCCGACGTCACGTAGAACTGGGCGCCCGCCGTCGGGCCGCCGCTGAAGGTCAGGCGGTACGTGCCGGCCGACACGTCCGCCGTGCCGTCCACGTACGGGGCGTACTTGAGGGGGCGGGTGGGCTTGCCGCCCGGTTCCTGGCGGGGCATCGTGCCGACGGCCGGGGCGGTGGCCAGGAAGTCGGAGTGGCGGTTCTTGTCCGGCGGGTAGTAGCCGGCGGTGGACGGGAGCGTGACCGGGGCGGTCTGGGTGCGGGTGAAGTCGAAGGCCGCCGTCAGGTCGCCGCAGACCGCGCGGCGCCACGGGGTGATGTGGGGTTCCTGGACGCCGAAGCGGGACTCCATGAAGCGGATGATCGACGTGTGGTCGAAGGTCTCCGAGCAGGTGTAGCCGCCCGTGGACCAGGGGGAGACGACCAGCATCGGGACGCGCGGGCCCAGGCCGTAGGGGCCGGCCACGTAGCCCGTCTTGCCGCCGAAGTAGTCCAGGGTGGTCGTGGTCGTCGAGAGGCCTTGCGACGCCGAGCCCGGGGCGTACGGCGGGACCACGTGGTCGAAGAAGCCGTCGTTCTCGTCGTACGTGATGAACAGGGCCGTCTTCGCCCACACGTCCGGGTTCGAGGTTAGCGCGTCCAGGACCTGCGAGATGTACCAGGCGCCGTAGTTCGAGGGCCAGTTGGCGTGCTCGGAGAAGGCCTCGGGGGCGGCGATCCAGGAGATCTGCGGGAGGCTGCCGGACTGGACGTCGGCGCGCAGTCTGTCGAAGTAGCCCTCGCCCGCCTTCGCGTCCGTGCCGGTGCGGGCCTTGTCGAAGAGCGGGTTGCCCGGCTGCGCGTTGCGGTAGGTGTTGAAGTAGAGGAGGGAGTTGTCGCCGTAGTTGCCGCGGAAGGCGTCGTTGATCCAGCCCCACGAGCCGGCCGCGTTCAGGCCGTCGCCGATGTCCTGGTAGATCTTCCACGAGATGCCCGCCGCCTCCAGGCGCTCGGGGTAGGTCGTCCAGCCGTAGCCCGCCTCGGCGTTGTTGAGGACGGGGCCGCCGCCCGTGCCGTCGTTGCCGACGTAGCCCGTCCACATGTAGTAGCGGTTGGGGTCCGTCGCGCCGATGAACGAACAGTGGTACGCGTCGCAGATCGTGAAGGCGTCCGCGAGCGCGTAGTGGAACGGGATGTCCTCGCGGGTGAGGTGGGCCATCGTGGCCTTGGTCTTGGCCGGGATCCAGTTGTCGTACTTGCCCTTGTTGAAGGCGCTCTGGCCGCCCTGCCAGTCGTGGTTGAGGCCCTGGAGGTACTCCATGCCCAGCTTGTCGCTGGTCGGCCGGAACGGGAGCGTCACCTTGCTGCCGTCCGACTGGTTCCAGACGGACTTCCCGCTGGGCAGTGTCACCGGGCGCGGGTCGCCGAAGCCCCGTACGCCCTTCATCGCACCGAAATAGTGGTCGAAGGAACGATTCTCCTGCATCAGGACGACGATGTGCTCGATGTCCTGGATGGTGCCGGTCGAGCCCTGCGCCGGTATGGAGGCGGCGCGGGCGATGCTGTCGGACAGCATGGTGAACGCGGCGGTGCCGCCCGCCAGTTGCAGGAAGCGGCGGCGATTCAGGTCGGTCATGGGGGAGTGGTCCTCCGAGGGCGAGGGTGGGTGGGGGTGGAGGTGCCGGCCGGCGGGCCGGTGGCGGAGCGCCCCAAGGAGAGCGCCTCCGGACCACCGCCCGGCGGCCGTCCCATGACTGCCCGCCGTACGGCAGGCGAATCCCCCGTGTCCCAACAGGAACCCTCACGCACGAACGCCCCCGGTGCGCGAAAAGCGCACAGGGGGCGTTCAGTTGCGAACAGGGCCGGGTGGGCCTCGGTGCTCCGTCCTACTCGACGACCAGCTCGACCGTGATGTTTCCGCGCGTCGCCTTCGAGTACGGGCAGAAGGCGTGGGTCTTCTCCAGGAGGGCCGCGCCCGCCTCTCCCTGCAGGTGGTCCGGGAACTCCGCGCGCATCACGACCGCCAGGCCGAAGCCGCCGTCGGACGCGTCCTTGCCGATGGAGACCTCCGCCGTGATGGAGGCGTCCGCGATGTCGATCTTCTCCTGGCGGGCCACCACGCCCATCGCGCTCGCGAAGCAGGCCGCGTAGCCGGCGGCGAAGAGTTGCTCCGGGTTGGTGCCCTGGCCGTTGCCGCCGAGCGCCGTCGGGTGGGCGAGGGGGAGGTCCAGGTGGCCGTCGGAGCTGACGGCGCGGCCCTCGCGGCCGTTGGCGGTGGCGACGGCGGTGTAGATCGCGTCCATGGGGGGTCCTCTTCCGGTTCCGGTTGCGGTCGGTTCGCCCGCCAGGTGCCGGGCTCCTTAGATATTTGTAGCGCGCTATTCAGTTGTGCACAACTTAATGGTGTGTGACGCGGGTCTCCCGTACCCTTGGCCCCATGGACGGACGCACCACCGACGCAGCCGCCGACGAGGAATTCCTCCGGCTCGACAACCAGATCTGCTTCTCTCTGCACGCCGCCACCCGCGCCTTCAACGGCGTCTACCGGGGCGCGCTCAAGGAGCTCGGGCTCACCTACCCCCAGTACCTGGTGATGCTCGTCCTCTGGGAGCACGGCGAGCTGCCCGTCAAGGGCATCGGCGAGCGGCTCCGGCTCGACTCCGGGACCCTGTCCCCGCTGCTCAAGCGGCTGGAGGCGGCCGGTTACGTCGAGCGGCGGCGCAGCCCGGAGGACGAGCGCTCCGTCACCGTGCGGGTCACCGGCGACGGGGCCGCGCTGCGCGGGCGGGCGCTCGGGGTGCCGCGCCGGATCGCCGCCGCGACCGGGCTGGACCTGGCCGAGTTCGTCGAGCTGCGCGACCGTCTGAACGCGTTGACCGCCCGGCTCGACGGCGTCGACCCGGACGGCCTCGCCGCCTGTGGGTGAGCGGCACCCGCTACCGGCCCTTCACGAGAATGTAAGGAGCCAACTTCAAAGTCGGTCCTATACTCGCCGCATGGTCACCCTCAGACGCGCCACAGCCGACGACGCCAAGCGCCTCACCCGGATCGTCCGTAGGTCAGGCGCCTACCGGGGCGACTACGCCGCCATGGTCGACGGCTACCAGGTGGGCGGCTCGTACATCGAGCACCACCCTGTCTACGTCGCCGTCGAGGGCGGGGGTGACGGCGACGGCGACGTAGACGGCAAGGTGCTCGGCTTCTACGCGCTGATCCTCGACGACGCCGAGCTCGACCTGGCCTTCGTCGCCGACGAGGCACAGGGCCTCGGCATCGGGCGGCTGCTCGTCGAGCACATGATCCAGGAGGCGCGGACCGCCGGGCTCACGTCCGTCAAGGTCGTCTCGCATCCGCCCTCCGAGGACTTCTACCTGCGCACCGGTGCCCGCCGCACCGGCACCGTCCCGCCCAGCGGGCGCATCCACTGGGCGCGCCCCGAGCTCCGGTACGACATCGCGGCCGACGCCGCGTGACCGCCACTCAGGAGACGGGCGCCGAGAAGCGCAGGGTCTTCGCCGATCTGACCCCGCTGCGCACCTCCGTCCACTACCGCCGGCTCTGGTTCGGCAACGCCGTCACCTGGGTCGGCCAGGGCATGACGACCCTGGCCATCTCGCTCCAGGTCTACGACATCACCCGCTCGCCGTTCTCGGTCGGCCTCGTCGGGCTCTTCTCGCTCGTCCCGCTCGTGATCTTCGGCCTTTACGGCGGGGCCGTCGCCGACACCGTCGACCGGCGCAAGCTGGGCCTGGCCAGCGCCGGCGGCTCGGCGGTCCTGTCCGCCGCGCTCGCCGCGGCCGCCTTCGCCGGGTTCGAGCAGGTCTGGTTCCTGTACGGGATCGTCTCCCTCCAGGCCGTCTGCGCCGCGCTCAACTCGCCCGCCCGCAGCTCGATGATCCCGCGACTGCTGCCCCCCGAGCAGCTGCGCGCCGCCAACGCGCTCAACGCGATGACCACCACCTTCGGGACGCTCGTCGGGCCCAGCCTCGGCGGCCTCATCGTCGGCCTGTACGGCTACCAGGCCGCGTACACCATCGACGTCCTCGCCTTCTCGGCCTCGCTCTACGCGATGGGGCGGCTGCCGTCGATGCTGCCCGAGCGGACCGGTGCCAAGAGGGCCTCCGTCCTCGACGGGCTGCGCTTCCTCGCCACCCGGCCCAATCTGCGGATGACGTTCTTCTCCGACTTCTGCGCGATGATCCTCGCCCATCCGCGCGCGCTCTTCCCGGCCGTCGCCGTCCTCTGGTTCGGCGGGGACGCGAAGACCACCGGACTCCTGGTCGCCGCACCGGCGTTCGGCGCGCTGCTCGGCGGGGTGCTGTCCGGCTGGCAGGGCCGGATCCGCCACCACGGGCAGGCGATCCTGCTCTCCGTGGCCGCCTGGGGCACCGCCATCGCCGCCTTCGGGCTCACCCGGAACCTCTGGCTCGGGCTGGCCCTGCTCGCCGTCGCCGGGTACTCCGACACCGTCTCGATGATCTTCCGCAACACGATGCTCCAGGTCGCGGCCCCGGACGAGATGCGGGGACGGCTGCAAGGCGTGTTCATCGTGGTCGTCGCGGGCGGGCCCCGGCTCGGTGACTTCCTCGCGGGATCCGTCGCCGATCTCACCTCCCCGGCCGTGGCCATCACCGGCGGCGGCCTCGCCTGTGTCCTCGCGATCGGGATCCTCGCCCTGTACGCGAAGGGCTTCCGGCGGTACGACGCGGAGCACCCGGCCCCGTGACCGTACCGTCAACACCGCTGCCCGTACTGGCGGTTGACCGCCACGGCACATAGCCGCCAGCCGCCACACGGATCAACTCCCGCCCCACGGAACAGACTCCTCGCGACGCCCGGAACCACCCCTTCCCCCGGGCGCCGAGGAGTGTGTCGTGATCAGACCTTCCGCACGAGGAAGGGCAGCCGGCCTGCTCGCCGCCGGGCTCTCCCTGGTGCTGCTCACGGTCGGCCAGGCGCCCGCGGGAGCGGCGGAATCCGCCGTGCCGGACACCTTCAGGAGCGCGGGGGCGGCCTCCGCCTCCACCACCGTCACCCTCGTCACCGGCGACCGCGTCACCCTCACCGGACTCGGCGAAGGGCGCGGCACCGTCACCGTCGAGCGGGCGAAGGGCGCCACCGGAGCCGTCCGCACCGAGACCGCGAACGGCAGGGTCACCGTCATACCCGACGAGGCCCGGCCCTACCTGGACGCCGGGGTCCTCGACCGGCGCCTCTTCGACGTCACCGGCCTCGTCGAGCAGGGCATCACCGGCGAGCTGCCGCTGATCGTCACGTACGGAGGCGCCCGCGGCGCCCGGGCCGCCGCCGTCGCCCCGCGCGGCACCGAGACCGTCCGCGCCCTGCCCAGCATCGGCGGAGCTGCCGTCACCGTCACCGAACCGGGCGCGTTCTGGCGCGAGTTCACCGCGCCCGCCGCCCGCCGGTCCGCCGCTCCCGCCAAGATCTGGCTGGACGCCCGGGTGACCGCCGCCATGGCCGACTCCAACGCCCAGATCGGCAGCCCCAAGGCGTGGGAGGCCGGGCTCACCGGCAAGGGCGTCAAGGTCGCCGTCCTCGACACCGGCGTCGACGCCGGCCACCCCGACCTCGCCGGACGCGTGACCGAGACCCGGTCCTTCATCGAGGGCCAGGAGGTCGCCGACCGCAACGGGCACGGCACCCACGTCGCCTCCACCGTCGGCGGCAGCGGCGCGGGCTCCGCCGGCAAGGAGCAGGGCGTCGCTCCCGGCGCCACCCTCGCCGTCGGCAAGGTCCTCAGCGACCAGGGCTCCGGCACCGAGTCGCAGATCATCGCCGGCATGGAGTGGGCCGCCCGGGACATCGACGCGAAGATCGTGTCGATGAGCCTGGGGTCCAGCGAGCCGAGTGACGGCACCGACCCCATGGCGCAGGCCGTGAACTCGCTGTCCGCCGAGACCGGCGCGCTCTTCGTCGTCGCCGCGGGCAACTCCGGCGCCCCCGGCTCCATCGGCTCGCCCGGCGCGGCCGACTCCGCGCTCACCGTCGGCGCCGTCGACTCCCGCGACGAGGCCGCCTACTTCACCAGCAAGGGGCCCCGCTACGGCGACCAGGGCCTCAAGCCCGACCTCTCCGCCCCCGGCGTCGGCATCCTCGCCGCCCGCTCCCAACTCGTCGCGGGCAGCGGCCTCTACACCTCCATGAGCGGTACGTCGATGGCGACCCCGCACGTCGCGGGCGTCGCCGCGCTGCTCGCCGAGCGGCATCCCGACTGGAGCGGCGCCCAGCTCAAGAACGCCCTCATGTCCAGCTCCCGGACGCTCGCCGACTCCGCCTACGACCTCGGCGCGGGGCGCGTCGACGTCGGCGCCGCGATCTCCGCGAACGTCACCGCGACCGGTTCCGCCGATCTGGGTTTCTCCTCCTGGCCGTACGAGGAGAACAAGCCCGTGACGAAGACCGTCACGTACGCCAATTCCGGTGATGCGCCGGTCCGGTTGGACCTGGCCGTCGAGGGGATGCCCGAGGGCGCCGCCGTTCTCGCCGACACCGCGCTCACCGTCCCCGCCCATGGCACCGCCGCCACCACTGTCACCGGTGACGGCGCCAAGGCTCCCGTCGGTGTCAGCTCCGGCCGGATCCTCGCGAGCGCGGACGGCGCCGCCGTCGCCCACACCGCGCTCGGCCTCGTCAAGGAAGAGGAGCGCTACACCCTCACCGTCCACGTCAAGGACCGCGACGGCGCCCCCGTCCCCGCCCGCCTCGGCGTGCAGCGGCTCGCCGCCGGCACCGATCCGTTCCCGGCGGCCGTCGGTGAGTCCGGCACGCTCCAACTGCGCCTGAAGCCGGGGACGTACACCGTTGACACCTTCCTCGACGTGCGCGGCGCCCATGGGAAGGACTCGCTCGGCCTCGGGTTCCTCACCGAGCCCGAGATCGTGCTCGACCGCGACCGTGAGGTCACCCTCGACGGGCGGCGGCTGCGTGAGATCCGCGCCGAGGTCGACCGGCGTACCGAGACCCGGCAGCTTCTGATGGAGTTCGATCGGCAGGCCAACGGGGCCTCCTATGGTGGCGCCGTCCTCGTCCCCGTGATGTACGACTCGGTCTTCGCTGCGCCCACCGTCAAGCCCGCCACCGGCAGCTTCGAGTACCGGACGGTCTGGCGGCTCGGCAAGCCGCTGCTGGAGGCGAAGGCTGCCGGCGGTCGGCTCTCCGAGGTCGTCGCGCAGCCCGGCGCCACCCTCCTGGAGGGGCGGCACCGGCTCGCCGTGGTCGACGCGGGCACCGGCACCGCCGGCGAGTACGCGGGCAAGGACGTCACCGGTAAGGCCGTTCTGGTCCGGCGCACCGAGGGGGCCGACGCCGTCGCGCTCGCCCAGACCGCGCAGGACGCTGGTGCGAAGGTGCTGTTCGTCACCGACGATCGGCCGGGGCGTCTGATGGCCTGGTTCGGCACCGCCGACTATGAGGACCGGGCGCTCTCCGTCGCCACCGTGAACGCGGCCGACGCCGGGCGGCTTGCTACCGCTGCCGCGCGCGGCACTGTGGTCGATCTGACGGGGACCCGGTTCACGCCGTATGTCTATGACCTTTCCGAGGGGCACCCTGGCGCCATCGACGGTGACCTCGTGTTCCGGCCCGGACGTGGGGAACTTGCCACCGTTCGGTCGACCTTCCACATGCCGACCGCCAAGAAAGAGCTCGGTGGTGAGTTCCGTTACTCCGTCACCGATACCTTCCGGATCGGTTTCGGCTTCAAGGAGTGGATCGCCTTCCCGGCCGAGCGCACCGAGTACGTCTCCACCGGGCCCGGCCAGCGCTGGCACGAGTCCGTCGACCTCGGCGACTCCCTGGAGCAGCGCGGCGGGCTCTCCGTCTACCGGGGTGGCAGCTCGAACGAGCTGGAATGGTTCAAGCCGGTCTGGCACCCGTGGCTCGGCACCGGGCTCGGCTGGGGTCAGGAGCGCAGTGGGAACGACCTGCGGTTCAACACGCCCGGCTGGGGGGACTCGGGGCCCGACCACACCGGCTTCGGCAACGTGTGGAGCGACGACTCCATGACGCAGTACACCGAGGTGTACGTCAACGGGGTCCGCGTCGACCGGCGGAAGAGCTCCGGCGCCTACGCCTGGGACTCCCCGGCCGAGGAGGCCACGTACAAGGTCGTCACCGACACCGCCCTCGATCCGGCGCGCTGGCGGCTCGGCACCAAGGGGCACGCCGAGTGGACCTTCCGGTCGGCCGAGACCCCGTCCGACCGGATCACCCGCCTGCCGCTGATCAACCTCGGCTTCGACCTCGACACCGACCTCGTCGGCGATGTCCGGGCCGGGGCGCGGGTTCCCGTGCGGATCTCCGCCCAGTACGTGGCGGGTGCGGCCGGGACCGGGCGGATCGGTGGCGGCTCGCTCGAAGTCTCGTACGACGAGGGGGTGAGCTGGGGCACGGTCGTGCTCGATCGGTCGTCCCGTGGTGAGCTGCGTGTTCCGGTCGGGGCCAAGTCTGTTTCGCTGCGTGCCGGTGCCAGTGATGACCGGGGCGGGTCGGTGCGGCAGGAGATCATCCGGGCGGTGGGCGTGAAGTAGCGAATGCGCCGCCCGAACGGGTCATTCCGCGCGGCGATCAGGGCGCGGCGCTTGCCGTGGGCCTATGCCCTGGAGAGGCTCCGGTCGAGCAACTCCGCTCCTCAGGAGGTTTTCATGCGCAAGTTCATCGCCACGGCCGCCCTGGCCGCCGCCGTCGTCCTCTCGGGTTCGGGCACGGCCTTCGCCCACGGGTACGGCGACGAGGACGAGGGCGACACCACCGTGGTGACCGTGGTGGACACCACCGTGGTGGACCACACCGTGGTCGTCTGTGGTGACTTCAGCCTCTGCACGGGCGACAACGGCTGATCCGTCCCCCGCAACGGCTTGGAGCCCCCTCCTACGCGGAGGGGGCTTCTTGCTGGTCGGGGCGGCTAGGTCGTCTCGATGATTCCGCGCACTATGCCGAGGTCCACCAGGTCCTGGGGGCGCAGCCGTAGTTGGTCCGCCGTCTCGGGGACGCGGTCCTGCGGGCGCTTGAGGATCTGCGCGGCCAGTTCGGGGGCGATCACCGAGAAGTAGCTGCCGGGCGCCGCCCAGGTGTTCCCGGGGGCCGCCAGCGCCAGGGCGCCGCCCGATCCGCCCTCGCCGACGAGGAGCGACGTGATGGGTGTGCGGGCCTCCGCCAGGGCCGTGAACGCCTCCGCGATGGCCGGGCCCGCGCCCGCCCGTTCGGCCTCGGCGTCGTTGGCGGCGCCGGGGGTGTCGATCAGGGTGAGGACGGGGATGTTCAGTCTTCCTGCGAGGCGCACCAGGCGCGCCGCCGTCCGGAAGCCGGCCGGGCGGGTCGGTGTGCCGTTCTGGGCCGCGTACGCCACTGTCTGGCCCTCGTGGATTCCGAAGCCGCACTCGATGCCCGGGTCCACGCCTCCGGCGCGGTCCCCGCTGATCTGCGCCCGCACCTCGAAGTAGTGGTCCAGGTATGCCCCGGACCGGGGGCGGTCCCTCTCGCGGGCCCTTCGTACGGCGTCCCAGCCGGTGGTCGGGAGGTCCTGGGGGGTCTGGGCGTGGGGTGGGTCCGGCTGCGGGGGTGGTGCGGGGGCCGGCGCGGGGGTGGGGGTGTCCGGACTGCGACCTCCACTTCGCTTCGCTCGTTCCGGGCGCCGCCACGTCCGGACACCAGATCGGAAGAGCACACGACAGTAATACAGAA
>NZ_JBEOUE010000041.1:0-42370 GCF_040303965.1 Streptomyces sp. NPDC094032 | reverse complement strand
GTGTCCGGACTGCGACCTCCACTTCGCTTCGCTCGTTCCGGGCGCCGCCACGTCCGGACACCCCCACCCCCGCGCCGGCCCCCTTCCGCCGTCGTTCGGCTGGCGGGTGCGCTCAGTAGGCGTAGCCAGAGGGCGATGGTTTCGCGGAGGTGTTCCGGCTGGACCAGGGCGTCCACGTGGCCGTGGGTTTGCTGGGATTCCGCTGTGTACGCCGTGGGGTCTGCGGTTGGTGGGCGGACCCTTGAGCCTGCGAAGGCGACCTGTGCCGACGGTAGGGCCAGGATGATGTCTGCTGCGGCGCCTACTGTTGCCCAGCCGCCGCCGGTCGACGGGTCGCGCAGCACGGTCACGTGGGGTACGCCCGCCGCGCGGAGGCGGACCGCTGCGGCGGCCACGCGCTGGAGCTGGGCCAGGGCGACCATGCCCTCCTGCATGCGGCTGCCGCCGGTCGCGACGAGGGAGACCAGGGGGACGCGGCGTTCGGCCGCCTCGCGGTAGGCGGCTACCAGTCGGTCGCCGGCCGCACGGCCCAGCGAGCCGCCCAGGAAGCCGAATTCGAAGACCACCAACACGCAGGGGTGGCCGCCTACGGTCGCCGTGCCGTACAGGACGGACTCGTCCTCGCCGGTGCGTTCGGCTGCCCGGGCGCGAGAGGTGTCGTAGCCGGTCCAGGCGAGGGGGCCGTCGGGGGGCTGGGAGGGTGGGGGAGGGGGGTTGAGTGTGAAGTCGTCCGTGAGGAGGGCTGCGGCCTGGCGGGCCGTGAGGCGGTCAGGCATCGGGGGGTCCGGGTAGTGCCTTCTTCAGGATCTTGCCCATGTCGTTGCGGGGCAGAGCCTTCAGGTAGCGGACCTCGCGGGGGCGCTTGTGGGGGGCTAGGAGGGCGGTGACGTGGGCTGCCAGGGTGTCGGGCTTGGGTGGTTTGGTCGGGTCCGTGGGGACCACCCAGGCCACGATCCGCTCGCCCAGGTCCGGGTCGGGCTCGCCGGTCACGGCCGCCTCGGCCACCTCGGGGTGGTCGAGCAGGGCGTTCTCGATCTCGCCCGCGCCGATCTTGTAACCGCCGCTCTTGATGAGGTCGGTGGCCTTGCGGCCGACGATCCGGACGTAGCCGTCGGGCTCCCGTACCGCCATGTCCCCGGTGCGGAACCAGCCGCCGTCGGCGAACGCCGCCGCCGTGGCGTCCGGGCGGTTGAGGTAGGCGGTGAACAGGTTCGGGCCCCTGACCTCGATCTCGCCGACGGTCTCCCCGTCGTGTGCGGTGAGGACCGAGCCGTCCTCCTCCACCAGGCGCAGCTCCACCCCGCGCAGTGGCAATCCGACCGAGCCGGGGCGGGGGTCCGAGCCGACGGGGACGGAGGTGTTCATGAGCGTCTCGGTCATGCCGTAGCGCTCGATCACCGTGCGGCCTGTCGCCGAGGTGATCCGCTCGTGGTCGTGCACGGGCAGGGACGCCGAGCCGGAGACGAGGAGGCGGGCGCCGGTGAGTGCCCGGAGCAGTGCGGGGTCGTGGGGGAGTGCCTCGGCGAGCCGGTGGTACATGGTCGGGACGCCGAAGAGCATCGTTCCGCCGCCGTCGCCGAGTTCGCCGGCTACGCCTTCCACGGAGAAGGTGCCCAGGTGTCGTACCTCGCCGCCGCGTCGCAGGGGGCCGAGGACGCCGAGGATCAGGCCGTGGACGTGGAAGAGCGGCAGGGCGTGTACGAGGATGTCTTCGGACGTCCATTTCCAGGCCTCCTCCAGGGCGTCCAGCGAGGCGGCGACGGCCCGGTGGGAGAGCACGACGCCCTTGGGCGGGCCCGTCGTGCCGGAGGTGTAGACGATCAGGGCGGGGGACTCGGGGTCGTCGGGTCCGCCGGCGAAGGCGGTGGCGGCGCTGAGGGGGCTGAAGTGCGGGACCCGGGTCTCCACGTCGATCCGGGGCAGCTCCGCGAGTCCTGGGGGCAGCTCGTCCCCGGCGCCCGCGAGCACCACGGCGGGCGCGCTGTCGGCGAGGATGTGCGCCAGCTCGCGCGCGCCGGTCCGCGGGTTGACCGGGACGACCGGCACCCCTTCGAGGAGCGCGGCGACCACGCCGACGGCGGTCTCGGCGGTGGGCGTGGCCCAGACCGCGACGCGTCCGGCGCCCATGATCCGTACCGCCAGGGCCCCGGCGGCGCGCGCCAGTTCCTCGTACGTCAGGGTCTCCGCGCCGAAGCGCAGGGCGGGCTGGTCGGATCGGTCCCTCAGGGCCGGGAACAGGGCGCTCATGGAGGCATTCTGCCCAGGCGTCAGGGGCGGCGCGCTGCGACCTTGCTCACCCCGGGCGGCGCGTCGTCGCCCTCGGGCCGGACGTTGCGCATCCGGCCGTACGCGTAGACGCAGCCCGCGAGGGCCAGGTCGGACAGGAGCATGAAGCCGATCGAGTACGAGCCCTTGGCGCTGTAGATGGCGCCCATGACCAGCGGCGGGACGAAGCCGCCGAGGCCGCCCATCGCGCCGACGATGCCGGTGACGCTGCCCACCTGGGACTGCGGGGTGACCTGGGAGACCAGGGCGAAGACGGAGCCGCTCGCGGTGCCGAGGCCCGCCGCCATGAGGAGCAGGGCCGTGGTGCCGCCGGGGTTCAACGGTGGGTCGAAGGCCTGGACGATCGCGAGGAGCGCGACGACGGCGAGCGCGGCGGAGGTCACCAGGGCGGGGTGCACCCGGTCCGAGAGCCAGCCGCCGATCGGCCGGAACACGACCGTCACCAGGGCGAATCCGGCCGCCTTGGTGCCCGCGTCGGTCGGGTCGAGCTCGTACCAGGTCTTCAGGTACGTCGGCAGATAGACGCCGAACGCGACGATGCCGCCGAAGCCGATCGCGTACAGGGCTGAAAGCTCCCAGGTGACTCGCAGTCGGCCTGCTTGGCCTAGGCGGTGGGCCAGGGAGGCGGCGGGGACCGGGCGGTCGGGGCGGTCCGTGATGAGGAGGGCGGCCAGTACGGCGTACGCGGCGAGGGCGATGGCCACCACGAGGAAGGGGAGGTTCTCGCCGTGCTTGGCGATGCGGGGGGTGAAGTAGCCGGACAGCGCCACGCCGCCCATGCCCATGCCGAAGACCCCGAGGGCGAAGCCGCGCTTGGCCGGCGGGAACCAGGAGTTGACCAGCGGGATGCCGATCGCGAACGTCGTGCCGCCGAGGCCGAGGAGGAAGCCGACGGCCAGCATCAGCGGGTACGAGTCCTTGACCACGGTCAGGAGGAGGACGGGGATGATGGTGAGCGCGGCGGCCAGTGGGAACATCCGGCGGGCGCCGTAGCGGTCGGTGAGCGCGCCTGCCGGGATGCGGCCCAGGGAGCCGACCAGGACGGGGACGGCTACGAGCAGGGACTGCTCGAAGGAGCTGAGCGAGAGGCGGTCCCCGTACCAGCTCGCGAGCGGGGCGATCAGGTCCCAGGCCCAGAAGGTGAGCGTGAAGCCGATGGTCGCCATGGCCAGGTTGCGGTAGGCGGCCGCGGGGATCTTCGCTTCGGTGTCCACGAACCCAGTCAAGATCGGGGGCGGGGGCCGTGCGCGCGGGGTTACGCCGTACGGGCTCGACCTATGGCCACGTCACCGTCGTCGGCGGGGTGCCGTCGGTCTCCACGCTTAGGTGCAGTCCCGTCTCGTCGGCTTCCACCTCGACCGTCACCGCCGTGACGCCGGGGCGGCGGTGTGCCGCGGCCAGCGCGCCCCGCAGGGCGGCCAGCAGCCCGTCGGCGGAGGTCTCGTCGGCGAGGGTGTCGACGGCGCCGGAGAAGTGCACGGAGGGCTGGAAGCCGAGCAGCGCCGCCGCGCCGCCGGTCTCCCGCAGCACCCGGCCGCGGAACGAGGTGGGCGCGTCCGCGGGCGGCTGCTGGAGCGCGAAGATGGTCGTGCGGACCTCCTGGATCGTCGAGTCCAGCTCGTCGACCGCCCGCCCGAGGAGCGTGTCCTCGTCGGAGGAGTCGTCCGCCCTGCGCCGGGTCGACTCCAGCATCATCTCGGTGGCGAAGAGGCGCTGGACGACCAGGTCGTGCAGGTCGCGGGCGATCCGGTCGCGGTCCTCGTAGACGGCGAGCCGCTCCCGGTCGTGCTGGGCGTCGGCGAGGACCAGGGCGAGGGCCGCCTGCGAGGCGAACTGGGCGGCGAGCAGCCGGTCCACCGCCGTGTACGGGCGGTCGCCGCGCCGCCGGGGCAGCGCGAGGGTGCCGATCAGCTTCCCGCCGCTCTGGAGCGGCAGCATCATCGAGGGCCCGAAGCGGCTGCGGACGTGGGTGGTCATCCGGGGGTCGCTCGCCGAGTCCTCGATGAAGACGGGTTCGCCGCCGAGCAGCTGCACCAGGACGGGGGAGCCGGGGGCGATCGTCGTGCCGACCAGGTCGCCGGGGTCGTCGGTGGTCGAGGCGGCGACGATCTCCATCCCGCCCTCCTCGGTGGGCTGGAGCACCACGCCCGCGGTGGCGCCGGCGAGCAGCCTGGCCCGTTCGGCGACGGTCATCAGGGCGTTCTCGGCCGGTTCGCCGGCGAGCAGCGCCGTGGTGACGGCGGCGGCGCCCTCGATCCACCGTTCGCGCTGGCGGGCCGTCTCGTACAGCCGGGCGTTGCCGATGGCGATGCCGGCCTGGGAGGCGAGGACGCGCAGCAGGCTGTGGTCCTCCTCGGTGAAGGAGCCCTCGCGCTTCTCGGTGAGGTAGAGGTTGCCGAAGACCTCGGTGTGGACCCGGATGGGCACGCCGAGGTAGGGGCTCGTCCCCGGGGGCCCTTCGGGGAGCCGGCGGATCCGGCGCCGCTGTGCCTCGCTGAGGCCGGAGGTGTACAGGTCGGTCACGGTCCCGCGCTCGGGGTCGAGGACCCCGAGCGCCCCGTAGCGGGCCCCGGTCAGCTGGGTCGCGGTCTCCACGAGGTGCTGGAGGGTGGCCCGCAGTTCGAGCTCGCTGCCGACGCCGAGGACGGCTTCGAGCAGCATCGGAAGCCGGGGGACCAGGGAGGTGGCGTGGTCGTCGCCGGGCTCGTCCATGATCGGCATGGGCTCATTGTCGTACAAAACACCCAGCCGCCGGCTATTCGCTTTCGGCCAGCGGGTTGAGGACCAGCGGCTGGATCTTGCCCTCCAGCATCGCGCCCAGGCCCAGCACGGCGCAGACGTCGGGCCGCTCGGCGATGTGCACGGGCATCCCGGTGGCCTCGCGCAGCATCTGGTCGAGGCCCGGCAGCAGGGCGCTGCCGCCGACCATCATGATGCCGCGGTCCGCCAGGTCGGCCACCAGGTCGGGCGGGCAGTCGCGGAGGACCTTGCCGATGCCGTCGAGGACGGCGGTCAGCGGCGTCTGGATGGCCTCCCGTACGGCGGCGGTGTCGACGGTCACCGAACGGGCCAGGCCGGTCGCCACGTCCCGGCCGTGGATCTCCGTGTAGGTGGGGCCCTGGAGCGTCAGGCCGTTGCCGTGCAGCGCCACTTGCAGGGGGCGGACCGACTGGCTGGGCAGCATCAGCTCGTGCTGGTGGCGCAGGTGCTGGATGACCGCGTGGTCGATGGCGTCGCCGCCGACTGGGACGCGCTCGGCGGTGACGATCGCGCCGAGCGAGAGCACCGCGACCTGGGTGGTGGCCGCCCCGCACACCATGATCATGGTCGCGGTGGGCTGCTCCACCGGGAGTCCGCAGCCCACGGCCGCCGCGATCAGGGTGTCGACCAGTTCGACCCGGCGGGCGCCGAGGCCGACCAGGGTCTCCACGGCGGCGCGCTGGGCGAGCGGGTCGCTGTCGTGCGGGGTGCAGGCGGCGGCGCGCAGCCGGGGCTTGCGGCGCAGCTGGCGGCGGAGCTTGTCGCCGAGCAGGTGACGGAGCATCCGCTGGGCCATCTCGATGTCGACGACGGTGCCGCCGGAGACGGGGCGGACCACCCGGATGTAGTCCGGGGTGCGGCCGGTCATCTTCTCGGCCAGGGCGCCGACGGCGATGAGCGCGCCGGTACGGGTGTTCACTGCGGCGACGGACGGCTCGTCGACGACGAGTCCGGCGCCCTTGACGAAGACCCGGGTGCGGGCTGCTCCCAGGTCGACGGCGACATGGCAGCGGCGCAGCTGCTCAAGGCTGACGGTCACGGCGTTCCTCCGGAGTGCGGTGCTGGCACGGGCGAGGCGGTGCGCGGAGCGCGGTCCTGTTCGCATCGTGCTGCCGCCCCGGCCGGGGCGCGCGTTGGGCTGCGCCGCCCGGGGGAGGGGTTCGCTGACGGAGGGTCAGGCTTGGGGGTGGGGTTGGGGGAGGGGCTGGGAGACAGGCGGGGCCGGTCGGGGCTTGTCGCGGCCGGTCGGTGCTGGCCGGGGTCGGTTGGGGCCGGTCTGTGCCGACCGGTGCCCGGCGGCGCCTGGCGGTGCCGGCCAGTGCGTGGCGGTGCCTGGCGGTGCCGGCCAATGCCCGGCAGTGCCTCGCGGCGCCAGCGGTGCCGGGCGGTGCCGTCCGTGTCTGTCAGGGCGTCACCGGCAGCAGCCTCTGGAAGAGGCCCCACGCGAACTCCGCCGCGCACGGGGAGCCGTCGGGCAGGGTGAAGTCCAGGCGGGTGAGTGTGGGGGCGGCCTGCTCGCGTGCCCGGGTGTCGCGGAACGCTGCGTAGACCTCGTCGATCACGCACCGCCACGGCCGCAGGTCCGACACCGTGCGCAGGGCGGGTACGGGGGCGCCCGGGGCCCTGACCAGGGCCCTCGACCAGACGGCGCGGCCCGGCCCGGCGAAGACCGAGAAGCGGAGTTCGGGCCAGAGCGGCACCGGCCACACCCACGCCTCGTGCCCGGCGGGGAAGCCCTGGACCGCGTGCCGCGCCTCCGGCTCGCCCAGCGCCGCCCGGTAGCGGTCGAGTTCACCCGCCGCGCGCGGGGCGTGCGCCCGCGCCTGCCAGCGCTTGTTCGCCTCGCGCATCGCGGTGCGGGTGGTGCCCAGCGCGCGCAGCGCGTCGTCCACGAGTCCCGGTTGATGGTCGGCCATCCGGCGGAGCAGGACGAGTTGGAACTCGTCCGGCCCAAAGGGGGCGGCAGGGGTCATGGGCCCATCCTGCCCGAAGGGGGAGATTAGCGACGGCACGCCCACGACCTGCGGTTTCCTCACAGGATCCTCACGTCCGCGGCTATCTGTCGTGTCCATGGGGCGCATAGCCTGCGGGCGCCATGGACTACTGCCACCAGTGCCGACGGCATCTCAACGGCGCCCTGGCCTGTGCCGGCTGCGGGACCCCCGCCGAGGAGCTGCGGTACCGCGCCCCCCACCCGATCGCCGAACCGGCGGCCTTCCCCCCGCCGGCCGGGCCGGAGTCCGGTTACGCCTTCGAGCTCGACCCGCTGGAGCCGCCGCGCCCCGGCACGGGGCGGGCCGCCGCGCGCCGGGCGCGCTCGCGACGCGGGCGCACGGTCCTGGTGGGCACGCTCGGTCTGGTGCTCGCGGCCGGGGCGCTGAGCATGGCGAAGCTGGCCCTGGAGCAGCCCGACACGGGCGGCGCCGCGACCGCGGTGCGGGAGGAGGAGGTCGTCGAGACCACCCTCGACCCGGACCCGCCGAGCCCGTCGGGGAGCCCCGAGGAGTCCGAGGGGCCGGGGACGGTCGAGCGGCCGGATTCGGCCGGTCCGACGCCCACCGGCCACGCCTCGCACCGCCCGGGCGGCTCGGGCGGATCCGCCTCGGGCGGTGGTACGGGCTCGGGGTCGGGCTCCGGGTCCGGTACGGGTCCGGGCGCGGGCTCCGGGGGCGGCCCCGGCACCTCGCCGCGCACGTCCACCGGCTCCCCGGCGCCGACCGTCACGCCCACCGCCACCGCCACGGCCTCCGGCTCCGCCTCGCCCACGGCGAGCGGCCCGGCGCCGACCACGGGCACGCCGAGCCCGCCCCCCAGCCCGACGCCGAGCCCGACGTGCACGCGCTTCCTGTGGTGGTGCGTCTAGGGCGAGGCCCTAGGGCGAGGCCCTCGGCTACGCCGTGCCGAGCATCCGCTTCAGGAGGTCGCGGAGCAGGGTGCGCTCGACCTCGGTCAGCTCGCCGAGCGGCTCGCGGGCGAAGCGCAGCGACTCGCGCAGCCTGCGGGCGACGTCGCGGCCCTCCTCGGTGGGGGCGGCCACCTTCACCCGGCGGTCGCCGGGGTCCGGGCGGCGCTCGGCGAGGCCGCGGGACTCCAGGCGGTCGATGATCCCCGTCACGTTCGACGGCTCGCACTTGAGCTTCTCGGCGATCTTCCGCATGGGGGTGGGCTCCAGCGAGAGCAGGCCGAGGACGCGGGCCTGCGCGCCGGTGAGGGCGTGCTGGGCGGCGGCCTCCTCGTACTCGTCGTGGTAGCGCGCCACGACGGTGCCGATGAGATCCACGACTTCCAGCGTCAGGGGGTCCGTGCGTGTGGTGGACATGGGTTCATCGTACTCCGATACTTGACAGCATGAAATATTGAGGCGCATGGTTGTTTCAGTTGATGAAGCATTTCTAGGAGGCTCCGCCGATGTCCGCACTGCCCGCGTCCAGCCGTGAGTGGCACCTCGTCTCCCGTCCGCACGGCTGGCCCGTGCCGTCGGACTTCGCCCTGCGCGAGACCCCGGTCGCCGAGCCCGCCGAGGGCCACGTCCTCGTGCGCAACCGGCACTTCTCCGTCGACCCGTACATGCGCGGCCGCATGAACGACGTCAAGTCGTACATTCCCCCGTTCCAGCTGGACCACCCCATGGACGGCGGCGCGGTCGGCGAGGTCGTCGCGTCCAGCGCCGAGGGCTTCGCCGTCGGCGACCACGTGCTGCACGGCCTCGGCTGGCGCGAGTACGCCCAGGTGCCGGCCCAGCAGGCCACCAAGGTCGACCCGGAGCTCGCCCCGCTCTCCACCTACCTCGGCGTGCTCGGCATGACGGGCCTCACCGCCTACGCGGGCCTCTTCGACGTGGCCTCCTTCAAGGAGGGCGACGCCGTCTTCGTCTCCGGCGCGGCCGGTGCCGTCGGCAGCCAGGTCGGCCAGATGGCGAAGCTCAAGGGCGCCTCCCGGGTCATCGGCTCGGCCGGCTCCGACGAGAAGGTCAAGTGGCTCGTCGAGGAGCTCGGCTTCGACGCCGCCTTCAACTACAAGAACGGCCCGGTCAAGGACCAGCTCCGCGAGGCCGCCCCGGACGGCATCGACGTCTACTTCGACAACGTCGGCGGCGACCACCTCGAAGCCGCGATCTCCTCGCTCAACGTGCACGGCCGCGCCACCATCTGCGGCATGATCGCGCAGTACAACGACACCGAGCCGGTCCCGGGCCCGCGCAACATGGCCATGATCATCGGCAAGCGGCTCCGTCTCCAGGGCGTCCTCGTCGGCGACCACTACGGCATGCGGCAGCAGTTCGTCCAGGAGGTCGGCGGCTGGCTGCGCTCCGGTGAGCTGAAGTACGGCGAGACCTTCGTCGAGGGCATCGAGAACGGTGCGGAAGGCTTCCTCGGCCTGCTCCGCGGCGAGAACACCGGAAAGATGATCGTCTCGCTGACCCGCTAGTCTTCCCTCAGCCGTCGCGATCGTGGGCGCGAGTCGCGGCGAACGAAGAAGGTAGACATCAGCATGTCCATCCAGCACTCCGACGTCCTGTACACCGCCGTCGCGACCGCCGAGAACGGCCGCGACGGCCGGGTCGCCACCGACGACGGGCAGCTCGACGTCGTCGTGAACCCGCCGAAGGCCATGGGCGGCTCCGGCGCCGGCACCAACCCGGAGCAGCTCTTCGCCGCCGGGTACAGCGCCTGCTTCCAGGGCGCGCTCGGCGTCGTCGCCCGCAACGAGAACGCGGACGTGTCCGGCTCGACGGTCACCGCCGAGGTCGGCATCGGCAAGAACGACGAGGGCTTCGGCATCATCGTGAAGATCTCGGCGACCATTCCGAACGTGGACGCCGAGACCGCCAAGAGCCTGATCGAGAAGGCCCACCAGGTCTGCCCGTACTCCAAGGCGACCCGCGGCAACATCACGGTGGAGCTCGCGGTCTGATCACGGGATACCGTAGAAGGGGGCCGCACCCCGACCGACCGAGGTGCGGCCCCTCCTTCACGTGTGCCCGCGCGAGCCGGTCAGCGGCTCAGCAGGGCCCTTCCCACCAGGGCGAACGACCCCTTCGGGTGGTCCCGGAACAGCGGCTCCGTGCCGATCAGGACCACCGGGGCGCCGTATCCGGTCCGGCCGCTCACCACCGCGGCCCACCCGGCCGCGTCCGCCGGACCGCCCCGGCCGTCCGCCAGCGGCCGCCAGTGGCCCGAGACCAGCGGCGCGACCGGCGCGTACGACAGGTCCGTCCGCACCCCCGCCCCGAGCCCGGTGAACCACAGCGGCGCGTAGACGAAGGCGTGCCCCGGAGCGCCCGAGGTCAGCGGGGAGCCCGCGCCGCGCACCCGCACCACCCCGTTGGCGTCCCCGTTGCCCGCGACGGACGTCACCGGCAGCAGCCCCGCCGCCGCGTTGAACGCGGCACCGTCCGCCCCGACCGCGACCACACCGGCGCCGCTCGCCCGCAGCGCCGACCGGGCCGCCGGGTTCAGCTCGGCCCAGTCGAGGCCGCGCGACACGTACAGCACGTCCCCGGCCGCCCAGCGGAAGCCCCCGTTCAGGCTCGCCGCCGAGACCGGCACCACGTCGAAGCCCATCTCCCGCAGCGCGAACAGCTCGCCCGCCGACGCCGAGGCCGCCACCCGCGTGCGGGCCAGCGGCGCCGTGCCCCGCTCCTTCGTGGCCCCGAACACCACCCCGTACCGCTCCGCGAGCTCCCGGGCGGCTTTCCGCGCCGAACCCGGCACGACCGCTGCCCCGTTCTCCGTACGCCGCACGGCGACGCCCCGCGCGAGCAGCGCGTTCACCGCCACCAGCTCCTTCGGGTCGTCGAGCCGCAGCAGCAGGTCGCCGCGCGGCGCGACCGAGCCGGTCGGCGCCGCCGCGTGGACCGTGTCCACCACGGGCGGCACCGGGCCGCGCTCCACCCTGCGTACCGTCGCGCCCCACAGCAGCCCCAGGCTCCACCCCGAGATGTCGTACATCGTCGACACGTCGCCGCTGATGTCCCGGCCGTCCGCCAGGATCACATTGGCGATGCCCCGCTTCGGCTGGCGCAGATCCACCACGTACGAACCGTCCGCCGCGCGCCCGACCCGTACGTCATTGGCGACCAGATGGTCCACGAGCCGCGCCGCCGCCACCGCCGACCGCTGCGAGCGGCCCGCCGGGATCACGTACGCGCGCGGGAACGACGTCGTGTAGACGTCCTCCGGGCCGATCCCCGGCACCCCCGGCACGGTCTTCTCCGACACCGGCCGCTGCGGCTCGCCCGCCGCGCCCCGCCGGAAGGTCTCGATCTGGTCCGCGAGCACCGAGCCGCGGTGCGCGTCCGTGTAGTCGAGGGCGGCCCGCATCGCCACGCCCGCTATGCCGACGTTGATCGCCGAGCGGCGGCGCAGCTCCGCCACCGGCAGCGTGTCGTACTCCTCGTTGTTCACCGCCATCGGGAACTCGATGGTGTGCGCGGCCACCGCGCCCTGGAACGGCATGTACTGCGGGGTGAAGATGGGCGGCCAGTCGTCCCAGCCCTCCGGCATGTCGCGGAACGGGATGACCGCGGGCTCCACGCCGTCCTTCGCCGGGGTGTAGCCGAGCCCGTTGACGGCCTTCTCCATGCCGAGCGCGTTGGCGTAGGAGTTCTTCAGGAACAGGTCGTACTCGTAGTTCTCGCCGTGCGGCGGGGTGGTCGGCTCGATCAGGGTGCCGTTGACATAGCCGTGCAGGTCCAGCATCACGGCCGGCTGCTTGTCGATCGCGATCCGGCGGATCGCCCGCGCCTCCGGCTGGGAGGCGGTGACGAAGTCGCGGTTGAGGTCGAAGCCGTTCGCATTGGTGCGGGTGCCCGCGATCCGGCCGTCCGGGTTGGCCGTCACGTTGAGGTAGATCCGGGTGCGCGCGAGCAGCCCGGCCGTCTTGCGGTCGGTGGCGGTGGCCAGCTCCTCGATCAGCTTCAGGGCCGCGTCCGTGCCCTCCCACTCGTTGCCGTGGATGTTGTTGTTGAAGAAGACCGGCGTCTTGTACGCGGCCTTGATCCGGGGGTCCTTGGCGGCCGCGGCGGGCGCGTTCTCGATCCGCTCGCGCATCCGCTCCTGCTCACGGCTCTGCCCGGCGGACTCCGGCGCGGTGACCGTGACCAGGTACAGCTCGTGCCCGCCGGCCGAGCGCCCGGCGACCTCGACGCTCACCCGGTCGCCCAGCCGCTGGAGGGCGTTGAGGCGCGGCGCGAGCGCGTGGTACGGGGCGAGCCCCAGCTTGACCGACCTGTCGGCCGGGTCCACCGGCGGCACGGTCAGGGCCGTGCGGCGCGGATAGCCGGTGCCGGGGCGCGCCGCCGGGGCCGCGTCGGGCGCGCCGAACGCCCGGGGCAGCCGGGACGCGGCGGACTCCGGCCCGCCGTCCTCCCGTACGGGACGGGGCGCGTGGTCCGTCCGGCCGGGCGGGCCCGGCGGCGCGGCGCTCGCCGGGAGCGCGGTGAGGACCAGCGCCCCGAGCGCGGCGCAGGTGGTGGTGATCAGAACGGAACGGGGTCGTGCCATGCGTGCGAACCTCCGTAACTGGGCCCGATGATCATTACGGAGGGGTCTACCGTCTCAACTCGGGAACAACAAGAGGGCCTCGGGCCGCCCGCCGTTAGGGTGATCACCATGCGCGATTTCGGGGCGGGATTCGGTTACCTGCTGCAAGGTCAGAAGTGGGTCGGACGGCACGGACGGTGGTTCGGGTTCGGGCTGCTGCCGGGTCTGGTGACCTTCGTCCTCTACGTGGGGGCGCTCGTCGGCCTCTTCTACGGCGCCGACGACCTGACGGCCTGGGCCACCCCGTTCGCCGACGACTGGACCTCGCCGTGGCAGGGCGTGTTCCGGGGCACGCTGACCTTCCTGGTCTTCGCGCTCGGCCTCTTCCTCGCGGTGATCACCTTCACCGCCGTGACGCTCCTGGTCGGCCAGCCCTTCTACGAGTCGCTCTCCGAGGAGGTCGACCGCAGCCGGGGCGGCGACGTGCCGGAGTCCGGGCTTCCGCTCTGGAAGGACCTGTGGATCTCGGCCCGCGACAGCCTGCGGGTGCTGGTCCGGGTGGCGCTCTACGGCGTGCTGCTCTTCGCCGCCGGGTTCATCCCGGTGGTCGGGCAGACGGTCGTCCCCGCGCTCGGCTTCTGCGTCTCCGGCTTCTTCCTCACCGAGGAGCTGACGGCGGTCGCGCTCCAGCGCCGGGGGATCGAGCTCAAGCAGCGGCTCGGCCTGCTGCGCGGACGCCGGATGGCCGCCCTCGGCTTCGGCGTCCCCCTCACCCTCGCCTTCCTCGTCCCGTTCGTCGCCGTCCTGCTGATGCCGGGCGCGGTCGCCGGAGCCACCCTGATGGCCCGCGACCTGAACGGCGAGACGGACGGCGAGGACGCCGAGGGCACCAACGGCACCAACGGCACCAACGGCACCAACGGCACCAACGGCACCGACGGCCACCAGCCCGTCCAGGGGGCCTCCTCCGGCGCCTGAGCGCCACCGCCGCGCCGCTCAGTCCAGGACCGGATGCAGCTCCGGCCGTGACTCCCACCAGGCCTGGTGGAAGGCGTTGTTGGGCACGTTCGCCAGATACGCGAGACCCGCCGCGCGGTAGAGCAGTCCCGCCCGGCGCTCGGAGACCGCCGCCCGGTTCCAGGCGAGCCGGACGCGGCCCGTGATCGGGTCGCCCACCAGCGGACGCAGCACGGTGCCCTCGGCGGGGGGCGCCGTCGGCTGGCTCACCGAGATCGCGCGGCCGGCCGCGATCAGGTCGTAGTGCATCTTGCGGTCGGCGATCCGGTAGCGCAGCGCGGGGGTGAACCCGGCCTTCTGGCAGGCCGCTACCAGCGCCTCCGGGCCGCCGTCGTCGTCCTCCACCATCGTCATCCAGGTCTCGCCCGCCAGCTCCGCGAGCTCCACCCGCTCCCGTGAGGCCAGCGGGTGGGAGGCCGACATCCGCACGCAGAACGGTTCCTTCGGGATCAGCGTGCGGGCCGCCGTGCCCTCGGGGAGCGGCACCTCGTGCTCGTTGCACTCCCCGTACACGATGGCGTCGTACTGCCCGGCGCCGAGCATCCGGCTGAGCGTCGTCACCGAGTGCTCGATGCTGACCGCGATCTCCTGCCCCTCCATCTCCTCGTCGAGCCGGCCGATCAGGCCGTCCACCAGGACCAGCAGGATGCATCCGAGCCGGAGCGTCGGATGCGGCTCGGCGGCCCGGGCGCCGGCCGCGAGCGCGTCCATCTCGCCGAGCACCCGGCGCGCCTTGGACAGCACGAACTCGCCCAGCGGGGTGGGGTCCACGCCGTGCCGGCCACGGACGAACAGCTCGCCGCCCGCCGCCCGTTCGATCCGCCGCAACTGCGCGGACAGCGCGGGCTGCGAGACGCCGAGCCGGACGGCGGCGCGCCCCAGACTGCCCGCTTCCGCTATCCGGCAGACGGCTTCGAGATGCCTCAGCTCCAACTGCATTTCAGCAGCGTACGCAGCGGATGAGGGCGGACGGCAGGGTTCTGCGGCGTCGATCCATAACGCGCGTCTTATGTCCGGTGAGATGTCCCCGACTTGCCATGTCCACGCACATACTCGGCGCGACCCACCGTCTCCCCCCACTCTGATCGGAGCAGTCGTGCAACCCACCAGACTCTCGGCGACCGTGGCAGCGCTCGCGCTGACGGCGAGCCTCGCGGGCACCCTCGCGGGTACCGCCTCCGCCGTGACTCCCGCGCCGCAGCCCGTACCGCCCGGGCACGGCAAGTCCCTCGCGCTGGCCGCCGCCGACAAGGCCGCCGACAGCGGGCTCGACGGACTGCGCCACGGCGTCGACGAGGAGCTCGTCCGCACCGCCGTCACCCCCTGGTCGGGCGGCCTCTACTACGCCACCTACCAGCGCACCTACAAGGGGCTCCCGGTGGCGGGCGGCGACGCCGTGGTCCTCTCCGACAGCTCCGGCAAGGTCCGCGACATCTCCTCCGCGCCCGCTCCGGCCATCCGGCTCTCCACCAAGGCCACGGTGAGCTCCGCCGCCGCCCTGGCCACCGCCCGGGGCCGGCTCGCCGAGGTCGAGAGCGCGAGCGCCCCCGAACTGACCGTGCTCCTCAAGGGGAACAAGCCGGTCCTCACCTGGCACACCCTGGTCGTCGGCCGCACCGCCGCGGGCCGCCCGAGCTCGCTCGACACCTACGTCGACGCCCGCACCGGCGCCGTCGCCCGCTCCACGGACAAGATCCTGCACGCCGACGGGCGCGGCTACCACAACGGCACCGTCACCATCGACACCGCCGCGAGCTCCATGACCGACCCGACCCGCTCCGGCTTCCAGTGCGGCGGCCAGAACGGCGGCGCCTACACCGGCTCCTCGCCGTGGGGCAGCGGCTCCGCCAACGACCTGGTGACCGCCTGCGTCGACATCATGTACGCGGCCCAGCGCGAGTCCGACATGCTGAAGCAGTGGTTCGGCTACAACGGCCAGAACGGGCAGGGCGGCATGGTCCCGGCCCGCGCCGGGCTCACCGAGGTCAACGCCTACTACGACGGCACCAAGACCACGTTCGGCCGCAACCAGGGCGGCACGATGCAGCTCACCGGCATCGACGTGGTGGCCCACGAGTACGGCCACGAGATCTTCGACCGCACTCCGGGCGGCTCCGGCTCGTCCAACGAGATGGGCGGGATGAACGAGTCCACCGGCGACATATTCGGCGCGCTCACCGAGCACTTCGCCAACAACCCCAACGACACCCCGGACTACACGGTCGGCGAGAAGCTGAACTTCCTCGGCGACAACAAGCCGATCCGCTACATGTACAACCCCTCGCTCGCCAACAACGACCCCAACTGCTACACCCAGTTGAGCTCGGGCACCGAGGTCCACGCGGGCGCGGGCCCGCAGAACCACTGGTTCTACCTGCTCGCCGAGGGCAACAACCCGGGTGGCGGCAAGCCCACCAGCCCGATCTGTTCCGGCGGCCCCTCCTCGGTGACCGGCATCGGCATCCAGAAGGCCGGCAAGATCTTCATGGGCGCCCTGCTGATGAAGACCTCCTCCTGGAACCACCTGGCCGCCCGCAGGGCGACCCTCACCACCGCCAAGAACACCTACGGCAGCGCCGAGTGCAACGCGGTGAAGGCCGCCTGGAACGCGATCGGCGTCCCGGCCCAGTCCGGTGAGACCGACTGCGGCGGCACCACCACCCCGGACTTCTCGCTGGCCCTGAACCCGTCCTCCGGCTCGGTCCAGCCGGGCGCCTCGGTCACCTCCACGGTGAACACGAGCACCACCGGCGGCAGCGCGCAGTCCGTGCAGCTCTCCGCGAGCGGCGCCCCGAGCGGCGTCACCGTCTCCTTCAGCCCGTCCTCGGTGACCTCGGGCGGCTCCTCGACGATGACCGTGCAGACCGCGGCCGGCACGCCCAACGGCAGCTACGCGATCACCGTCACCGGCACCGGCTCGGCCACCCACACGGTGACCTACCAGCTGACGGTCGGCTCCGGGAACCCGCAGCCCACGGGCTGCGACAACACCGAGTACACCTACCAGGGCACCCTGGCCTCCGGTCAGGCCCAGGCCCAGCCGGACGGCTCCTACTACTACTCGGCCACCGCCGGCACCCACGTGGGCTGCCTGCGCGGCCCGGCCGGCGCCGACTTCGACCTCTACCTCCAGAAGTGGAACGGGTCGGCCTGGGCGGACGTGGCGGTCGGCGGCACCGCCGGTGCCGATGAGGACACCTCGTACTACGGCACCGCGGGCTACTACCGCTATGTGGTCCACGCCTACAGCGGCTCCGGCGCGTACACGCTGGGTCTGAGCGCCCCGTAAGGGGCCGGGGCGCCGTCGCGGACCGGGGGTTCCGCGGCGGCTTCCCCCGCCGGACGGCCGGTGACCCGCTCACCGGCCGTCCGGCACTTCCGCGTCACCGGGCGTCGGGCACCTCCGCCAGCACGTACCCCGCCCGCTCCCCGCCCGCGTCGGCGATCCGGCGCCCGTCCGGGCCCCACGCCCCGGCGAGACCGGCGCCGACGCCGTCCTCGTTGGCGCCGAGGACGTTGCCCAGGACCACGTACAGGCCGAAGTCCCGGGCCCGTACCGGATAGACCTTCTCGAACGAGTCGTTGGCCGCGTCGAGCACCGAGCTCGCCAGATAGACGGCGCAGCCGTCCGCCGCCGCCCGCTCGGCCAGCTCCGGGAAGCGGTTGTCGTAGCAGGTGGCGGTCGCGAAACGGACGCCGTCGAGCGCGAAGCGCCCGTCGGCGGTGCCCGGCGCGAAGACCTCGGCCTCCACCCCGTACAAGTGCCGCTTGTCGTAGCGGGTGAGCGTCGAGCCGTCCGGGCCGATCACCAGCGTGGTGATGGCGGGCCGCCCCGAGGCCGTGCGCACGGGCCCGTTGACGACGGCCGCCGCCGACGCCTCCCGGCAGGCCTCCCGTACGGGTTCGAGGCGGGGGTCGTCCTCGGTGAGGACCAGGTCCGGGGTGTCCCGGACCAGGCTCGGCTCGTAGCCGGTGAGGGCCAGCTCGGCGAAGACGACGACCCTGGCCCCCTCGGCCCCGGCGGCCCGGACGAGACCGGCGACGGTACGGACGTTGGCGGCGATGTCCCCGGCGACCGGGGCGAACTGGGTGGCTGCGACGATCATGGCCGTCATCATCCCGCCTTCCTCGGTAAGGATCAATGGCGGGCGGGGGGTATTAGCCCTCGGCCCAGCCCGGAGCGAGCTCGCGGGCCGTCCCGCGCAGCAGCCCCAGGAAGGCGGTCGACGCCGCCGTGGGCGCCGCCGGGGCCGCCGCGCAGATCCGCCGCCACGGCACGTCGTCCGGGTGGATCGTCACCAGGGCCACGTCCCGCCGTACGGAGGCCGCCGCGAGCGCCGGTACGAGGGTGACGCCGAGGCCCGCCGCGACCGCGCCCAGCTTGGCGATCCAGTCGTGGGCGACGAGCCCCGTGCGCGGCCGCAGCCCGGCGGCGACGACGGGCCGGAACAGGGTGTCCTCCAGGCGCTCGTTGCCGACGATCCACTCCTCGTCGACGAGCTCCGCGAGCCGCACCGCCCGCCGCCCCGCGTACGGATGCCCCGGCGCCAGGGCCACCAGCATCGGCTCGTCCAGGAGGTGATGGAGCGTCACCCCCTCGGGCGTGCGGCCACCCGCGGCGGGACTGACCACCGCCAGGTCCTCCTCCCCGGCCGCGACGAGCGCCAGGTGCTTGACCGACGGCCCCTCCACCCGGGTCACCACGACCCCCGGGTGCCGCTCCCTGAACGCCGCCTGCGCGCGCGGTACGAGGGAGGCGCCCGCGCTGGAGAAGGCGCCGAGCCGCAGCAGCCCGCCCTCCAGGGTGCGCAGCGCCGCCAGTTCGGTCCGGGCGACCGCCAGCCGGTCCCGGACCGCCTCCGCGTGCGGCAGCAGCACCCGGCCCGCCTCGCTGAGCCGCACCCCGCGCGGCAGCCGCTCGAAGAGGGCGGCGCCCGTCTCGTCCTCCAGGGCCTGGATCTGCCGGGAGACCGCGGACTGGGTGTAGCCGAGCGTGCGGGCGGCGGCGGTGAAGGAGCCGTGGTCGGCGACGGCGAGGAACACCTCGTACAAGCCATGAGGAGGGGGCATGGCTGTCATGCTAGACATTCGCTTGTCGCATGGGAGGGCCTGGGCCTAGCGTCGAAGCCATGAACACGACGGACACCACGGACACCACCCACTCCGCCCGGCAGCGCATCGCCTTCCTCGGGCTCGGCTCCATGGGCCTGCCCATGGCCCGCCGCCTCCTCGACGCCGGTCACCCGCTGACCGTCTGGAACCGCACCCCCGGCAAGGCCGACGGGCTCGTCGCCGCCGGGGCCGTGCGCGCCGCCGGGCCCGCCGAGGCCGTCGCGGACGCCGACGTGGTCGTCACCATGCTGGCCGACCCGGCCGCCGCGCTCGCCGTCGCCGACGCGATCGTCCCGGCGCTGCGCCCGGGCACGTACTGGATCGACACCTCGACAGTGGGCCCCGACACCGTCCGCGAGCTCGCCGGGCGGCTGCCCGGGGGCGTCACCCTGATCGACGCGCCGGTCATGGGCAGCGTCGACCGGGCCGCGTCGGGCGAGCTGCTGATCCTCGCGGGCGGCGACACCGGGCCCGTCGCGGAGCTCCTCGCCCGGCTCGGCACCGTCACCGCGTGCGGCGGCCCGGGCACCGGGGCCGCCCTCAAGCTGGTCCTCATCAACGCGGCCATCGGCGGGGTCGCCCTGGTCGCCGAGTCGCTGACCCTCGCCGACGCGCTCGGCCTGCCCCGCGAACTGGCCCTGCGCACCCTCGCCGCGGGCCCCCTCGCGGGCGCCGTCGCCCGGGCCGGCGCGGTCGGCTCGCACTTCCCGGTCGCGCTGGCCGCGAAGGACGTGGCCCTGGCGACCGGGACGGCGGAGCTCCCGGTCCTGGCGGCCGTGCACGCGGCCCTGACCCGCGACCCGGCCCTCGCGGGCGAGGACCTGGCCGCGATCACCCGCTGATCAGGAGCCCGCGGCCGGTCGGGGCTTCGCGGCCGGTCAGGAGCCCGCGGCCACCGCCACGATCGCCCGCACCTGGGCGATGATGTCCAGCCGGTTGCGGACGAAGTCGGGATCGGTGACCGTGCCGGTCGCCGGGTCGGCGTTGGCGGTGCCGAACTGGAGCACCGGGGTGTGCACATGGCCGCCGGGCAGCCCGGTCAGGCCGAGCCGGTCGCGCAGCAGGGTGGCGCGGTAGGCGATCTCGTTGGAGAGGTAGTTGCCGCCGCCGCCCGACCGGGCCAGCGAGCCCGGCGTCGGGCCGGCGGGGCGGACCACGGGGGTGTCCGTCCCGGCCGGGACCTCGGTCACCGAGGTGTTGTCGTAGACCGGGAAGCGCCCGGTGGCCGCCGCCGTGATCGCCGCGTACGGGAGGGTCGTCGACGTCCACTGGGGCTGCGCCCCCTGACCGTCCGCCGGGTCCGGCGCCACCGGCACCGTCCCGGTCCTGGACAGGTTCTCGTTGTCCGGGAAGCCGCCGCGCCAGGCGCCGTTGGTGCGCTCGATGTCGAAGCGGCCGGGACGGCCCTGGCTCACGGTGGTGAACAGGTCCACCTCGGGCAGGTGCGGGCGCAGCGTCCGCTCGACCGTGCCGTCCGCGAAGTCCTCCCAGCGGACCGGGAAGACGGCCGTCTCGACCCGGGCGAGCGAGCCGTCGGCGGTGCGCAGCCAGGTGCCGTCGAGGGCGAGCGCGGTGGCCCCGGAGGGGTTGCTGATCCGCACGTCACGGTCGAGCGTGAAGGGGTCGAAGCCGGTCAGCAGGATCCGCTTGACACCCTTGACACCCTTGCCCGCCGGGTAGCGGATCGAGTCCTGGCCGCGCGAGGAGCGTTCGAGCCGGTCCATGAGCCGGGCCCGGCCCTCCTCGGTGACGCCGAACCCGGGCTGCCAGCCGCGCAGTTCGCGGGTGAGGGCGAGCCGCGCCCAGTACAGCGGCCGGTCGTCGTCCCGCGAGAGGTCGCCGCGCGCGGGCCCGCGCCCCTGCGCCCGGTCGACCGCCTGCCGCCAGAGCCCGGATCCGTACCGTACGACGGTGTGCTCGGCCTGCCCGATCGTGCGGGCGCGGGCGAGGGCCTCGGCGAACTCCGGTCCCAGGGTGTCGAATCCGCTCCTGCGCAGGATCTCCTGGGGCGCGGCCCGGTCGAGCCGGGCCTCCTCCACGGTGACGGCGGGCGCCGGGGCCGCCGCGGCGGGCGGCGCCCCCACGGCGAGCGAGGCGGCGGCGAGGGCGAGGGCGAGCGTGCTGCGTATCGCGGGCACGGGGGTCCTTCCGTACGGCGGTGACGGGCGCCGGAAGTATCGCTTCCCTTCCGTGACTCCCGCTATGGGGCCCTCAGTTGTGTGTCACGCCGTCCGCTTCGAGTCCTGCCGGAGCAGCGCCAGGAAGTCGCGGAAGGAGGCCCCCATGTCCACCGCGTCCGGGTCCAGGAGCCACTGGTACTGGAGTCCGTCCATGACCGCCGTGAGCAGTGGCGCCACGCGCTCCGGGGTGAGGCCGCCGGGCAGTTCGTCGCCGTACTCGGCGCGCAGGACGTCGGCCATGTTCTCCCGCACCTGGGTGTAGCGCTCGGTGAAGAAGGCGCGGGCCGGGTGGTCCTCCGTGACGCTTTCGCCGAGCAGTGCGGAGAAGGTCTGGACGATGCCGGGCCGCATCGCGTTGTACTCGACGAGCGACTCCATGAGGTCGAGCCGCCAGTGCTCGCGCTCCCGGCCGCCGCTGGTGTCCCAGCGGTCCCGCTCCTCCAGGACGGCGACGAGCAGCGCCTCCTTGGTGGGGAAGTAGTGGAGCAGCCCCTGCTGGGTGAGCCCGACCCGCTCGGCGACCGCGCCGAGGGAGGCGCCCCGGTAGCCCCGCTCGGCGATCACCTCAAGGGCGGCGCGGACGATCTCCGCCCGCCGCTCCTCGCTCCTGGCCCGTGCCATCGCCGCGTCCCCCTTCCGAAGGTCCCTGTCAGGAGGACCGTACGTCATACCTTTGATAACGAAACGCTAACGTAACCTACCGATCTACAGGTAATCGGGTCACCATGGCGGCATCAGTACTTCAACGAGGAGGTAGGCGTGCCGGAGACGAACGCGGACACCGTGCGCGAGGAGGCCGTCGAGGCGGCCCTGGCCAAGCTGGACCTGGACGCCAAGACCCGGCTGCTCGCCGGTCAGGACATGTGGTCGCTCCCGGCGCTGCCCGAGATCGGGCTGGCCTCCCTGGTCATGTCCGACGGCCCGATCGGCGTCCGGGGCGTCCGCTGGACCGCCGACGACCCGTCCGTCGCCCTGCCGTCCCCGACCGCCCTCGCCGCCACCTGGGACCCGGCGCTCGCCCGCCGGGCGGGCCGGCTGCTCGCCCAGGAGGCCCGCCGCAAGGGCGTCCACGTCCTCCTCGCCCCCACCGTCAACCTGCACCGCACGCCCCTCGGCGGCCGCCACTTCGAGGCCTACAGCGAGGACCCGTACCTCACCGGCGCCATCGGCACCGGCTACGTCCAGGGCGTCCAGGACGGCGGCGTCGGCACCACCGTGAAGCACTTCGTCGGCAACGACGCGGAGACCGACCGCTTCACCGTCGACAACCGGATCGCCCCGCGCCCGCTCCGCGAGCTCTACCTCGCGCCCTTCGAGGCCATCGTCAGGAACGCCCACCCCTGGGGCATCATGACCGCCTACAACCAGGTCAACGGCGTGACCATGACCGAGCACCGCTACCTCGTCAACGAGGTCCTGCGCGGCGAGTGGGGCTTCGACGGCTACAACGTCTCCGACTGGATGGCCGCCCGCGACACCAAGGGCGACATCGAGGGCGGCCTCGACGTCGCCATGCCCGGCCCGCACACCGTGTACGGCGAGGCGCTCGCCGCCGCCGTCCGCACCGGCGACGTCGAGGAGTCCACCGTCGACGCCGCCGTACGCAACGTCCTGCGGCTCGCCGCCCGCGTCGGCGCCCTCGAAGGCGCCCCGGCCGTCGTCACCGAGCCGCCCGCCGCGATCGACGGTGACGCCCTCGCCCGCGAGGTCGCCCGCCGTGGCTTCGTCCTCGTCCGCAACGAGAACGGCGCCCTGCCGCTCAAGCCGGGCGCCGTCGCGCTCTCCGGCGCCGCCGCCCGCGACGCCCGCGTCCTCGGCGGCGGCTCGGCCCAGGTCTTCCCCGACCACACGGTCTCCCCGCTCGACGGCCTCACCGCCGCCCTGCCCGAGGGCGCGCTGACCTTCTCGGTCGGCGCCGACCCCAGCGACGAACTCGCCCCCGCCGATCAGGGCTTCACTCTCCGCGCGGTCTGCCGCGACGCCGACGGCACCGTCCTCGGCGAGGGCACCCTGCCCAACGGCCAGGTCCAGTGGATCGGCGACGACCTCCCGGCCGGTGTCACCCACGACACCCTCGCCTCCATCGAGGTCATCGGCGCCTTCACGCCCCGCGAGACCGGCGAGCACTCCTTCGGCACCCGGGGCCTCGGCGCCTTCGTCCTCAGCGTCGCCGGGCGGACCCTCTTCGACGGTGCCCAGGTCATGGGCCCCGAGACCGACCCCTTCGAGGCCTTCTTCGGCTCGCCCGTCGAGCGCGGGAGGGTCGCCCTCACCGCGGGTGAGACCGTCGAGGTCTCCCTGCTGCACACCCTGGACAAGGAGTTCGCGGCCCCGCTGCCGGCCGTCATGTTCTCCTTCGTCCACCTCGGTCCGCGCCGTGACCCCGACGAACTGATCGCCGAAGCCGTCGAGGCCGCCCGCGCCGCCGAGACCGCCGTCGTGGTCGTCGCCACCACCGAGCGCGTCGAGTCCGAGGGCTTCGACCGCAAGGACCTCGCCCTGCCCGGCCGCCAGGACGACCTCGTCCGGGCCGTCGCCGCCGCCAACCCGAACACCGTGGTCGTCGTCAACGCGGGCTCCCCGGTCGAGCTGCCCTGGCGCGACGACGTGGCGGCGATCCTGCTCAGCTGGTTCCCCGGCCAGGAGGGCGGCGCCGCGCTCGCCGACGTCCTCACCGGCGCCGAGGAGCCCGGCGGCCGCCTCCCCACCACCTGGCCCGTCGCCCTGGCCGACGTCCCCGTCACCGAGGTCACCCCGACCGGCGGCGAACTCCGTTACGAGGAGGGCGTGTTCATCGGCTACCGCGCCTGGGACAAGGCCGGCGCCACCCCCGCGTACCCCTTCGGCCACGGCCTCGGCTACACCACCTGGACGTACGACTCCCTCGTCGTCACCCCGGACAGCGCCACCGTCCGCCTCACCAACACCGGCGACCGCACCGGCCGCGAGACCGTCCAGCTCTACCTGGCCCCGGTGGCCGACACGGTCGAGCGCCCGGCCCGCTGGCTGGCCGCCTTCGCGACCGTCGAGGCGACCCCGGGCGAGACGGTCGAGATCACCGTCGAGCTGCCGCAGCGCGCCTTCGAGATCTGGGACGAGGCCACGAACACCTGGACCCTCGTCCCCGGCCGGTACGACGTCCTGGCCGCCCACTCGCTGGCGGACGCGCGACTGACGGCGACGCTGGAGATCTGACCGGCGGCCCGGGGATCGGGCTCCCGCCCGGGGGTCCGGCTCCCGCCCGGGAGGTCTGATCCCCGGCCCGGGAGACCCGATCTCCCGCCCGGGAGGTCTGATCTCGGGCCAGGGAGACCCGATCTCCCGGCCCCCCGCGACCGGCCCCGGGGCGGCACCTGACTCCCGCCCCGGGGCCTTCAGCCGTTCTCCCGCCCCGGGGCCCACCCGTGTCCCCGGCCCTACCCCTACCCCTACCCCGCGCTGATCCGCCGGTACGCGATCTCCGCGAGCCGTGCCTGTCCGTCCCGGCTCGGATGGAACCAGTCCCACGGGCTCAGCTGCCCGCCCTCGAAGCGGAAGCCGAAGACCGCGCCGTCGTCGTAGCGGCAGCGTGCGTCCTTCGCGCAGACCTCCTTCAGGACCCGGTTGTACGCCACCACCCGGTCCCGCACCCGGTTCCTGCGGTCCTCCGCCGCCGGGCCCAGGTCCTCCGGGTCCGCCAGCATCGCGCCGCAGACGCCCAGGCTCCACACCTGACGGCCCAGCGGGCTGACCCGGCCGGTCGCCCACAGCCGCTTCAGGTCCGGCACGCTCGACACGTACACCTGCGCCTTGGGCGCCCCGGCCCGCAGCCGCCCGAGCGCCGTCGTGAACGAGGCGCGGAAGTCCTCCACCGGGGTCATCAGCTCGGGCCGCGCCCGGCAGGCGTCGTTCGCGCCCATCATGACCGTGACCAGCTCGGGGCGTTCGGCCGCCGCCGCGGCCATCTGCTCCGGCAGCTCCGCCATCAGCGCCCCGGTGCGGGCCAGGTTCCAGCTGCGGCCCGGTACGCCCTCCGGTCCGAGGAGCCGCAGGGCCAGGCTGTTGACGCCCGCGTCCGTGCCGGTGGCCCAGGAGGCCTCGGGGCAGTCCGACAGGACCGTACAGGCGTCGAAGGCGCGGGTGATGGAGTCCCCGACGGCGGCCACGGAGCCGGGGGAGGGGTCCCACGAGGGCGTCGGCTTCGGTGTCGGCTTCGCGGTGTCCGCCGGCCCGCCCGACGCGGAGCAGCCCGGCAGCACCGCGACGCACAGCAGCGCGACCGCCGCGGCGGCGGTGGTACGGATTCGTCGTCGCCCGCGCATCCTGGGAGCCCCTCCTCGGCGTCCTCGCGAGTGAATGCTTCGTGTCCACCCGCCCCTGAGCGACCGTACGTCACCGCGATGTGGGCGCGGCACGGTAGCTTTTCCCCGTCGAACCAGAGGCGCCTCGGCCGAATGGGTCCGGTAAATTGCATCACGTCACTTGCTGTCCCCTTTTTGGGGGTTTGCGAAGATCTGCTCCTGATGTGTTTACTGAGGCCGCTGGGCAAGGTGAACCTCGTCCCACACTGGAGGTCCCGGTGACGACACGTGGAGTCCTGTACGTACACTCCGCACCGCGCGCGCTCTGCCCGCACGTCGAATGGGCGGTCGCGGGTGTCCTCGGTGCGAGGGTCCAGCTCGACTGGATCCGCCAGCCGGCGTCCCCCGGCACCTGGAGAGCCGAGCTCTCCTGGAAGGGCCAGGCCGGCACCGCCTCCAAACTCGCCTCCGCCCTGCGCGGCTGGCAGATGCTCCGCTTCGAGGTGACCGCCGAGCCCTGCCCGTCCGCCGAGGGCGAGCGCTACAGCGCCACGCCCCAGCTGGGCATCTTCCACGCGGTCACCGGCATCCACGGCGACATCCTGATCCCCGAGGACCGCCTGCGCGCCGCCCTGGCCCGCGCGGCCCAGGGCGAGACGGTCCTGGAGGCGGAGATCGCCCGCCTCCTCGGCAAGCCCTGGGACGACGAGCTGGAGCCCTTCCGGTACGCGGGCGAGGGCGCCCCGGTCCGCTGGCTCCACCAGGTGGTCTGACACGACGAAGGCCCACCCCCGACCGGGGGTGGGCCTTCGTCGTGACGGAACGTCACACGATGCTTCAGACCGTACGGAACGCCAGCACCACGTTGTGGCCGCCGAAGCCGAACGAGTTGTTGATCGCGGCGATCGTGCCCTGGGGCAGCTCGCGCGGCTCGTCGCGGACGATGTCGGCGTCGACCTCGGGGTCGAGGTCGGTGACGTTGATGGTCGGCGGGGCCAGGCGGTTGTGCAGGGCCAGGACCGTCGCGACGGTCTCGATGCCGCCCGCGCCGCCCAGGAGGTGGCCCGTCATCGACTTGGTCGCGGAGATCGCGACATGGTCGAGGTCGTCGCCCAGGACCCGGCGCAGCGCCTTGATCTCGGCGACGTCGCCCTGCGGCGTCGACGTGGCGTGCGCGTTGAGGTGGACGACCTCGGACGGCTTGAGGTCCGTCGAGTCCAGGAGGTTCTGCATGGCGGCGGCGATGCCCCGGCCGGTCGGCTCGGGCTGCGCGATGTGGTGGCTGTCGGCCGACAGGCCCTGCCCCAGCACCTCGCAGTAGATCTTCGCGCCGCGCGCCTTCGCGTGCTCCTCGGACTCCAGGATCACGACGCCCGCGCCCTCGCCCAGGACGAAGCCGTCCCGGCCCTTGTCGTAGGGGCGCGAGGCGAGCTGGGGCTCGTCGTTGTTCTTGGACATCGCCATCATGTTGGCGAAGGCCGCGATCGGCAGCGGGTGGATCGCCGCCTCGGTGCCGCCCGCGACGACCACGTCGGCACGGCCGGTACGGATCATCTCGACGGCGTAGCCGATCGCCTCGGCACCCGACGCGCACGCCGAGACCGGGGTGTGCACGCCCGCGCGGGCGTTCACCTCAAGGCCGACGTTGGCGGAGGGGCTGTTGGGCATCAGCATCGGCACGGTGTGCGGGGAGACCCGGCGCACGCCGGACTCCTTCAGCACGTCGTACTGGTCGAGCAGGGTCGTCACGCCGCCGATGCCGGAGGCGATGACGGAACCGAGCCGCTCGGGGACGATCTTCTCGTCCTCACCGGCGGGCGCGGTGTAACCCGCGTCGGCCCACGCCTCGCGGGCCGCGATCAGCGCGAACTGCGCCGAGCGGTCCAGCTTGCGGGCCAGCGGGCGGGGCAGGACCTCGGACGGGTCCACCGCGGCACGCGCGGCGATCCGTACGGGCAGCTGCTCGAAGCGCTCGCCCTCCAGGGGCTTCACGCCGGAGCGGCCGGCGAGGAGGCCCTCCCAGGTGGACGCGGAGTCGCCACCCAGCGGAGTGGTTGCGCCGATACCGGTGACGACCACGGTGCGATTGGTCGAGCTCACAGGAATTCTTTCTCCATGTGTGTGATGGTCGAAATGCGGCGCCACCGCCGGGTGGCGAACCGGGTCAGCTAGGCCCGAATCAGGCCTGGTGCTGGAGGATGTAGCCGGCCGCGTCGCCGACCGTCTTGAGGTTCTTGACGTCCTCGTCGGGGATCTTGACGTCGAAGCGCTCTTCGGCGGCCACGACGACCTCGACCATGGACAGGGAGTCGACGTCCAGGTCGTCGGTGAAGGACTTGTCCAGCTGGACGTCCTCGACCGGGATGCCCGCGATCTCGTTCACGATGTCGGCGAGACCGGCGAGGATCTCTTCCTGGGTGGCGGCCATGGTGGCGCTCCTTCTTGTGGGTGCTGAGAAAAAAGAGGCTTTCCGGGAATCCGGAGTGCCTAGGGGAGAGTAACGACCGTCGCGGCGAAGACGAGACCCGCCCCGAAGCCGATGATGAGCGCGGTGTCGCCGCTCTTCGCCTTGCCGGTCGCCAGGAGCCGCTCCATCGCGAGCGGGATCGAGGCGGCCGAGGTGTTGCCGGTGGTCTCCACGTCACGGGCGACCGTGACGTGCTCCGGCAGCTTGAGGGTCTTCACCATCGAGTCGATGATCCGCATGTTCGCCTGGTGCGGGATGAAGACGTCCAGGTCGTCCGCCGAGATGCCGGCGGCGTCCAGCGCCTGCTGGGCGACCTTCGCCATCTCGAAGACGGCCCAGCGGAAGACCGCCTGGCCCTCCTGCGTGATGGCCGGGAACTTGATGTCGCCCTGGCTGTCGAGCGGGAGGTTCGACACGTCGCCGACGTGGAACTCGTTCCACGGCACGGTCTGCTTGATCGTCTCGGACTTGTCGCCCTCCGAACCCCACACCGTGGGGCCGATGTGCGGCTCGTCCGAGGGGCCGACGACCACGGCACCGGCGCCGTCGCCGAACAGGAAGGCCGTCGCGCGGTCCTCCAGATCCGTCAGGTCGCTCAGCCGCTCCACGCCGATCACAAGCACGTACTCGGCCGAACCCTCGACGATCATGCCCTTGGCGAGGGTGAGGCCGTAGCCGAAGCCCGCGCAGCCGGCGGAGATGTCGAACGCGGCCGGCTTGCCGGCGCCGATCTTGTCGGCGATCTCGGTGGCCACCGCCGGGGTCTGCTTGAAGTGCGACACCGTGGAGACGATGACCGCGCCGATCTGCTCGGGAGCGATCCCGGCGTCGGCGATGGCCTTGCCCGAGGCCTCCACCGACATCGCGGCGACGGTCTCCTCGGGGGACGCCCAGTGGCGGGTGGCGATGCCGGAGCGCGAGCGGATCCACTCGTCGGACGAGTCGATCTTCTCCAGGATCACCTCGTTGGGCACCACACGGGTCGGGCGGTAGCCGCCGACGCCGAGGATGCGCGCGTACGGGGCGCCCTTGCTGGGCTTGATCTTCGCCATGCTTCTCGACACTCCTTGTCAGGCCGTGGCCGTCTCGGCGACAAGCGTGCGGGCCGCGTCGAGGTCGTCGGGGGTCTTCAGGGCCACGGTGGGGACACCGGGCAGGGCGCGCTTCGCGAGGCCGGTCAGGGTGCCGCCGGGGCACACCTCGATCAGGCCGGTGACACCGAGCTCCTTGAAGGTCTCCATGCACAGGTCCCAGCGGACCGGGTTGGCGACCTGGCCGACCAGGCGCGCGATGACCTCGGCGCCGCCGGTCACGACCTGGCCGTCCTTGTTGGAGACGTAGCGCACGGCCGGGTCGGCCGGGGACAGCTCCTGCGCGGCCGCCGCCAGCTTCTCCACGGCCGGGGCCATGTGGTGCGTGTGGAACGCGCCCGCGACCTGGAGCGCGACCACCCGGCGGACGCCCTCGGGCTTGTCCTCGGCCAGGGCGGCCAGCTGCTCCAGGGTGCCGGCGGCCACGATCTGGCCGGCGCCGTTGACGTTGGCCGGGGTCAGGCCCAGCTTCTCCAGGTGCGGGACGGTCACCTCGGGGTCGCCGCCGAGCAGCGCCGACATGCCGGTCTTCGTGATGGCGGCGGCCTCGGCCATCGCCAGACCACGGGTGCGTACGAGACGCAGCGCGGCGGTGTCGTCGAGGACGCCCGCGAAGGCGGCGGCGGTGAACTCGCCGACGCTGTGACCGGCGACGGCGCCGGGCGCGACGTCACCGAGCGCGGCGGCGGACAGCAGACCCGCCGCGACCAGCAGCGGCTGGGCCACGGCGGTGTCGCGGATCTCGTCCGCGTCCGCCTTCGTGCCGTAGTGGGCAAGGTCGAGCCCGATGGCGTCGGACCAGGCCGCGACACGGTCGGCGGCACCGGGGAGTTCGAGCCAGGGAGTCAGGAAGCCGGGCGTCTGAGCGCCTTGGCCGGGAGCGACGAGTACGAGCACCCTCACACTCTCTCTTGGGGACGGTCCCGGACGCCCGTGGGGACAAGGACGAAGAACCGTAGACGGAATTGTTGGTGTTCGACAAAAGTCTAGGACTGCGTCTCCGCGTCGGCCAAGCGCCCGAGGATGAGCGCGATCCGCAAGGTGAAGGCGGAGCGCACATCGGAGGGTGACCAGCCGGTGACGTCGGTCACACGTCGAAGCCGGTAGCGCACGGTGTTCGGGTGGACGAAGAGCATCCGGGCCGCGCCTTCCAGGCTGCTCGCCTGCTCCAGATAGACACTGAGTGTTTCGAGCAGCGCCGAGCCCGCTTCCTCCAGCGGTCTGTAGATCTCCTCCACCAGCTGGTCGCGGGCCGAAGGGTCGGAGGCGATGGCGCGCTCCGGCAGGAGATCGTCCGCGAGGACCGGCCGGGGGGCGTCCTGCCAGGCCGAGCAGGCCTTGAGCCCGGCGGCGGCGGCCTGCGCGGACCGGGTCGCGGCCAGCAGGTCCGGCACGACGGGCCCGGCGACCACGGGACCCTGCGCGTACGGCCCGATCAGGGCTTTCGCGACGGCCAGCGGGTTGTCGTTGCCGCCCGCGATGACCACGAGCCGGTCCCCGAGCACGCCGGTCAGCACCTGGAGCTTGGCGTGCCGGGCGGCCCGCCGGATCGCCTCCACGGTCAGCTCGCTGTCCCCGTCGGGGGCGGTGCCGAGCACCACGCACACGTTCTCCGGCGAGTTCCAGCCAAGCGCGGCGGCCCGGGACACGGCGCCCTCGTCGGCCTCCCCGGACAGCACCGCGTTCACGACCAGCGACTCAAGGCGCGCGTCCCAGGCGCCCCGCGCCTCGGCCGCCTGCGCGTACACCTGGGCGGTGGCGAAGGCGATCTCCCGCGCGTAGACGAGCAGCGCCTCGCGCAGCACCCGCTCGTCGCCGGGGGCGGCGACCTCGTCGATCGCGCTCTCCATGACCTCGATGGTCGTCCGGACCATCTCGACGGTCTGGCGCAGCGTGATCGCCCTGGTCAGCTCGCGGGGCGCGGTGCCGAAGACGTCGGTGGAGATCGCCTGTGGCGTCTCCGGGTGCCGGAACCACTCGGTGAACGCGGCGATACCGGCCTGGGCGACCAGACCGATCCACGACCGGTTCTCGGGCGGCATCGCCCGGTACCACGGCAGCGTCTCGTCCATGCGGGCGATGGCGCTGGCGGCGAGCCGCCCCGAGGACTGTTCGAGGCGCTTCAGGGTCGCGGCATGCGGGTGAGCGGCGTTCACGGGTTCAGACACGGGGACAAGACTGCCTTATCCGGACGGCCGCGTGCGGGGTCGGGGCGGTTTCGCGGACAGCCTGCCCGTGGCTCGCCGCTACCGTGAACCCGTGATACGCATCCAGCGCGCCGGTGACCGCTACCCCGGAGGCGACCCCGAGGCCGGGATCGAGACCCGCCACGCCCTGTCCTTCGGCCGTTTCTACGACCCCGACAACCTCCGCTTCGGCGCGTTGCTCGCCGTCAACGAGGAGCGCCTGGCCCCGGGCGCGGGCTTCGACGAGCACCCGCACAGTCACACCGAGATCGTGACCTGGGTAGTCGAGGGCGAGCTGACCCACCGCGACACGACCGGCCACGCGACCGTCGTCCGCCCCGGCGACCTCCAGCACCTCAGCGCCGCCGAGGGCGTCCGGCACATCGAGCGCAACGACGGCCCGGACCCCCTGGTCTTCGTCCAGATGTGGCTGGCCCCGCTGGCTTCCGGCGGCACCCCCGCGTACGACGTGGTCCGAGGCATCGCCGACGCGACCCCGTACGCCCTGCCGGCGGCGGGCGCGATGCTGCACGTACGCCGCCTGGAGCAGGGCGAGCGCGCGGCCGTCCCCGACGCGCCCTTCGTCTACGCGCACGTGACGCGCGGCACGGTCCGCCTCGCGGGCGAGGAGCTGAGCGAGGGCGACGCGGCACGCGTCACCGGCGCGGAGGGCCTGGCCCTGCTCGCGACCGGTGACGCGGAGGTGTTGATCTGGGAGATGTCCTAGCGGACGCCGTCCACGAAGGTCTGCCAGGCGGCGGCGTGGACCATGAGGACGGGCCCGGCGGGGTTCTTGCTGTCCCGGACGGGGACGACACCGGGACGGTTGTCGGAGACTTCGAGGCAGTCGCCGCCGGTGTTGCCGCTGTACGAGGACTTCCGCCAAGCTGCGTCGCCGATGACGGTGCACTCGACGCATTCGCCGCCGGTGCTTCCGCTGAAACTGGACTTACGCCACCGCGCGCTGGTCAGCTCAGGACGGGTCTCCATAACGTTCCTCCATCACGCGGGCGATCAGTGCCGCCGAATCCCCTACGGAGAGGGCGGTGGCCTGCACGTGAGCGTAACGGAGCGCGGCTTCCCTGATGGTGTCGGGGTTGGCGGTCATGTGGCCCGAGATCAGGTCCTCCGTGTAGATGATGTCCGGGTCTTCGTCGAAACGGAGAAGGGTGAACGAGCCATCAAGGCTGGCATGTTCGCCCGCTTCGAACGGCAGGACCTGGATGCGCATCCAGCGGTGGTCGGCGAAGGACAGCAGGTGGGCCAGTTGCCTCCGCATCACGTCACGGCCGCCGATCGGCCGGTGCAGGATGGCTTCGTCGAGCACGGCCCAGGCGAGCGGCGGGCACTTCCGCTCCAGGATGCGCTGGCGCTCCATGCGCGCCGCGAGCAGACCGTCGATGCCGTCCGGCATGCCGGTGGCCAGGACCGCCCGCGCGTACTCCTCGGTCTGGAGCAGCCCGTACACCAGCTGCGTCTGGAAGGTGGAGATGTACGTAGCGATGGCCTCCATCGCCGCGAACGGCTGGAACCACGTCGGCAACTGGCTGCGCAGCACCAGTCCCACGAGCCGGCTGAAGAGCCCGCCCGTGCCGAGTGCCGCGTCCAGCCGTTCGGAGAACTCACGGGTGGGGATCTTCTTCGCGCACTCGACCTGCCCGATCAGGGAGCCCGTGCAGAAGATGATGTCGCCCAACTGCTGCTGCTTGAGCCCGTGCGCTTCGCGCAAGCGGCGCAGCTCCCAGCCGTAGTAGTCCAAGGGCGAGGCGCTGGGGTCGAGTTGAACGGTTTTGGCCATGGCGATTACCTCCGGCCTGCGATGAGCACGGCGTTCCGTGTCGCTGTGCCGCCGAGCGTAGCCAGCCCATCGCGAGCCGGAGGCGGGATCCCCGTACGACCACTCCTGTGGGTGACCCGACCGCGTCAGCGCAACGCGCTCTTCGCCTGCCAGGCGGCCCAGTCGAGATTCCACGCGCCATACCCGTTGCCCTCGGCGACGACGCCCTTGGTGTCGGCGCCGGTGATTTCGAAGGGGTCGCCGACGCGGACGGAGGCGTAGAAGGAGGTGGCGTTCTCGGTGCTCATGCCGATGCAACCCGAGCTCTTGTTGGCTCGGCCGAAATAGGGGGCGTTCCAGGGGGCGGCGTGGGCGTACATGCCGGACCAGGTGAGCCGCATCGAGTAGTCGACGTCCTTGTTGTAGGCGTCGCCGAGGCCGACGGTCTCGGAGTTCATGTTGATCGTGCCCTCCTTGGCCATCAGGACGGCGGTGCCGCGCCAGGAGCGCTTGTCGCCGCCGGGGGTGCCGCCGGAGACGGGGATCGTGCGGACGGGGCGCCCGTCGCGTACGACGGTGAGCTTCTTGCGGTCCAGGTCGACCTTGATGACCTGGGACTGGGCGGCGACGGTGAAGCCGGTGCGGTAGTCGCGGACGAACCAGCCGTCGCCGGAGTCCGTGCCGTTCAGGGTCGCGTCGAGGGTGACCTTCGTGCCGGGCTTCCAGTACGCCTTGGGGCGCCAGTCGGCGCGGTCCTTGCCCGAGTAGTCCTTGAGCCAACCCCACGAGCCCTCGGTGGAGTTGGAGGTGGTGACCTTCAGCTGGCGTTCGACGTCGGCCTTGTTGGTCACCGGGCGGTCGAAGACGATCGACAGGGGCTGGGCGACGCCGACCGTGGTGTTCTTGCCGGGGGCGAGCGTCAGCTTGTTGACCTTGTCGGCGGCGGGGGTCGAGAGGGACTTCTTGTCCTTCGTCTCCTTGCCGCCGGGGCCGCGTGAGGTCACCTCCACGGTGTACGTGGTGCCGGGGGCGGCCTTGCGGTCGGAGGACCAGGAGGCGCCGCCGGACGTGGTGCGGCCCGGGAGTTCGGTGCCGTCCTCGTCGACCACCTTCACCGTCGCCAGCGTGCCGCCCTTGGCCGTCACGGTCACCGGGCGGCCGGCCGTCGCGGGTGCCACGGTCACCGTCGCGGGGGTGTCGTCGGCGGGCGCCTTCGCCGCCGGGGACTGGGGGTCGGCCGCCGCCGTCGAGCAGGCGGTCAGCGACGCGGCCGCGATCAGGAACAGGGGGACGCGTATGTGGGTGCGCAGCACGGCAGGCCTCCGTCGGAGGTGGAGAGCGGATATCGGTGGGATGTACCGGACTGTAGGCCGCCGCCGGGGGGCCGTGACGGGTCCCCGGGGCATGTGACGGGGGCTGAAGAGAAACGGTCATCGTCCGGTCACATTCCTCGCGCGGAGTGGTCAATACCGGCTGTGAGCCTGCTGTGCGCCCCACCCACCGAGGGGCGGAACAAGGAGGCCCTCGTTGTGTCAGCGCTGCTCGTGACGCCCGCGCCCGCTCGCCCCGCGCTGCGGCTCGGCCCCGTCACCCCCGAGGTGTACCGCGCCTTCCTCGCCGCCCGCTCGACCGGCCCGCACGGGCCCAGCTTCCTCCAACTGCCCTCCTGGGCGCAGGTCAAGGACGGCTGGACGCATCAACTCGTAGGGTGGGGGCCCGAGTCCGGTGAGCTGACCGGCGTCGCGCTCGTCCTCCTGCGGGCGTTCCCCGGCACCCGCAAGTACTTCGCCTACCTGCCCGAGGGGCCCGTCGCCGACTGGGCCGACCCGGATCTCGACGGCTGGCTCCAGCCGCTGCTCGGGCACCTGCGGGCCTCCGGCGTCTTCGCCGTGCGGATGGGCCCCGGGCCCGACTACCGCCGCTGGTCCGCCGCCACCCTCAAGGCGCACGCCGGGCCGGGGCGGCGCCTCGCCGACGTGCTCGCCACCGAGGTCGACCCGCTGGGCTCGGCCGTCGCCGAACGGCTGCGTGCCCGGGGCTGGAAGCGCTGCGGCGGCGAGTCGGAGGACGGCGCCGACGCCCAGCCGCGCCTCGTCTACCAGGTGCCGCTGACCGGCCGCAGCTCCGACGACCTGTGGTCCGGGCTCAACCAGGAGTGGCGGCGCAACATCCGCAAGGCCCGCAAGTCCGGTGTCGAGGTCGTCGTCGGCTCCGCCGCCGACCTCCCCGAGTTCTTCCGGCTGCTTCGGATCACCGAGGAGCGCGACGGCTTCCGGCTCGGCCGCTCCCTCGCGTACTACGAGCGCCAGTACGCCGTCCTGAACGCCGAGTACCCGGGCCGGATGAAGCTGTACCTGGCCCGCCACGAGGGCGAGATCCTGGCCGCCCACACCATGATCACCGTGGGGCGGCGGGTCTGGTACCAGACCGGCGCCTCCGCCGACCACCGCCGCGAGGTCCGCCCCTCCAACGCGCTCCAGTGGCGCATGATGCTCGACGCCCACGCGGTCGGGGCGGACGTCTACGACATGCGCGGGGTACCCTCCACCCTCGATCCGGACGACCGAGGCCACGGGCTGCTCCGCTGGAAGCTGGGCACCGGCGGGCAGGTCGTCGAGACGCTGGGGGAGTGGGAGATTCCGTTGCAGGGCACGACCAACCACACGCTGTACCGCGCCTTCCAGGCGTATCTGGCCCGTCGATGACGGCCACCGTGACGGAGAGCCGGGCCTCGTCGTCCGTGCTGCGCAGCGGCGCGCTGATGGCGGCCGGTTCGCTGGTCTCGCGCGCCACCGGCTTCGTACGCTCCGCCGTCGTCGCGGCGGCCATCGGCACCGGATTCGTCGCCGACGGCTACGCGGTCGGCAACTCCGTCCCCACGATCGTCTACATGCTGCTGCTCGGCGGCGCGCTCAACGCGGTCTTCGTCCCCGAGCTGGTCAAGGCGGCCAAGGAGCACGCGGACGGCGGTGTGGCCTACACCGACCGGCTGCTCACCGTCTGCGTGCTCGCCCTCACCGTCCTGACCGGTGTGGCCGTCCTCGCCGCCCCCGCGATCGTCGACGGCTACACCGACTACACGGGCGCGCAGCGGGACATGACCGTCGCCTTCGCCCGCTCCTGCCTGCCGCAGATCTTCTTCCTCGGCCTGTTCACGCTGCTCGGGCAGGTGCTGAACGCGCGCGGGCGGTTCGGCGCGATGATGTGGACGCCGGTCCTCAACAACGTCGTCGTGGTCGGCGTCTTCGGCCTCTTCCTCGCCGTCTCGGCGGGCGGGGAGCTCACCCCCGGCGAGACCGCCCTGCTCGGCTGGGGCACCACCGCGGGCATCGCCCTCCAGGCCCTCGCCCTCCTGCCCTCCCTGAAGGCGGCCGGCTTCCGCTGGCGGCCCCGCTTCGACTGGCGGGGCAGCGGCCTGACCGCGCCCCTCAAGGCGGCGGGCTGGCTGGTCCTCCTGGTCCTCACCAACCAGGCCGCGTACTGGGTGACCACCAAGATCGCCACGGCGGCCGGTCAACGCGCCGAGGGCGCCGGGCTCAGCGCGTACAACAACGCCTATCTGCTGTGGGCCGTCCCGCACGGCATCGTCACGGTCGCCCTGGTCACGGCCCTGCTGCCGCGCATGAGCGCGGCGGCGGCCGAGGACGACCTCGCGGGCGTGCGCCGGGACGTGGCCTACGCGCAGCGCACCAGCATGGCGGCGATCGTCCCCGCCGCGTGCGCGCTGTTCGCCCTCGCCGTCCCGCTGATGGGCCTGGTCTTCGGCTACGGCCGCACCGACGCGGGCGCGGTCCGCTCGATGGCCTGGATCCTGATGGCCCTCGCCCCCGGCCTGATCGCCCTCTCCGGCCAGTACGTCTGCACCCGCGCCTTCTACGCCCTGCGCGACACCCGCACCCCCTTCTTCCTCAACCTCGTCATCGCGGGCCTCAACGCCGGCCTCGCCCTCTGCGCGTACGCCGTCCTGCCCGCCCGCTGGGCCGTGGCGGGCATGGCCGCGGGCTACTCGCTCGCGCTGTGGGCTGGCTGGGGCCTCACGGCGTACGTGCTCGGGCGCAGGCTGAGGGGTACGGGGACGGGGCCGGGCGGCGAGGAGACGGCTACCGGCTCCGCCGCCGCCCTGCTCCGTCTCCTCGTCGCCGCCGTCCCCGCCGCCGCGCTCGGCCTGCTCGTCGCCGACCGCGCCACCGGCGCCGGGTCCCTCCTCTCCGGGCTCGCCGGAGCGGCCGCCGTGCTCGCCGTCTTCGCGCTCCTCGCCCGGCCGCTTCGGCTCACGGAGCTCCAGACCCTCCTCACGGGCCTCACCGCCCGTCTCACCCGGCGGCGCTGAGGACCCCCTCGCCCGCCGCCCCCCCTGCCCGCTCCCCGCCCGGATCCCCTCCCCGGCGGGGAGCGCTTCCGACCGACCTTGGGATACTCCACGAATGCCACGCGTGCTGCTGATCGAAGACGACCCCTCCGTCCGCGAAGGCGTCGAGCTCGGGCTCAGGCGCCGCGGGCACGAGGTGCGCACCGCCGCGACCGGTGAGGCCGGGCTCGCCGCGCTGCGCGAGTTCCGCCCCGACCTGCTGCTGCTCGACCTGATGCTGCCCGGGATGAACGGCGTCCAGGTCTGCCGCCAGGTCCGCGAGACCAGCCAGCTGCCGATCATCATGCTCACCGCGCGCGGCGACGACTTCGACGTCGTCATCGGCCTGGAGGCGGGCGCCGACGACTACATCGTCAAGCCCGCCCGTACCGAGGTCATCGAGGCCCGCATCCGGGCCGTGCTCCGCCGGATCGACGAGCCCGGCGCCGGGCGCCCGGCCGTCGAGTTCCACGGCGAGCTCGCCGTCGACCGGGCCGGGCTCACCGTCGCCAAGAACGGCGAACGGATCGCCCTCGCCCCCTCCGAGCTCAAGCTGCTGCTCCACCTCACCGCCGCCCCCGAGCAGGTCTTCAGCCGCCAGCAGCTCCTCGAACACGTCTGGGAGCACAGCTTCCACGGCGATGCCCGGCTCGTCGACGCCTGCGTCCGGCGCCTGCGCAACAAGATCGAGGACACCCCCGGCGACCCCCGCTACATCCAGACCCTGCGCGGCTTCGGCTACCGCTTCGGACCGCTGTGAGAGCCCATGTGCCCGGCGGGGGCAGACACTCCGACACCCGCCGCAGACGCCTGCACCCCTTCGGGCTGCGCACCCGGCTCGTCCTCGCCTTCCTGCTGGTCGCCGCCGTCGGCTGCGGCACCACCGCCGCCCTCACCTACCGGGCCGCCCGCAACGCGATCCTGGAGCAGACCCAGGACACCGCCGTCACCGCCTTCCGCCAGCAGGTCGAGACCCTCAACACCCAACTGCCGGTCGAAGCCGAGGGCCTGCGGACCGCCCTCCAGGGCATCGCCAAGCTGGGCAAGCCCCGGCCCTGGCGGGTGTACGCGGAGTACGGCGACCTGCGCGTGTCCTCCACCGACCGGCCCGAGTCGAGCGTCCTCACCCCCGAGCTGCGCCGCCGCGCCACCGCCCCCGGCGCCACCCACGGCAGCTTCCAGCGGGTCGTCAAGGACGGCACCCCGTACCTCACCATCGCCGTCCCCGCCGTCTTCGGCGACTACTACCGAGGCTTCCCCGAGGGCAGCGCCACCGGGCTCGTGCTGTACGCGGTGATGGACCTCGGCGAGGAGGAGGCCAACATCGAGGCCATGGTCACCGCCGCCCGCGACGGAGCCCTGCCCGCGCTGCTCGTCGCCCTGATCCCGGCCCTCGTCGCCTCGCGGGGCGTGCTGCGGCCGGTGCGGGAGCTGCGGCTGGCCGCCCACAGCATGGGCCGGGGCCGCCTGGACACCCGTATCCACGCCAAGGGCAGCGACGAGCTGGCCGAACTCGCCCGCACCTTCAACGAGTCCGCCGCCGAGCTGGAACGTTCCGTCACCGAGCTGCGGAACGCCGAGGCCCGGGCCCGCCGCTTCGCCTCCGACGTTTCCCACGAGCTGCGCACCCCGCTCGCCGGGATGCTCGCCGTCACCGAGGTGCTCGACGAGGACGCCGGCACCCTCGACTCCGACACCGCCCGCGCGGTCCGCCTGATCAGCGCCGAGACCGGCAAACTGGCCGTCCTCGTCGAGGACCTGATGGAGATCTCCCGCTTCGACGCCCGCGCCGCCGAGCTCCACACCGACGAGGTCGACGCGGCCGACTCGGTCCGCAAGACCCTCCAGAACCGGCACTGGACCGACCCGGCCCAGATCGTCACCGAGCTCACGGACGGCATCCGCGCCCCCCTCGACCCGCGCCGCTTCGACGTCGTCGTCGCCAACCTGGTCGGCAACGCGCTGCGGCACGGCGCACCGCCGGTGACGGTCCGGGTGTACGCGCAGGACGCCTGGCTCGTCACGGAGGTCGCCGACCGGGGCCCCGGCATCCCCCAGGACGTCCTCCCGCACGTCTTCGACCGCTTCTACAAGGCCGACGCGGCCCGTACCCGCTCGGCGGGCAGCGGACTCGGCCTCGCGATCACCCTGGAGAACGTCCGGCTGCACGGTGGTACCGTCGTCGCCGCCAACCGCCCCGAGGGGGGCGCCGTCTTCACCGTCAGGATCCCGCTGTGAGTCGCGCCGCGAGCCGTGCCCGCCGGTGTGCGGCAGCCGCCCTGCTGGCCCTGCTGCCGCTGGCCGGCTGCGGCATACAGAAGAGCGACGTCGTGGAGGCCGGAGCCGGGGCGCCGGTCACCGTGCACCCGACCGGCAGCCCCAGGATGCTGCTGTTCTTCGTCGCCCGGGACGGCCGGCTGATGCCGGTCGCCCGCGACCTCGGCTTCCACCGTGTCGTCGACGGCGGCAACGGGAGCCCGGTCACCCAGCCGCCCCCGTACAAGGTCTCCACCGACAAGGTGCTGTACACCCTCATCGGGGGGCCGGACGAGCGGGAACGCGCCGCGGGCCTCACCACCCGGATCGACTTCCACGGCGGCGGCGAACCCCACGCGGTGCGCGAGCCGGGCCCCGACCAGCGGCCCCGGCTCACCGTCCGTCTCTCCGTCCGCGTCCAGGACCTCGACCCGGTCGCCGTACGCCAGCTGATCTGCACGACCTCCTACGCCGAGGACCTCGGCCGGGCCGCCGAGGTCGTCGTCGCGGGGACGGACGGGCCGCTGCCCGCGGCCCGCTGCGAGACCGACTGACGCTTGTGGGCGCGCCTCAGGCGCCCCGCAGCTCCGCGAGGACCGCGTCCGTGAACGGCGGCCACGCCTCGACCGCCCACGCCCCGAAGGGCCGGTCGGTCAGCGCCACACAGGCCGCACCGGCGTCCGGGTCGATCCAGAGGAAGGTCCCGGACTGGCCGAAGTGCCCGAAGGTACGCGGCGAGGACGAGGCGCCCGTCCAGTGCGGCGTCTTGCCGTCGCGGATCTCGAAGCCGAGGCCCCAGTCGTTGGGCTTCTGGTGCCCGTAGCCGGGCAGGATGCCGGTGAGACCGGGGTACGTGACGGTCATCGCGTCCAGCACCGTCCGCGCGTCGAGCAGCCGCGGCGCCTGCACCTCGGCGGCGAAGCGCACCAGGTCGTCCACGGTCGACACGCCGTCCTTGGCGGGCGAGCCCTCCAGGGTCGTCGAGGTCATGCCCAGCGGCTCCAGGACCGCCTGGTGCAGATACTCGGCGAAGGGGATGTCGGTGGCCTTGGCGACATGGTCGCCGAGCGCCTCGAAGCCGGTGTTGGAGTAGATCCGGCGGGCGCCGGGCGCCGCCATGACCCGGTTCTCGTCGAAGGCGAGCCCGGAGGTGTGCGCGAGCAGGTGCCGCACGGTCGCGCCCTCGGGCCCGGCCGGCTCGTCGAGGTCGATCGCCCCCTCCTCGTACGCGACGAGGACGGCGTACGCGGCGAGCGGCTTGGTGACGGAGGCGAGCGGGAAGCGCCGGCCGGTGGGGCCGTGCGCGCCGGCCAGGGTGCCGTCCGCGCGGACGACGGCGGCGGCCGCGGTGGGGACGGGCCAGTTCTCGATCGACGCCAGGGTCTGGAGGCTGCTGAGCATGGTGCCGAGCGTACTTGGCCCCCTTGCTTCGAGTGCACTCCAACCTTCTAGCGTTACGTTCATGAGCTTGATCGAGAGCACGACGCCGCAGGTGCGGAAGGACCGCTACACGATCAGTGAGGTGGCCGCCCTGACCGGACTCTCGGCGCACACCCTGCGCTGGTACGAGCGGATCGGCCTCATGCCGCACGTCGACCGTTCGCACACCGGCCAGCGCCGCTTCACCGGGCGCGACCTGGACTGGCTGGCGTTCGTCGGCAAGCTGCGGCTGACCGGGATGTCGGTGGCCGACATGGTCCGCTACGCCGAGCTCGTACGCGAGGGCGCCCACACCCACGCCGAGCGGCGCGCGCTCCTGGAGACCACCCGGCGTGACGTCCTGACCCGGATCGCCGAGCTACAGGACACCCTCGCCGTGCTCGACCTCAAGATCGACCACTACGGCACCGTATGCGGAGGCAGCACCTCATGAGCAGCAGCAACGGCAGGATCGACACCGTACGCCTCGGCGCGGGCCAGGACGGCCCCGAGATCGGCGTGCAGGGCTTCGGCGCCATGGGTATCAGCGAGTTCTACGGTGACACCGACGAGGCGGCGGCCCGAGACACCCTCGAAGCGGCCCTGGAGGCGGGCGTCACCCTCATAGACACCGCCGATGTCTACGGGCAGGGCGCCAACGAGGAGTTCCTCGCGCCCTTCGTCGCCGCGCACCGCGACGAGATCGTTCTCGCCACCAAGTTCGCCATCGAGCGGCGGGCCGACGACCCCCACTACCGGGGCATCCGCAACGACCGCGCGTACCTCCGCAACGCGGTGGAAGCAAGCCTGCGCCGCCTCGGAGTAGAAACCATCGACCTCTATTACATGCACCGCAGGGACCCGAACATCCCCCTCGCCGACTCCATCGGCGCGATGGCCGAGCTCGTCCAGGAGGGCAAGGTGAAGCACCTGGGCCTGAGCGAGGTGACCGGCCCCGAGCTGCGCGAGGCGTACGCGGTGCACCCGATCGCCGCGCTCCAGTCGGAGTGGTCGCTGTTCTCCCGCGACGTCGAGCGCAGCGCGGTCGGCGCGGCGGCCGAACTCGGCGTGACCCTCGTCCCCTACTCGCCGCTCGGCCGCGGCTTCCTCACCGGCACCTTCGCCGACGCCACCAAGGACCTCTCGGACACCGACTTCCGCCGCCACCAGCCCCGCTTCTCCGGCACCAACGCGACCCGCAACGCGGCCCTCCTCGCCCCGGTCCGCACGATCGCCGCCGAACACGGCGCGACCCCCGCCCAGATCGCCCTGGCCTGGGTCCACCACCGCGCCACCACCCACAACCTGACCGTCGTCCCCATCCCCGGCACCCGCACCCGCACCCGCCTGACAGAAAACGCAGCAGCCACCCACATCACCCTGACCACCCCCCAACTCGCTTCCCTGGAACCGATCGCCGCCCAGGTAGCAGGCGACCGCTACCCGGACATGAACTTCACGGCGAACGTGCGGGAGGTGTAGCCCCCCGGAGCGCCCGCCCGTTGCGGGCAATCGCCCCGCGCCCGCCCCCCCCCGTTGTGAATCGTCCCGCCCCCCCGCCCCGCCCGTTGCGGGCAACCCTCCCACCCCACCCCCCGCCCCGCCCGTTGCGGGCACCCGTCCCGCCCCCACCCCCCGCCCCCCCCGTTGTGGGCAATCGTCCCGCTGGGGCGGGACGGGTGGGCACAACGGGACGGCGCCCTATGC
>NZ_JBEOUE010000040.1:0-45717 GCF_040303965.1 Streptomyces sp. NPDC094032 | reverse complement strand
CGCCCGGTTACATTCCGAACCCGGAAGCTAAGCCTTTCAGCGCCGATGGTACTGCAGGGGGGACCCTGTGGGAGAGTAGGACGCCGCCGAACAATATTTCAGGACCCCTGGTCCCAGCGTTCACGCTGGGACCAGGGGTCCTTTTGTTTTTCCTTGAATTTTTCTGAAGCGCGCGTCGGGGTGCCGGCTGCGCGAGAATGACTGCAGCACCCGAAGACAGGAGTCACGTCGATGTCCACCAACTCTCCCGACGATCGTCCGGAGCGCGAGCCGCGCCGCCGTGACGGTGGCGACCGGGGCGGCTTCCGTGGGCCGCGTCGTGACGACAGCCGTGGCGGAGACAACCGGGGCGGCGGTGGCGGTGGCTACCGTGGCCGCGACGACCGCCCCTCGTTCCGCCGCGATGACAACCGTGGCGGCGGCGACCGTCCGCCGTTCCGCCGTGACGACAACCGCGGTGGCGGTGACCGTCGGGACGACAACCGTGGCGGTGGCTACCGTGGGCGCGACGACCGTCCGTCGTACCAGCAGCGTGACGACCGTGGCGGCGACCGTCCGTCCTTCCGTCGCGATGACAACCGTGGTGGCGACAACCGTGGCGGTGGCGGTGGCTACCGTGGCCGCGACGACCGCCCCTCGTTCCGTCGCGACGACAACCGTGGTGGCGGCGACCGTCCGTCCTTCCGTCGTGACGACAACCGTCGGGATGACAACCGTGGCGGCGGTTACCGTGGCCGCGACGAGCGTCCGTCGTACCAGCAGCGTGACGACCGTGGCGGCGACCGTCCCTCGTTCCGTCGCGATGACAACCGTGGTGGCGGCGGTGGCGGTGGCTACCGTGGCCGCGATGAGCGTCCCTCGTACCAGCAGCGTGACGACCGTCGTGACGACAACCGTGGCGGCGGCTACCGCGGCCGCGACGACCGTCGTGATGACAATCGCGGTGGCGACAACCGTGGTGGCGGCTTCCGTCGCGACGACCGGCCGTCCTTCCGCCGTGACGACAACCGTGGCGGCGGCGACCGTCCGCCGTTCCGTCGGGACGGCCGTGGCGGCGACAACCGTGGTGGTGGCGGTGGCTACCGTGGCCGCGATGAGCGTCCCTCGTACCAGCAGCGTGATGACCGTCGTGACGACAACCGTGGTGGTGGCTACCGTGGGCGTGACGAGCGTCCGTCGTACCAGCAGCGTGATGACCGCCGCGACGACAACCGTGGTGGCGGCGGCTTCCGTCGGGACGACCGTCCGTCGTTCCGACGTGACGAGCGTCGTGACGAGCGGCCGTCCTCCTTCCGGCGGGACGACCGTCCGTCCTACCAGCGTGACGACCGCCGCGACGACCGGGGCGGCTTCCGTGGCCCGCGTCGTGACGACGACCGGCGCGGTGGCGGCGGTGGCGGCTACCGTGGGCGGGACGACCGCCGGGACGACCGGGGCGGGTACGGGCGTCGTGACGACCGGGACCGTCCGGACCGCGCGCCGATCAAGCGTCTGCCGATCCCCCCGGAGGTCACCGGTGAGGAGATCGACCCGGATGTGCGCCAGGAGCTGATGAGCCTGCCCAAGGGGCTGGCCGAGGACGTCTCCCGCAACCTCGTCATGGTCGCCCAGCTGATCGACGAGGAGCCGGAGAAGGCGTACGAGTACTCGCGCGTCGCCCTGCGGCTCGCCTCCCGTGTCGCCGCCGTCCGCGAGGCGGCCGGCTTCGCGGCGTACGCGACGCAGAAGTACTCCGAGGCGCTGGCCGAGTTCCGGGCCGCGCGGCGGATGACCGGCAGTGTCGAGCTGTGGCCCGTCATGGCGGACTGCGAGCGCGGTCTGGGCCGTCCCGAGCGCGCGCTCGCGATGGCCGGCGAGGCCGAGGTGCAGAAGCTGGACAAGGCCGGGCAGGTCGAGATGCGGCTCGTGGCCGCCGGTGCCCGCCGGGACATGGGCCAGCTCGACGCGGCCATCGTGACCCTCCAGAGCCCCGAGCTCGCGTCCAGCGCCAACCACCCGTGGACCGCGCGACTGCGCTACGCGTACGCGGACGCCCTGCTGGCCGCCGGCCGCGAGGCCGAGGCGCGTGAGTGGTTCGGCAAGGCGCTTGAGGCCGACAAGGACGGCTCCACGGACGCCTCCGACCGGCTCGCCGAGCTGGACGGGGTCGAGTTCGTCGACGCGTTCGAGGACGAGGACGAGGACGACGTCGAGGACGACATCGAGGCCAGGGACGACCTGGACGCGGACGAGGACGACGAGCGCGACGAGCGTGACGACGTCTGACCGCTGAGTGAATGACAGAAGGGCGCTCCCCGCACGCGGGGAGCGCCCTTCGTCATGTCCGGGCTCAGTCGATGGCCAGGCTCCGCAGGACGAGGCCCGTGGCCGGCTTGGGGCCGAAGGAGGTCGATTTGCGGGGCATCGTGACGCCCTGGCGGGCGAGGTCGCGGACGACCTCCTCCTTCACCGGGTGCATCAGGACCGCCGTACCGCCACGGCGCTCGGCCTGGGCGACGGCCGCCTCGGTGTCGTGGATGTAGGCGATGTCCTCGGGGGCGTCGGGGACGTGCCAGACGTGGTCCAGGAGGGTGGAGTGCAGGACCGTCGCGTCCAGGGTGCGCCAGGCCTCGGGGCGGTCCGCGCGGATGGTGCGGGCGAGGAGGGCCGGGTCGGGGCGGTCGAGGAGGTGGAAGGTCCCGTCGCCGGCGAGGAGGAAGGCGTTGCCCTCCGCCGTGGCCGTGGCCAGGGCCTCCTGGGCGGCGGACAGCGGGCCGTCGACGCGCGTCACCCGGAAGGCGTCACCGACGGCGGCCAGCGCGTCGGCGACCGGGAGGCGGTTGAGGAGGCGGTGGATCGCGCGGACCCGCAGGGGATAGCGGGCCGTGTCGATGAGGAGGACCAGGCCGTAGTTCCAGGGTCCGGGCGCGGTGTGCTCGTCGCGCAGGCGCAGGTAGGTGGCCCAGCGGTGGTGGCCGTCGGCGATCAGGGCCTGGTGGCGGCCCAGCTCGGCGGCGACGGCGGCGAGGTCGGCCGGGTTGGTGACCGCCCAGAGGCGGTGCTGGAAGCCGTCCTCGGTGGTGGTGGAGAGCAGCGGCTCGCGCTCGACGGTGCGGTCGATCACCGCGCCGGCACCGTCGCCGTCGCCGCGGTAGGTCAGCAGCAGCGGGTCCAGGTTGGCGGCGGTGGTGCGCATGAGGGCGGCGCGGTCCTCGACGACGTGCGGCATGACGTCCTCGTGCGGGAGGACGACGCCCTCGCCGGGCGCGGAGAGTTCCAGGGCGCCGATGAGGCCGCGCTGGAGGACGCCGTCGCCGCGCTGCTCGTACACGTAGATCGCGGGGTCGGGGTCCGGGGCGAGGATGCCCTCGGCGAGCCAGCGGTCGAGGGTGACGGCGGCCTTGCGGTGGCGGGTGCCGGCGGTGATGGCCTGGGGGAGGATCAGCCGCACGATGTTGTGCGGATCGGAGGACTCCAGGTGGTGGAGTCCGTCAGGTCGTACGACGACGTCGTACGGGGGTGAGGTCACGGCTGCCAGGCTGCCGACCCGTGCGGGCACGTACCGGAGGCCCCGGAAGGGGGCCAGGCGCAGTCCTGGGGCGCGGACGTCATCGGCCGCGTGACCTGAAGTGTTCATCTCGTCATCGTATGTGGCCGGTAGCGATGAGCGATGATCGGGGGAGTGAGGGAATTTCACCCGTTGACGTGAGGAGTACGTGGTCATGACGGGAATCGGCCAGGGCCGGAACAGCAGGATTCGGCCGAGTGGCAGTGCGGTCGCGCTGAGCGAGGCGTACGACACGGCACTGCTCGACCTGGACGGCGTCGTCTACGCGGGCGGGCACGCGATCCGGTACGCCGTCGAGGCGCTGGGCACGGCCCGGGCGGGCGGGATGTACCTCGCGTACGTCACGAACAACGCGCTGCGGACGCCGGAGGCGGTGGCGGCGCACCTCACCGAGCTCGGGGTGCCTGCGGAGGCCGGTGACGTGATCACCTCGGCGCAGGCGGTGGCCCGGCTGATCGCGGACGAGCTGCCGCCCGGCTCGCGGGTGCTGCTGATCGGCGGCGAGGGGCTGCGGGTGGCGCTGCGCGAGCGGGGTCTGGTGCCGGTGGAGTCGGCGGACGACGATCCGGCGGCGGTGGTGCAGGGCTACGGCGGTCCTGAGCTGCCGTGGGGGCGGTTCGCGGAGGCGAGCTACGCGGTGGCGCGGGGGCTGCCCTGGTACGCGTCGAACACGGACCTGACGATTCCGGGCGCGCGGGGGATCGGGCCGGGGAACGGTGCGGCGGTGGAGGTGGTGCGGATCGCGACCGGGGCGGAGCCGAAGGTCGCGGGCAAGCCGTTGCCGCCGATGCACCGGGAGACGGTGCTGCGGACCGGGGCCGAGCGGCCGCTGGTGGTCGGGGACCGGCTGGACACGGACATCGAGGGGGCGTTCAACGGGGGCGTGGACTCGCTGCTCGTGCTGACCGGTGTCACGGATGTGGCGCGGCTCCTCGCGGCGGTGCCGGAGCACCGGCCGACCTATGTGTCGGCCGACCTGCGGGGGCTGCTGGTGGCGCAGCCGGAGGTGTCGGAGGGTCCCGAGGGGGCGTTCCTGTGCGGCGGCTGGACGGCCTCGGTGAGCGGCGGCGCGCTGGTGGTGGACGGGGTGGGGGAGTCCCTCGACCCGCTGGACGGGGTGCGCGCGCTGTGCGCGGCGGCCTGGACGGACGCGGGTGCGGGGGCGTGCGGTCTCGACGCCGGGAAGGCGCTGGGGAGGCTCGGGCTGGGGTGACGGGCAGGTCGGCCGGCACCCCCCGGTGCACCGGCTGGCCCCCCCCGGGTGCACCGGCCGGCACCTCCCCGCGTACCCCGCCGGCATCGCCCGCGTACAGGGGATCGATCACCGATGGGAGGGTAGGCTAACCTAACCTCGTGTTGGTCGAGAGTCCCTCCCGTGCGAGCGCGGAGCCGGTCGGCCCTGTCCAGAAACCGTCGCGCCGCAATTCCCTGCGTGCCGTCGGACTGGCCGTGGCCGTCGGAGTCCTGCTGCTGGTCTGTGTCCTGAGCATCATGATCGGTGCCAAGCCGGTGCCGCTCGGCGATGTCTGGCACGGGCTTTTCCAGAACAGCGGCATCCGCAACGACGTCGTCATCCACGACGTCCGCGTCCCCCGCACCCTCCTCGGGCTGCTCGTCGGCCTCGCCCTCGGGCTGTCCGGCGCCGTCATGCAGGGCCTCACCCGCAACCCGCTCGCCGAGCCCGGACTGCTCGGCGTCAACGCGGGCGCCGCCGCGGCCGTCGTCTCCGCCATCGCGTTCCTCGGCATCACCGACGCCGACACCTACGTATGGTTCGCCTTCGTCGGCGCCGCGGTCGTCTCCGTCGTCGTCTACGTCCTCGGCGGCAGCCGCAGCGCCACCCCCGTGCGCCTCGCGCTCGCCGGGACCGCGGCCACCGCCGCGCTGTACGGGTACGTCAACGCGGTCCAGCTGCTCGACTCCGCCGCCCTGGACCGGCTGCGCTTCTGGACGGTCGGCTCGCTCGCCTCCGCCACCATGGACACCGTCGGGCAGGTCGCGCCCTTCATCCTGGTCGGCGCCGTGCTCGCGCTGCTCATCGCCCGGCCCCTGAACGCCATGGAGATGGGCGACGACACCGCCCGCGCCCTCGGCGCGAACCTCAACCGCACCAGGATCATCGCCATGGTGTCGGTCACCCTGATGTGCGGGGCGGCGACCGCCGCCTGCGGGCCGATCGTCTTCCTCGGCCTGATGGTCCCGTACATCGTGCGGTCGATCACCGGCCCCGACATGCGCTGGATCCTCCCGTACGCGGCCGTCCTGTCGCCCGTGATCCTGCTCGGCTCCGACATCATCGGCCGGGTCGTCGCGCGGCCCGCAGAGCTCCAGGTCGGCATCGTCACCGCGCTCGTCGGCGGACCCGTCTTCATCCGTCTCGTCCGCCGCAAGAGGATGGCCACGCTGTGAGCACCAAGACCCTGCGGACCGGCGGCGGCCTCTCCGTACGCTACGAGCCGCGCGCGCTCGTCTCCGTCCTCGGCCTGCTCGTCCTGTCCGCCGCCGCCGCGGTCGTCCTCATCGGCAGCGGCGACTTCCCCATCGCGCCCGGCGACGTCGTCGCCACCCTGCTCGGCCACGGCACGCCCGTACAGGAGTTCGCCGTGATGGACCTGCGGCTGCCGCGGGTCCTGGTCGGCGTCTTCGTCGGCGCCGCGCTCGGCATCGGCGGCGCGGTCTTCCAGTCGGTCTCCCGCAACCCGCTCGGCAGCCCCGACGTCATCGGCTTCGGCCAGGGCGCCAGCGTCGGCGCGCTCGTCGTCATCGTGCTCTTCCAGGGCAGCGCCATGGCGGCGGCCGGCGGCGCGATCGTCGGCGGACTCGTCACCGGCGTCGTGATCTACCTGCTCGCCTGGAAGCGCGGCGTGAACGGCTACCGGCTCGTGCTCATCGGCATCGGCGCCGCCGCCATGCTCACCGCCGCCATCAACTACCTCATCACCAAGGCGCAGCTCGTCGACGCCACCCGGGCCATCGTGTGGATGACCGGCTCGCTCGACGGCAGCGACTGGGCCCAGTTCTGGCCGCTGCTGGCCGTCAGCTGCGTGCTGCTGCCGGTCGTGCTCGGCCACGGGCGGGCGCTGCGCATGCTGGAGATGGGCGACGACGCCGCGTACGCCCTCGGGGTGAAGGTCGAGCGGACCCGGATCGTGCTCATGGGCTCGGCCGTGCTGCTCGTCGCCGTCGCCACCGCCGCCGCGGGGCCGATCGTCTTCGTCTCGCTCAGCGCGCCCCAGCTGGCCCGCCGGCTCACCCGCTCGCCCGGGCCCAACCTCGCCGCCTCCGCCCTCATGGGCACCGCCCTGCTGCTCGTCGCCGACTGGGCCGCCACCCACGCCTTCGGCGAGCGGCAGCTGCCGGTCGGCGTCGTCACCGGCGTCCTCGGCGGCTGCTACCTGCTCTGGCTGCTCGTCAGCGAGCGCAAGGCGGGCCGGATATGACCACCCAGATCACCAACAGGAGCAAGGGTATGAACGGGCAGCAGCAGGCGCAGCGGCTCATGGCCGATTCGGTCACGCTCGCCTACGACCAGCGGGTCATCGCCCGCGACCTCAGCGTCGAGATCCCCGACAACTCCTTCACGGTCATCGTCGGCCCCAACGCCTGCGGCAAGTCCACCCTGCTGCGCGCCCTCTCCCGGATGCTGAAGCCCAGCCAGGGGCGGGTCCTGCTCGACGGGCAGGCGATCCAGTCGATGCCCGCCAAGAAGGTCGCCAGGACCCTCGGCCTGCTGCCGCAGTCGTCCATCGCCCCCGACGGCATCACCGTCGCCGACCTCGTCGCCCGCGGCCGCTACCCCCACCAGGGGCTGCTGCGGCAGTGGTCGCCCGAGGACGAGCGGATCGTGCAGGAGTCGATGGCCTCGACCGGGGTCGCCGAGCTCGCCGAGCGGTACGTCGACGAGCTCTCCGGCGGTCAGCGGCAGCGGGTCTGGATCGCCATGGCCCTCGCCCAGCAGACCCCGCTGCTGCTCCTCGACGAGCCGACCACCTTCCTCGACATCCAGCACCAGATCGACGTCCTCGACCTGTGCGCCGAACTCCACGAGAACCAGGGCCGCACCCTCGTCGCCGTCCTGCACGACCTCAACCACGCGGCCCGTTACGCGACCCACCTCATCGCCTGCCGGGACGGCGAGGTCGTCGCCGAGGGGCCGCCGTCGGAGGTCGTCACGGCGGAGCTCGTCGAGCGGGTCTTCGGGCTGCGCTGCCAGGTCATCGAGGACCCGGAGACCGGCACGCCGCTGGTCGTGCCGGCGGGGCGCAAGGCGCGGGTCCGTCCGCAGCCCCAGGAGCTCGCGCTACAGCAGTGACCGCAGCCTGATCAGATCGCGGAAGCCCGCCTCCAGGCCGACCCGGCCCGAGGCCCAGGCCTTCGCGAAGTTCAGCTCGCCGTCCACCATGGCCACCAGGTCGTCGCCGGTCATCCGCAGGCGGATCTGCGCCTTGGCGGGCGGCGGGCCGGGGACGGTGTCCTCGACCTCGATCCGGCCGTCCACGAGACGGCCGGTGAAGGTCGTGTCGAGATCGGTCAGGTGGCAGCTCAGGCTGCGGTCGAACGCGGCGGCGCCGCGCACCTCGCCGTCCGCCCGCGCGAGGTTGTCCGAAAGTCTGCTCAGTGCGCCGCGGCACTCCGTGATCGTCGCCATCGCCGTCGACGGTACCGCAGCGCTTCGCGATAGCGTCGGGGCATGAGTGACGCGCATCCGGCCCCCGACGGCCCCGCCGGTCCCGAAGGGCCCGGGGAGGACCTCCTGGCGGGCCTCCCGACGGGCCTCCCGACGGGCCTCCCGACGGGCCTCCCGGAGGACCCGGCGGCTGACGTGGCGGCTGGCATGGCGGCGGACGTGGCGGCGGACCCCTACGAGGCCGTCGGGCCCGCCCCGCTCGGGGTCGTGCGGACCCCCACCGGGCGGCCCGCCGTCGACGTGCTCCTCGACCGGCTCGGCGACGCCGACCACCTCACGGCCGACGGACACCTCGACGTGTACGAGGATGTACACCGTGGGCTGCGCGCCGAGCTGACCTCGCTCGACGAGCGCCCCGCCCCCCGTCCGTACGACAACAGGAGCTGAACCGAACGTGGCAGGACCGGTCCGCCGCCGTCTCGACGCCGAGCTGGTACGACGCAAGCTGGCGCGGTCGCGCGAGCACGCCAGCCAGCTGATCACCGCGGGCCGGGTGACCGTCGGCAAGACCGTCGCCACCAAGCCCGCCACCCAGGTGGAGACCGCCGCGGCCATCGTCGTCGCCCAGGACGACGCCGACCCCGACTACGTCTCGCGCGGCGGCCACAAGCTGGCCGGCGCCTTCGCCGCCTTCGTGCCGCAGGGCCTGAAGGTCGAGGGCCGGCGCGCGCTCGACGCGGGCGCCTCGACCGGCGGCTTCACCGACGTGCTGCTGCGCGCCGGCGCCGCCCATGTCGTCGCCGTCGACGTCGGCTACGGGCAGCTCGCCTGGTCGCTGCAGAGCGACGAGCGCGTCACCGTCAAGGACCGCACCAACGTGCGCGAGCTGACCCTCGACGCCCTCGACGGCGTCCCCGTCGACCTCGTCGTCGGCGACCTGTCCTTCATCCCGCTCGGCCTCGTGCTGCCCGCCCTCGCCGCCTGCACCGCGCCCGGCGCCGACCTCGTCATGATGGTCAAGCCGCAGTTCGAGGTGGGCAAGGAACGGCTCGGCACCGGCGGGGTCGTCCGCAGCGCCGAACTGCGCGCCGACGCCGTGAAGAACGTGGCCCGGCGGGCGGCCGAGCTCGGGCTCGGTGTCCTCGGCGTGACGGCGAGCCCGCTGCCCGGGCCCTCCGGCAACGTCGAGTACTTTCTGTGGCTGCGGGCCGGGGCGCCCGCGCTCGATCCGGCGGACGTCGACCGCGCCGTGGCGGAAGGACCTCGTTGAGCACTGGTTCGCGTACCTCTACCGACTCCACCCGTACCGTCTTCCTGCTCGCGCACACCGGCCGGCCGGCCGCGGTGCGCAGCGCCGAACTCGTCGTCCTCGGGCTGCTCCGCAGCGGCATCGGGGTGCGCGTCCTGGAGGCGGAGGCGGCGGACCTGCCGCTGCCGCCGTCCGTCGAGAAGGTGCCGGAGGCCTGCTCCGACGCGCTCGACGGCTGTGAGCTGCTCGTCGTCCTCGGCGGCGACGGCACGCTGCTGCGCGGCTCGGAGTTCTCCCGCGCCTCCGGGGTGCCGATGCTCGGCGTCAACCTCGGCCGGGTCGGCTTCCTCGCCGAGGCCGAGCGGGACGACCTCGACAAGGTCGTCGACCGGGTCGTGACCAAGGCGTACGAGGTCGAGGAGCGGATGACCCTCGACGTCACCGTCTACCAGAACGGCGACGTCCTGCACCGGGACTGGGCGCTCAACGAGGCGGCCGTGCAGAAGGTGTCCCCGGAGCGGATGCTGGAGGTCGTGCTCGCCATCGACGGGCGGCCGGTGACCGGCTTCGGCTGCGACGGCGTCATCTGCGCGACGCCGACCGGCTCGACGGCGTACGCCTTCTCGGCCGGCGGCCCGGTGATCTGGCCCGAGGTCGAGGCGCTGCTGATGGTGCCGATCGGGGCGCACGCCCTGTTCGCCAAGCCGCTGGTCACCACGCCCGACTCGGTGCTCGCCGTCGAGGTCGAGCCGCACACCCCGCACGGCGTCCTGTGGTGCGACGGGCGGCGGACGGTGGAGCTCCCGGCGGGCGCCCGCGTCGAGGTCCGCCGCGGCGCCGTCCCGGTCCGCCTCGCCCGCCTGCACCACGCCTCCTTCACGGACCGGCTGGTGGCGAAGTTCGCCCTGCCGGTGTCGGGGTGGCGCGGGGCGCCGCACTAGGAGCGGGACGCCGCACGCCCTGCCGGGCCCGTTCGGCCCGGCACCGGGTGTGGCCATCCCCACACGGGTGGGGAGCACCGCGTCCGTATCTCGTCCGACACGGACAAGACGGGACCACCCCCGCGTGCGCGGGGAGCCGTACGGGTCAACGAGCCGACACCGGGAACGGCACGCGGCCACCTCGTGGACCAGCGGAAATCGCCGCCGGAGCGGGGCTGCGTGGCACCGGGCGGGGAAAACCTCGTATGGTCTGGGGCGTGCTGGAGGAGATGCGGATACGGTCGCTCGGAGTCATCGACGACGCGGTGGTCGAGCTGTCGCCCGGGTTCACCGCGGTGACCGGTGAGACCGGTGCGGGCAAGACGATGGTCGTGACCAGCCTCGGGCTGCTGCTCGGCGGGCGCGCCGACCCGGCCCTGGTACGGATCGGGGCGGGCGCCGCCGTCGTCGAGGGGCGCATCGCGCTGCCCCCGGGCGCCGCGGTCGCCGCGCGTGCCCAGGAGGCGGGCGCCGAGCTCGACGAGGGTGCGCTGCTGGTCAGCCGTACCGTCTCGGCCGAGGGACGCTCACGGGCGCACCTGGGCGGGCGTTCCGTGCCCGTGGGGCTGCTCGCCGAGCTCGCCGACGAGCTGGTGGCCGTGCACGGCCAGACCGACCAGCAGGGCCTGCTCAAGCCGGCCCGGCAGCGCGGCGCCCTGGACCGGTACGCGGGCGACGCCGTCGCCGTGCCGCTCGGCGCGTACGCCGAGGCGTACAAGCGGCTGCGGGCCGTCACCGCCGAGCTGGAGGAGATCACCACCCGGGCCCGGGAGCGGGCCCAGGAGGCCGATCTGCTGCGCTTCGGGCTCGGTGAGATCGAGGCCGTGGAGCCGCTGCCGGGCGAGGACGTCGAGCTGGCCGCCGAGGCGGAGCGGCTCGGGCACGCCGAGTCCCTGGCCTCCGCCGCCGCCCTGGCGCACGCCGCGCTCGCGGGCCAGCCGGAGGACCCCGAGGCCGTCGACGCCACGATGCTCGTCGCGGGCGCGGGCCGGGCCCTGGAGGCCGTACGGGCGCACGACCCGGCGCTCGCCGCGCTCGCCGACCGGATGGGCGAGATCTCCATCCTGCTCTCCGACGTCGCGGGCGAACTCGCCGGATACGCCGACGACCTGGACGCCGACCCGCTGCGGCTCGCCGCCGTCGAGGAGCGGCGCGCCGCGCTCACACAGCTCACCCGGAAGTACGGGGCGGACATCGCGGCCGTGCTCGCCTGGGCCGAGGAGAGCGCCGCCCGGCTCACCGAGCTGGACGGCGACGACGACCGGGTCGGCGAGCTGACCGGGGAGCGGGACCGGCTGCGCGACGAGCTCTCGGTGCTCGCGCAGCGGCTCACCGACGCCCGTACGGAGGCCGCGGCCCGCTTCGCCGACGCCGTCACCGCCGAGCTCGCCTCGCTGGCGATGCCGCACGCGCGGGTGTCCTTCGCGATCGGGCAGACCGAGGACCCCGACGGCGTCGAGGTCGGCGGGCGCCGGGTCGCGTACACGCCGTCCGGCGCCGACGAGGTCGAGCTGCTGCTGGCCCCGCACCCGGGCGCCCCGCCGCGGCCGATCGCCAAGGGCGCGTCCGGCGGTGAGCTGTCCCGGGTGATGCTCGCGGTGGAGGTCGTCTTCGCGGGTACGGACCCGGTGCCGACGTATCTCTTCGACGAGGTCGACGCGGGCGTCGGCGGCAAGGCGGCCGTCGAGATCGGGCGCCGGCTCGCCAAGCTGGCGAGGACCGCGCAGGTCGTGGTCGTCACCCACCTGCCCCAGGTGGCGGCCTTCGCGGACCGCCAGCTGCTCGTGGAGAAGACCAACGACGGCACCGTCACCCGCTCCGGCGTCACCGTCCTGGAGGGCGAGGACCGGGTGCGGGAACTGTCCCGGATGCTCGCGGGCCAGGAGGACTCCGAGACGGCCCGGGCGCACGCCGAGGAGCTTCTTGCCACGGCGCGGGCGGACGGCTGACGCCGGCTCACGGGACAGGGGCCTCCTGGTCCGGCCCCTGTCCGTGGTCCGGGGGCGACAGGTGCGTCACCGTGCCCTGGCCGGGGCCGGTCTCCCCGGCCACGCGGCGGCGCGCCACGTCGTAGGCCCAGGCGTAGGTCGAGACCTTCTTCTCGATGGAGAAGTGCCTGCCCGTCGCGGAGTCGAGCACCGTGTGGAACTCCTCCATGAGCTCCTCCCAGACCGCCGACGTGAAGTGCGCGTCCGTCCAGCCGTACAGCGCCTTCAGCTCACGCTTGACGGCCGAGAAGAAGGACTGCGGCTCCCTGCGCGGCGTGCCGACCCGGACCCCTTCCTTTCTCAGCTGCTCCTGGAGCTCCGCCGGGGCGTTCAGCCACTTGTCGGGGCTGTCCCGCAGCTCGGCGTAGTCGACCCAGGCCCAGAAGCTCTCGGCGTCGGCGACGTCGGGGGCCTCGGCGTGGTGGGCGGAGCAGAGCAGGGCGAAGTTCCGTACGTCGTTGGAGCCGCCCAGCTTGTCGGCGACCACGTGGCAGCGCTCGACCGGCTGCTTCCAGCAGATCAGGCAGGCCGGCTCGGTGAGCCCGAGGTACTCGGTGATGGCCTTGAGCGTCGGCTTGGACCTCCGCTCCTCCGCTTGCTTCTCGCGCGGTTTCAGGGACAGCTTTGCCGCGTCGTAGCCGTAGTCGCTGCCGTCGTCCGGATAGGTGATCACGAGGAAGTCCGGCAGGTCGTCGCACTGGTGGTCGTTCCGGACCCGGAGGAGCGGCGTACTGAGTTCGGTCAGGAACCGCAGGAGATGCCCTATGCCGAAGTCGTGCATCAGTTCGATGGCGTCGCGGTCGTAGCCCCCGGCCGAGTTTCGGTGGCCCTGGATGTCGAGATACAGCCTGCGCGGCGCCCCCGGAGACTCTTCCTGGGCCCACCGCACCATCTCGAAGAGGCGATGGGCGCAGCGCTCGAAGTTCTCGTACACCTTCATGTCGTGGTAGATGGCCACCCCCTTGGGAGCCTTCCTCGGACCCCTGTGGGCCTGCTGCCGCGGCTTCTTCGCCATGTCCCCTCCCTGCGGTCGCGTCGTGCGGTGACAGCCTGTCAGCCGCCACTGACACGGCATTAGGCTGAGCCGCATGATCAGGACAGGTGGCAGGGTCGCTTCGTTCGCCGTGGCCGCCGGGGTGTCCCGGGGGGTGTACGAGGGGCTGCGGCGGCTTCGGGATCCCCGGTGGGAGCGGGGCAATCATGCCGGGCGGAGTGTCCCGTTGTACGCCGGGCCCGCTGCCGCGCTGGGTGCCGCCGCGGGGGTCGGTGGGGGGCCCGCCGCTTTCGCCGTGCTCGTGGCTGGGGCGTGTGGGGCGTACGGCGACGTGCGGGGGGACGGGCGGCGTGGGTTCCGGGCGCATCTGGGGGCGTTGCGGAAGGGGGAGGTGACCGCCGGGGCCGTCAGGCTGTTCGGGATCGGTGCCGCGTCGCTGGTGGCCGGGGTGCTGCTCAAGGAGCGGCCGCTTGACAAGGTGCTCGCCGCGACGGTCATCGCCGGGACCGCCCATCTCGTCGACCTGGCGGACGTACGGCCGGGGCGGGCCGGGCTTGTCGTGCTCGGGCTCGGCGCGCCGGGGCTGTTGCGGGGGGCGCGGGCCGCCGCGCCCATGGGTGCAGTGGCCGCCGTTCTCGGTGACGACCTCGCGGAGGAGACCATGCTCGGTGGCACCGGCGCGTACGCCCTGGGCGCGGCCGTCGGTGCGGCGATCGTCGCGGGGAACGGGCGGCTCGGGCTTGCCGCCCATGCGGCCGGGCTCGTCGTGGTGGCGGTGAGATATCACCCGTGTGGGTGATCCCCGTCGGTAAGTTGAGGCGCCAGACACGGGCACGACGTCACTTCGGTGCCGGAACGTGCGTACGGACTGGCATCCTTGGGCGCGTGACACAGCTCCGTACGGTCCAAGTGCTCGGCGGCGGCAGCGCGGGAAGCAGCGCGCACGTCAGATCACTTGCCGCGGGGCTCGTGGCCAGGGGCGTGCGGGTGACCGTGTGCGCCCCGCCCGAACTCGACCACGCCTACGACTTCGTGGGCGCCGGCGCGCACTTCGTGGCGACCCCGCGCCATGGCGGGCCGGCGGCGGTCGCCGCGCTCCGCAACCTCTCCATCGGCGCGGACGTCGTGCACGCGCACGGTCTCGACGCCTCCGTGCGGGCGGCGCTCGCGTTGTCGGGCGGTGGGCCGCGGATGCCGCTGGTGACGACCTGGCACACGCGGAGCCAGGTGGCGGGTGCGCGGGCCGGGCTCGTCCGCCTGCTTGAGCGAAGGACCGTGCGGGCCGCGGCCGTTGTGCTCGCCACCTCCTCGGAGCTGGTCGACCGGGCGCGGCGGCGGGGTGCCCGGGACGCGCGGCTCGCGCCCGTGACCGTACCGGCCTCGCGGGCGCCCGTCTGTCTGCACGACGGCAAGGCGCGGGCCGAACTCGGGGCCGTGGACCGGCCGTTGATCATGGCGGTGGGGGCGCTTCAGCCGGGGCGGGGGTACGGGATGCTGCTCGACGCGGCGCGGGTGTGGCGGGAGCTGGATCCGCAGCCGCTTCTGGTGATCGCGGGGGAGGGGCCGGAGCGGGGGGCGCTCCAGCGGCGGATCGAGGCGGAGCAGCTGGCGGTGCGGCTCATCGGGCGGCGGGAGGATGTGGCGGAGCTGCTCGCCGCCGCGGACGTCGCCGTCCTGCCGTCCCGCTGGGAGGCCCGTTCCCTGCTGGCGCAGGAGGCTCTGCGGCTGGGTGTGCCGCTGGTGGCTACTGCGGTGGGTGGGGTGCCGGAGCTTGTGGGGGATGCGGCGGAGTTGGTGCGGTATGGGGATGCGGAGGGGTTGGCTTCTGTCGTTGGGGCGTTGCTCGACGATGTCGAGCGGAGGATGGATCTGGCGGCGGCGGGGAGGGTGCAGGCGGGGGGCTGGCCTACGGAGGATGAGACGATTGCGCACGTTTTGAGCGTGTACGACGAGCTGTCGGGGCGGTGACGCGAGGCGGCTGCCGTTGGCTGCCTCGGTAGGCCTGCGCTCCGCCCGGGCGGCGCCGCCTGGCGGTGTGCCTGCTGCGCCCGCTGCCCCGCTTGCCGCGCCTGCTGCCCGCTCTGTGGTGCGCCTGCCGCGCCTGCTGCCCGCTCTGTGGTGCCCCGACCGTGCCCGCCGCCGCCCGCCCTGCGTGTGCCCGGCGTGCCTGCCGCCCGCCCCGGGGGGCCCGCGTCCCGCCTCGTCCACCCCGCGTGTGGGCACGCGTCCCGCCTTGCCCACCCCGCCCCGCCCCGCCCGTGTGGGCAATCGTCCCGCTGGGGCGGGACGGGTGGGCACACGGGACGGCGCCCTCTAGCGGCGCTTCCGCTCCCAGTGCCTTGGCCCGCACCCACCAGTGCGGCGCACAGGGGGCGGGGGTACAGGCGCGGAAGCCTAGGCCCGGCAGGGGGCGCCGTTCCGTTGTGCCCACCCGTTCCGCCCTGCGGAACGATTGCCCACAACGGCGGGGCGGGGCCCGCAACGGGGGGCGCGGCCAGTCGTAACGGTGGCTCGCGGCCTCGGGGTGTGGGGTGGTCGGGGTTACGTCGTGTGGCGGCGGGCTCGTAGGGCCAAAGAGAGGGCCAGGACTGTTTGGGGGTCGTCCAGGTCTGTGCCGAGGAGTTCGGAGATTCGGGCCAGGCGGTTGTAGAGGGTCTGGCGGTTGAGGTGGAGTTCGCGGGCGGTTTCCGCCTTGCGGCCCGCGTGGGCCAGGTAGGTCTCCAGGGTGGGGAGGAGCGGGGGGCGGGAGGTGCGGTCGTGGTCGCGGAGGGGGCCGATCGCGCGGTCCACGAAGGCCGCCAGGTCGGGGTGGTCACGGAGGCGCCACAGGAGGAGGTCCGTGTCCAGGCGGCGGGCGTCGTACCAGGGGAGTTCCGAGAGGCCTTGCGCGGCGGTAGCCGTCTCCGCGGCGTGGCGCAGGCCCGCTGACGCCGCCGCCCAGCCGCCCGCGACGCCGACCACGACGACCGGCGGGTGGACGCCCGACCTCCCCCAGGCTCCGCCCGGGGGCGCCCCCACCAGACCGGCCCGCTCCACCCCCGCCCGCAACGCCGCCGCGACCCGGTCCGCGACGGCGGTGCGCTCCGACTCCGAGCGCAGGCCGAGGAGGAGCGGCACCCGGCCCTCCACCGGGCGGACGCCCAGGAGGACGGGGACGCCGACGGAGGAGAGCTCCTCCAGGACGGCCCGGGCGAGCAGCGCCCAGTTGCCGGAGGCGGAGAGTTCGGAGGCCAGTCGCATGACGACGGGGAGCAGGGGGCCCTCGCCGGGTCTGAAGCCCAGGACGCGGGCCTGCGCCGGGGCGTCGTCCGCCGAGATGCGGCCTTCCGCCAGGTCGGTCAGGAAGTCGCCTCGGCCGCGCGCCGCCAGCTCCTCCTCCTGACGGGCCTGCATCAGGACGACCGCGAGCAGCCCGGCCGCCCGCTCGGCGGCCATCCGGTGCACGGGGGAGAGCGGGGAGGAGACGGCCAGGAGGACCAGGCGGGCCCGGACGCTGCCCGAGCCGGGGCCGCCGCCGGGCACGTCGACCAGGACGGAGCCGACCGGCGGGCCGGACTCCCGGGCGGCCCGCTGGCCGCGCAGCCCGTCCCAGACCTGGAGCGGGTCGGCGGGCCCGGACTCGGTGCCCGCCGCGTACAGGAGCTGTCCGTCGGCGGTCTCCAGGAAGACCGGGTTGAGGGCGAAGTCGGCGAGGATGCGCAGCACCTGCGGCACTCCGCCGCCGCCGAGCAGCGCCTCGGTGCACTGGCGGTGGATCTCCTCGGCCTGCCGCTGGAGCGCGTAGTGCCCGTTGACGATCTCGGTGTGGATCTCCTCCGTCACGGCGACGAAGGGGACCTCGCGGTGCAGCTGGACGAGGGGCAGGCCGGTGGTCCGGGCCGTCTCCACTATCGTCGCCGGGAGCCGGGCGAAGCGCGGGCCCAGCTCGACCACGAGCGCGGCGATGCCCCGCTCGGCGAGCCGCCGCACGAAGGCCCGCTGTTCGGCCGGGCGGGTGCCCAGGCCCAGGCCCGTGGTGAGCAGGAGCTCACCGCCCTTGAGCAGCGAGGCGATGTTCGGCACCTCGCCGGCGTGCACCCAGCGCACGGTGCGGTGCAGCCGGTCGGCGCCCGCGACGACCTCCGGGAGCCCGCTCCGCAGACCCGGAAGTTCGAGTGCCCGCTGCACGGTGATCCCGCCCTGATTGTCCATGGGGCCGGACGCTACCCGCGTCCGGGTTCCGGGAACATCACCGGGGTGTTACCGGACCCGACACTGCGTCCACCAGGGCGACAACTCGTCGCCCCATGGCGGGAATTGTGCGACCGCATGTCGATTGTGGCCTAGGTCACTCCGGAGGATGCTCTCGCGCCATGGCAGAAAACCCCACCCCAGAGGTCCACCGGCTCAAGGCCAACTCGGTCGGCCTCGTCGGAGTCGTCTTCATGGCGGTCGCCACGGCGGCCCCGATCACGGCGATGACCGGCAACCTCCCGATCGCCGTCGGCTTCGGCAACGGCGTCGGCGCCCCGGCCGGCTATCTCTTCGCGACCGTCGTCCTGACCGTCTTCTCGGTCGGCTATGTCGCCATGGCGAAGCGGATCACCGCGGCCGGCGCCTTCTACGGCTTCATCTCGCACGGCCTCGGCCGGATCGCCGGCATGGCCTCCGGCATGCTCGCCGTCCTCGCGTACATCGTCTTCGAGGCCTCGATCGTCGGCGTCTTCGCCTATTTCGCCAAGACGACCGTGGCCGACCAGCTCGGCGTGGACCTGCCGTGGGTCGGGTACGCGGCGGTGATGCTCGCGATCACCGCCGTCCTGTCGTACTTCGACATCAACCTCACCGCCAAGGCGCTCGGCGTGATGCTGGTGGCCGAGATCGCGGTGCTGTTCGCGGTCGCCACGGCCGTGCTGATCGCGGGCGGCGGCCCGGACGGCATCCCGTTCGAGCCGGTCAACCCGAAGAACGCCTTCACCGGCGCCTCCGCCGGGCTCGGCCTCTTCTTCGCCTTCTGGTCCTGGGTGGGCTTCGAGTCGACCGCGATGTACGGGGAGGAGTCCCGCGACCCCAAGCGGGTGATCCCGAAGGCGACGCTGATCTCCGTCGTCGGCGTCGGCCTCTTCTACATCTACGTCTCCTGGATGACGATCGCCGGCAACGGCCTGGCCGGTTCGGTCAAGCTGTCCGCCTCCGCCAGCCCCCTCGACCTGTTCTTCGCGCCCACCCAGTCCTTCATCGGTGCCTGGGCCGTCGACGCCTTCCAGTGGCTGCTGCTCACCGGCTCCTTCGCCTGCGGCATGGCCTTCCACCAGTGCGCCTCCCGCTATCTCTACGCCATCGGCCGCGAGGGCTTCCTCCACCCGGCGCTGGGCCGCACCCACGCCCGGCACGGCTCGCCGTACATCGCCTCCTTCGTGCAGAGCGTGATCGCCGTGGTCCTCGTCGCGGCCTTCTGGCTCACCGGCCAGGACCCGTACATCCATCTGTACACGCTGCTCGCGATCCTCGGCACGATGGCGATCCTCATCGTGCAGACCCTGTGCTCCTTCGCCGTCATCGGCTACTTCCGCAAGAACCACCCCGAGGACCGGCACTGGTTCAAGACGCTGACGGCGCCCCTCCTCGGCGGCATCGGCATGATCGCCGTCGTCGTCCTGCTCGTGATGAACATGCAGACCGCGGCCGGGCTCGCCGCCGACTCCCTCTTCTTCAAGGCCATCCCCTGGATCGTCGGCCTCGTCTTCTTCGGCGGCCTCGGCCTCGGTTTCTACCTCAAGGCCCGGCGCCCGGAGCGCTACGAGATCATCGGCCGGATCGTCCTGGAGGACGCCGCCGAGCGCGCCGACGACAGCACGGAAGCCGTCCCCACCGCCGTACCGCAGAGCTGATCCCTCCCTTCCTCCCGAAGACGATCACCAGGAGCGCTCCATGGCACGCACCAACCCGATGCACCTCCTGAAGAAACTCGCCGCCGAACACGCCGAGGCCCGGCGGCTCGGACTCCCCGTCGACGAACTGCGCGGCCTGAGAGCCGACGGACCCGGCAGACGCACCCTGCTGAAGTACGCGGCGGCCGCCGGAGTCGCCGTCTCCGCCGGTACGGCCCTGCCCGCCGCGGCGGCCACGGCCACCACGCCCAACCCGCCGGTCAAGGACGGCGCACGCGTGGCGGTCGTCGGCGCCGGCATCGCCGGACTCACCGCGGCCCTCACCCTCCAGGACGCGGGCCTGAGCCCCGTCCTCTACGAGGCCAACCCCGACCGCGTCGGCGGCCGGATGTGGACCCAGCGCGCGCACTGGGCGTACGGGCAGACCTCCGAGATCGGCGGCGAGCTCGTCGACACCAGCCACAAGAAGATCCTGGAGCTCTGCCGCCGCTTCGGCCTGGCCACCGAGGACTTCCTCGGCGGCGGACCCAACGGGGCCGAGGAGATCCTCTGGTTCAACGGCGCCTACTACCCCCGCGACCAGGCCGACATCGACTTCAACGCCGTCTACCAGCAGCTCCGCCGCGACCTGTCCGACTCCGGCGAGGTGCGCTGGAACCAGACCACGCCCACCGGCACGGCACTGGACGACATGTCGCTGTACGAGTGGATCGAGAGCCGCGTCCCCGGCGGCCACACCTCACCGCTGGGCCGCTTCCTCGACGTCGCCTACAACGTCGAGTACGGCGCCGACACCACCGACCAGTCCGCGCTCGCCCTGGTCCTGCTCATGGGCTACCAGACCAATCCCGGCAACTTCAACGTGTGGGGCCTGTCCAACGAGCGCTACCACATCGTCGGCGGCAACGACCGGCTCCCCAACGCCGTCGCCGGGGCCCTGAACCCCGGCACCCTGCGGATGGGCTGGTCGCTCGACGCCGTACGCGCCAACGCCGACGGCACCCAGACGCTCACCTTCACCGAGGCGGGCGCCACCCGGACCGTCACCGCCGACCACACCATCCTGTGCGTCCCGCTGCCGATCCTCCAGCGGCTCGACGTCAGCAGGGCCGGCTTCGACCCGCTGATGACCAATCTGCTGCGGGACGCCCGGATGGGCTACTGCACCAAGCTCAACATGCAGTTCGGCACCCGCCCCTGGCGCGGCACCGGCCCTTGGCCCGGGGTCTCGGCCGGCGACTGCTTCACCGACAACGAGGTCCAGCAGACCTGGGACACCACCAAGATCCAGGGCGGCACCGGCGGCATCCTCCTCCAGTACGGCGGCGGCAGCCTGGCCCACTCGCTCACCCCGGCCACGCCCTTCGCCACCGAGACCGACCCGTACGTACGCGGCCTCGTCACCCGCTACCTGCGGGACATCGACGCCTTCTTCCCCGGCACCTCCAAGGCGTACACGGGCCGCGCCCAGCTCTCCGCCTGGCACCGCAACCCGTACTCCCTCGGCGCGTACTCCTACTGGCCGGTCGGCTACCTCCACCGGTACGCGGGCTACGAGGGCGTCGCCCAGGGCCGGATCCACATCGGCGGCGAGCACTGCTCGTACGACTTCCAGGGCTTCATGGAGGGCGGCGCCACCGAGGGCGAGCGGGCCGCGAACGAGGTGATCGCCGCGCTGCGATGAGCGGTCAGGCGGCCGGCGCGATGTTGTGGTTGAAGCGGAAGACGTTGTCGGGGTCGTAGGCGGCCTTGACCCGGGCCAGGCGCCGGTAGTTGTCGGCGCCGAAGCCCTCGACCACCCGCTCCCGGCCCTCGTCGCCGGTGAAGTTGAGGTAGACGGCTCCCGTCGACCACGGCCGCGCGTCGGCCCGCACGTCCCGCACCCACTGGACGGCCCGGTCGTCGTCGGCCGGGTCCTCCCACACCGCGAAGGGATGCACCGCCCACTTCGCGCCGCGCCACGGGATCGGGTGGTCCGCCGGTCCCGCGGCCACCCGCCCGCCCAGCGGGAACAGCACATGCTGCATCCCGGACGGCACGATCATGTCGTCCGCCCGGGCGCAGAAGGCGTCGACGGCCTCGTCGGGGAAGCCGGTCAGATACTCGGCCGACCAGTAGTTCCGCATCCCCGGCGGGTCGTCGAGCATGCACTGGAAGTCGGCGTACGGCATGTCCATGAGCAGCTCCACCGAAGGCTTCAGCGCGTACAGCGGCGCCGCGAGCTCCCGCGCCTCCGCCACCGGCCCGGCGTACGTCACCAGGGCCCCGGCCAGCAGCGTGCCCTGGAGCTCCTCCGGGATGAACGGCTCGGGGGGCGCGTTGAGATAGATACCGCCGCCGCCCGCCTCGTCCGGCGCGTCGGCCAGCACGTCCCGGTACGCCCGGATCACCTCGGGCCCCGCCTCGCTCGGGAAGAGCAGCATCACGAAGCCGAACTCCGGCAGCGGGTGCACCCGCAGCGTCATCGAGGTCACCACGCCGAAGTTCCCGCCGCCGCCGTGCAGCGCCCAGAACAGCTCCGGGTTCTCCTCGGCGTCCGTGTGGACGTGCTTGCCCTCGGCCGTGATCAGCTCCGCCGCCAGCAGGTTGTCGCAGGCAAGACCGAACTTCCGCTCCAGCCAGCCCGACCCGCCGCCCAGCGTGAACCCGCCGACGCCGGTCGTGGACGCCCGCCCGCCGGTCACGGCCACGTGGAACGGTTGGCAGGCGCGGTCCAGATGGCTCATCGTGGCGCCGCCCGCCACCCGGGCCGTCATGTGCTCCGGGTCGGCCACCACCGCGTGCATCCGCCGCAGGTCCACCACGAGCCCGCCGTCGTTGAGGGCCGAACCGGCGACGCTGTGGCCGCCGCCGCGCACCGCGATCGGCAGTCCCGTCGCACGGCCGAACAGCACCGCGTTGGCGACGTCCTCCGGGGTCTCGCACTGGGCGATCACGGCGGGACTCCGGTCGATCATCGCGTTGAAGACGACCCTGGCCTCGTCGTAGCCGGGATCGCCCGGGGTGAACACCTCGCCCGCGAGATCCTCGCGCAGGCCCGCGAGGGCGCTGTCCGGAACGGTGGTGGTGTGGGGAGCCATGAGAGGTGCCCCCCTTTCGTACGGGGGGACAGGACACCTCAATCGTAGGGCGGCGGCCCGTCCCCCGCGTGTCGGCGAGCTCAGCCCCCGTACGCGCCCGAGGCCGTGAGGCGCAGCGCCGTGTCGATCAGCGGGACGTGGCTGAAGGCCTGCGGGAAGTTGCCCACCTGCCGCTGGAGCCGGGGGTCCCACTCCTCGGCGAGGAGTCCCAGGTCGTTGCGGAGCGAGAGCAGCTTCTCGAAGAGCCTGCGGGCCTCGTCGACCCGGCCGATCATCGCCAGGTCGTCGGCGAGCCAGAACGAACAGGCGAGGAACGCGCCCTCGTCGCCCTCCAGGCCGTCCACGCCCGCCTCGTCGCCGGCGGTCGGGTAGCGCAGCACGAAGCCGTCCTCGGTGGACAGCTCCCGCTGGATCGCCTCGATCGTGCCGATCACCCGCTTGTCGTCCGGCGGCAGGAAGCCCATCTGCGGGATCAGCAGCAGCGAGGCGTCCAGCTCCTTGGAGCCGTAGGACTGCGTGAACGTGTTGCGTTCCTTGTCGTAGCCCTTCTCGCAGACGTCCCGGTGGATGTCGTCGCGCAGCACGCGCCAGCGCTCAAGCGGGCCGTCGGCGTCACCGGACTCGATCAGCTTGATCGTGCGGTCCACCGCCACCCAGGCCATCACCTTGGAGTGCACGAAGTGCCGGCGCGGGCCGCGCACCTCCCAGATGCCCTCGTCGGGCTGGTCCCAGTGGGTCTCCAGGTAGTGGATCAGCTTCAGCTGGAGCAGCGAGGCGTAGTCGTTGCGGGACAGGCCGGTCATGTGCGCCAGGTGCAGGGCCTCGGTGACCTCGCCGTACACGTCGAGCTGGAGCTGGTTGGCCGCCCCGTTGCCGACCCGGACCGGGCCGGAGTTCTCGTACCCCGGCAGCCAGTCCAGCTCCGCCTCGCCGAGCTCCCGCTCGCCGGCGATGCCGTACATGATCTGGAGGTTTTCGGGGTCGCCGGCGACGGCCCGCAGCAGCCAGTCCCGCCAGGCGCGGGCCTCCTCGCGGTAGCCGGTGCGCAGCATCGAGGAGAGGGTGATCGCCGCGTCCCGCAGCCAGGTGTAGCGATAGTCCCAGTTCCGTACGCCGCCGATCTCCTCCGGCAGGGAGGTGGTCGGCGCGGCCACGATCCCGCCGGTCGGCGCGTAGGTGAGCGCCTTCAGGGTGATCAGGGAGCGGACCACGGCCTCCCGGTAGGGACCGTGGTACGTGCAGTGCTCGACCCACTCGCGCCAGAACTCGGCGGTCGCGGTGAGCGAGCCCTCCGGGTCCGGCAGCGGCGGCGGCTGCTTGTGGGAGGGCTGCCAGGAGAGGGTGAAGGTGATCCGGTCGCCGGGGGTGACGGTGAACTCGGAGTAGGTGGTGAGGTCCTTGCCGTGGGTCTCGGCGTCGGTGTCCAGCCACACGGAGTCGGGTCCGGCCACGGCCACCGTGCGGTCGCCGACCTTGTGCACCCAGGGCACCACCCGGCCGTAGCTGAAGCGCATCCGCAGCGAGGAGCGCATCGGCACCCGGCCGCTGACCCCCTCGACGATCCGGATCAGCTGCGGGGCCCCGTCGCGCGGGGGCATGAAATCGGTCACCCGGACCGTGCCGCGCGGGGTGTCCCACTCGGACTCCAGGACGAGCGAGTCCCCGACGTAGCGCCGGCGGTCCGCGTGCGGCGCCGGGGAGCCCTCGGGTACTGCGGGGCCGACCCGCCAGAACCCGTGCTCCTCGGTGCCGAGCAGTGCCGCGAAGACGGCGTGCGAGTCGAAGCGGGGCAGGCAGAGCCAGTCGACACTGCCGTCCCGGCAGACCAGGGCGGCGGTCTGCATGTCTCCGATGAGTGCGTAATCCTCGATGCGCCCGGCCACGTGCTCCACTCCAGATCGAACGGCCACGTCGCCGGTATGGCGACGTCCTACAGGTCAGCGGTCAGGGGATCGTTGACGAGCTCTTGGTCCGGGGGAGGGCGGGGGTGGTGCCGTGCCGGTCCGGCTCGGCAGCGCGTCCGAGCAGGATACGACGCACCCTAGTGACCGACGGCGCCGATCTTGCAACGCCGCTGCTCCGTTCGGGTGAACAGGTCTTGACCCCGTCCATGGACGCGGCCAAGGCCCCGGCCGTGCCCACGCCGCAGCTCCCGGGCCGAGCCGCCCGGCCGACGGCGTGTCGCGGTGCGTGTGCACCCGACTGCCCCGTGTGGCCGGAAGCGGTCTCCCGATGTCGCTGATACCCTGGTACCCCGTGGACCGGTGGGAAACGGCGACAGCCGAGGACCCCGCAACCGCAGCGACGGCACCCCCCGATTCTTCCGGAGGGGACGCCGGTACGCACCTCCAAACGCGACCACGGGAGCCCCCTCTTGGCGATGCCGCCCAACACCACGACGACCAAGCACATCTTCGTCACCGGGGGTGTCGCCTCCTCGCTCGGCAAGGGCCTGACGGCCTCCAGCCTGGGTGCGCTCCTCAAGGCCCGCGGCCTGCGGGTCACGATGCAGAAGCTGGACCCGTACCTCAACGTCGACCCGGGCACGATGAACCCGTTCCAGCACGGCGAGGTGTTCGTCACCAACGACGGCGCCGAGACCGACCTGGACATCGGCCACTACGAGCGCTTCCTCGACGTCGACCTCGACGGCTCGGCCAACGTCACCACCGGCCAGGTCTACTCGCAGGTCATCGCCAAGGAGCGGCGCGGCGAGTACCTCGGCGACACCGTGCAGGTCATCCCGCACATCACCAACGAGATCAAGTCCCGCATCCGCCGCATGGCGACGGACGACGTGGACGTCGTGATCACCGAGGTCGGCGGCACGGTCGGCGACATCGAGTCGCTGCCCTTCCTGGAGACCGTCCGCCAGGTCCGCCACGAGGTCGGCCGCGACAACGTCTTCGTCGTGCACATCTCGCTGCTGCCCTACATCGGCCCCTCCGGCGAGCTGAAGACCAAGCCGACCCAGCACTCGGTCGCCGCCCTGCGCAACATCGGCATCCAGCCCGACGCGATCGTGCTGCGCGCCGACCGCGAGGTCCCGACCGCCATCAAGCGCAAGATCTCGCTGATGTGCGACGTCGACGAGGCCGCCGTGGTCGCCGCGATCGACGCCAAGTCGATCTACGACATCCCGAAGGTGCTGCACTCCGAGGGCCTGGACGCCTACGTCGTCCGCAAGCTGGACCTGCCCTTCCGCGACGTGGACTGGACCGTCTGGGAGGACCTCCTGGACCGCGTCCACAACCCCGACCACGAGGTCACCGTCGCGCTCGTCGGCAAGTACATCGACCTGCCCGACGCCTACCTCTCGGTCACCGAGGCCATGCGGGCCGGCGGCTTCGCCAACAAGGCCCGGGTCAAGGTCAAGTGGGTCACCTCCGACGACTGCAAGACCCAGGCCGGCGCCGAGAAGCAGCTCGGCGACTGCGACGCGATCCTCATCCCCGGCGGCTTCGGCGACCGCGGTGTGAGCGGCAAGGTCGGCGCGATCCAGTACGCCCGCGAGAACAAGGTGCCGCTGCTCGGCATCTGCCTCGGCCTCCAGTGCATCGTCATCGAGGCGGCGCGCAACCTGGCCGACATCCCCGAGGCCAACTCCACCGAGTTCGACCCGGCCACCGCCCACCCCGTCGTCTCGACGATGGAGGAGCAGCTGGCGTACGTCGAGGGCGCGGGCGACCTGGGCGGCACGATGCGCCTGGGCCTCTACCCGGCCAAGCTGGCCGAGGGCTCCGTCGTCCGCGAGACCTACGACGACCAGCCGTACGTGGACGAGCGTCACCGTCACCGCTACGAGGTGAACAACGCGTACCGCGCGGAGCTGGAGAAGAAGGCCGGTCTGGTCTTCTCCGGCACCTCCCCGGACAACAAGCTGGTGGAGTTCGTCGAGTACCCGAAGGACGTCCACCCCTACCTGGTCGCCACCCAGGCGCACCCGGAGCTCAAGTCCCGCCCGACCCGCCCGCACCCGCTCTTCGCGGGCCTGGTGAAGGCGGCCGTCGAGCGCAAGACGGGCCAGCAGGCCAAGTAGCCGCCGGGCGTTAACGTTGCCGGGGTACGGGTCCCTTTCCGGGACGCGTACCCCGGTTTTCGTATGCGGTCGGATGGGTTCACGTGGGAGGACAGCTGATGCAGGTGCGGGACACCCCGGAGGAGTGGCGGGTCGTCGCCACGACCACCCCCTTCAAGGGGAACAAGACGAGTGTCCGCACGGACGACGTGGTCATGCCGGACGGCTCGGTCGCCCGTCGCGACTACCAGGTGCACCCCGGGTCCGTCGCGGTCGTCGCCCTGGACGAGCAGGGCCGCGTCCTCGTGCTCAAGCAGTACCGGCACCCGGTGCGGCAGAAGCTGTGGGAGGTCCCGGCCGGGCTGCTCGACGTGGTCGGCGAGAACCCGCTGCACGCCGCGCAGCGCGAGCTGTACGAGGAGGCGTACGTCAAGGCCGAGGACTGGCGGGTCCTCGTCGACGTGTACCCCAGCCCCGGCGGCTCCGACGAGGCCGTGCGGATCTTCCTCGCGCGGGGCCTGTCCGAGGCGGAGGGCGAGCGGTACGAGGTCTCCGACGAGGAGGCCGACATGGAGCTGGCCCGGGTGCCGCTCGCGGAGCTCGTCCGCGGCGTCCTCGCCGGTGAGCTGCACAACACCTGCCTGGTGGTGGGGCTGCTCTCGCTGACGGCCGCGCTCGCGGGCGACGGCCCCGAGGCGCTGCGGCCGGCCGACGCCCCCTGGCCGGCCCGCCCGTTCGAGGCGTAGCCGCCGGGAGCCGGGCGCGGGGCGGACCGGCCCGGGGAGCCGGTCGGACAATCCAGTGATCCGATCGGGGGATTTGTCCGCCGCGCTCCGCCGGGTCCGTGCCGTGCCCTGAACTACGCTCGGAAGCGCCCGTGCGGAGCCCCCCGCGGGATCGGCTCGTGCGCAGGTGGACGGGAGCGTGGCCCGTGACGGATCAGGCGGTCGGGGGTGCCCCCGGACGAAGCCTGGGGGAGGTCGGCGCCGTGCGGTTCTACGGCCGCCAGCGGGAGTTGAAGTCCCTGCGCGCCGACATCGAACGCACCGGTCTCGACACCCTCACCGGCCGCAAGGCGCCCCGCGCACGGGTCCTGCTGATCGCCGGCAAGCCCGGCTCCGGGCGCACCGCACTCGCCGAGGAACTGGTCGCGGGCCTAACCGCCGACTACCCGGACGGGGTCTTCCGGGTCCGGCTCACCGAGCCGGGCGGCGACCCCGTCCCCACCGGCCGGGCCGCCCAGGAACTGCTCGCCGCGCTCGGCGTGACCGAGCCCCCCGGCGCCGCCGAGGACGAGCTCGCCTCCCTGGTCCGCGCGGCCTTCGCCGACCGCCGGGCGCTGCTGCTCCTCGACGACGCCGTCGACGCCGAACAGGTCGACCCGCTGCTCCCCGACAACCCCGATAGCCTGGTCGTCGGCGTCGCCCGCGGCCCGCTCACCGGCATCCCCGACGTCCGGCCCTGCACCCTCGGCGGCCTCGACGCCAAGTCGGCCATCGAACTGCTCACCGGCTTCACCGGCTCGGTCCGCGTCACCGTCGACCCGCAGGCGGCCGAGACCCTGGCCGAGGAGTGCGGCGGACTGCCCGGCGCGCTGGTCCTGGCCGGCGGCTGGCTCGCCGCCCGGCCCAAGTCCTCCGTCGCCGACCTCGCCAAGCGGCTGCGCGCCCTCACCGGCGACCCGGTCACCCGCGCCTTCACCCTCGTCCACGAGTCGCTGCCGCAGCCGGCCGCCCGGATACTGCGACACCTCTGCCTCGCCCCGCTGGGCCGGGCCGACGCCCACACCGCCTCCGCCCTGGCCGGCTGCTCGGTCTCCGCGGCGGCCACCACCCTCGCCGACTTCGCCGCGCTCGGACTCGTACGGGAGATCCCGGGCGGGGACGGGCAGTACGAGCTGCCCGCGCACCTCGTCCCGCTGCTCCGCGCGAAGCTGGAGGAGTGCGACCGGCCCGCCGAGGTGCAGCTCGCCCGGGCCCGGATGCTGGAGCGGACCGTCCGGCTCCTCCAGTCCGGCCGGGCGGTCACCGAACCGGAGGGGTCGCCGGCCCGCCGCAAGCTGGCGGGGCTGCCCCGCGCCCTGCGCTTCCCGAACGCCGCCACCGCCGCCGCCTGGCTGGACAGCCGCCGGCCGGTGCTGCTCGCCTCGGCCCGGCTCGCGGTCGCCGACGGGGAGCTCGACACCCTGGCCCGCCGGCTGATGGCCGCCCTGGTCCGGGCGCTGGCCGCGCACCGGGGCACCGAGGCGGCGGCCCCCGACCTCTACGGGCTGCACCGGCTCGTGCTGGACGTCGCCGAGCGGCGCGGGCTGCATCGGGAGCGGGCCGCGGCGCTGCTCAACCTGGCCGACCTGGATGCGCGGACCGGACGCACTCAGGACGCATTGCTGCGATATCGGTCGGCATTGGAGGCCGGCAGGGAAGCAAATGACCCGTACGCGGTGGGTCGCGCAATGGAATCCGTAGGTGGCGCCTATCAGGAGCTGGGGGACTGGCACCGGGCGGGCGACTGGTATGGCAGGGCCCTGGCCCAGCGTCTCGCCCGTGACGAGCGCGTCGACCAGGCCCGGCTCTACGGCCGGCTCGGCGCGGTGTCCACCTACGCGGGCCGCTACGGCGAGGCCCTGCGCAACTGGCGCGCCGCCGCCTCCGGCTACCGCAGGCTCGACGATCTCCCGGGCTACGCACGGGCGTTGAGCGAGGCCGCCCGGGTCCAGGAGTACGCGGGCCGCCCCGAGGAGTGCCTGCGCAGCTGCGAGGAGGCGGTGGAGTGGGCCCGGCGGGCCAAGGACGTACGGCTCCAGGCGGCGCTCCAGCTCCGGCTCGCCGACACCCTGGACCGGCTCGGCGATCCGGCGGCTGCGCGACTGCACAGGTCGGCGGCGGAGAGGCTCCTTGGAAGTGAAGGTTTCACCTACGAAATCCGTAGTGCTTCTGTCGAAGATTAGTACTTTGAAAGGCTAGACAGCGGGAACTCCTTCATTAGACTGGGTGGGCCGCGCTCGGTCGCGGTCTGTGCCGGTGCGCCGCAGTGCATCCGGGTATGTATGGGTTCGCCGGGTTTCGTCCGGTGCGGCCATACCGCAGTCACCCCCGTATTCACCCTGATTCAAGGACCGTGATCGACGATGAAGGTCGGCATCCCCCGCGAGGTCAAGAACAACGAGTTCCGCGTGGCCATCACCCCTGCTGGTGTCCACGAGCTCGTCCGCAACGGCCACCAGGTCTTCGTCGAGCAGAACGCCGGTGTCGGCTCCTCGATCACGGACGAGGAGTACGTCGGCGCCGGCGCCGAGATCCTCGCCACCGCCGACGAGGTCTGGGCCACCGCCGACCTGCTGCTCAAGGTCAAGGAGCCGATCGCGGAGGAGTACCACCGTCTCCGCAAGGACCAGACCCTCTTCACCTACCTGCACCTCGCCGCCTCCCGTGAGTGCACCGACGCGCTCCTGGAGTCCGGCACCACCGCCATCGCCTACGAGACGGTCGAGACCGCGAACCGCGCGCTCCCGCTGCTCGCCCCGATGTCCGAGGTCGCGGGCCGCCTGGCCCCGCAGGTCGGCGCCTACCACCTGATGCGCTCGGTCGGCGGCCGTGGCGTCCTGCCCGGCGGCGTCCCCGGCACCCACCCCGGCGAGTGCGTCGTCATCGGCGGCGGCGTCTCCGGCTGGAACGCCGTGCAGATCGCCGTCGGCATGGGCTTCCACGTGACCCTGCTCGACCGCGACATCAACAAGCTGCGCGAGGCCGACAAGATCTTCGGCACGAAGGTCAAGACGATCGTCTCCAACGCCTTCGAGCTGGAGAAGGCCGTCGTCGAGGCCGACCTCGTCATCGGTGCCGTCCTCATCCCGGGCGCCAAGGCCCCGAAGCTGGTCACCAACGAGCTCGTCGCCAAGATGAAGCCCGGAAGTGTCCTTGTCGACATCGCCATCGACCAGGGCGGCTGCTTCGAGGACTCGCACCCGACCACCCACGCCGAGCCGACCTTCCAGGTCCACAACTCGGTCTTCTACTGCGTCGCCAACATGCCGGGCGCGGTTCCGAACACCTCCACCTACGCCCTCACCAACGCCACGATGCCCTACATCGTGTCGCTGGCGAACAACGGCTGGGTCGAGGCGCTGCGCCGTGACGCCGCGCTGGCCAAGGGCCTCAACACCCACGACGGCAAGGTCGTCTACAAGGAGGTCGCCGAGGCGCACGGTCTCGACCACGTCGAGCTGAGCACCCTCATCGGCTGACCCTTCGGTCGCTTCAGACAAGAGGAGAAACGGTCGGTCAACGCCTTCCGTCAACCTCACGCACCGGGCCGGACCTTGGCGAGCAAGGTCCGGCCCGATGTGTGTCCGGCCACGTCCCGATGGCTGGTCAACTCGCCTCGAACGTAACTCTTTAACCGTTTCGCGCACCCCTGAAACGTACGGTTCCATGCCTGCGCACCCTTGACAGAGGGGTGTTCGGTTGCCGACACATCGGGCCGGGTCCGGCGGATTGTGTTGCTGCGGAGCGGTGACACGCCATAGAGTCGCCAACCGTCGGCATGGTGCCACGCTGACCTATCGATAAATGTTCCTGGTCACATCCAAGGAGGTAAGACGACTTGTGAATGAGTCGACATTTACTCCCGGGGGTGCGGAGCCAGGAGCCCCGATCGGCTCCGTCGCGGTGCGGACCTTCGCGACGCACCAGCCCATGACGCCAGCCCATACGATGACGATGACGGACGGCCTACACGTGACTGCCACGGCCGGCAACGAGATGGGCCGAGAGTCCACCCACTTCGCCGCCTTTGACGAGGTGCCCGAGGGGCACTTCTACGACCCCGACGCCGAGTACGAGCCCGACCCGGAGTACGCGGCCACCCTCGCACCCGACGCTGCCCGTCAGCGCCGCGAGCGGATCGGCCCCACCGGACGGCCCCTGCCGTACTTCCCGATCCCGGGCCCGCTGACCGATCACGGTCCCGCGAAGATCATCGCGATGTGCAACCAGAAGGGCGGCGTCGGCAAGACCACGTCGACCATCAACCTGGGCGCCGCGCTCGCGGAGTACGGACGACGGGTGCTGCTCGTCGACTTCGACCCGCAGGGAGCCCTGTCGGTCGGCCTCGGCGTGAACCCGATGGAGCTCGACCTCACCGTCTACAACCTGCTCATGGAGCGGGGCATGTCGGCGGACGAGGTGCTGCTCAAGACCGCGGTCCCCAACATGGACCTGCTGCCGAGCAATATCGACTTGTCGGCCGCCGAGGTGCAGCTGGTCTCCGAGGTCGCGCGCGAGTCCACGCTCCAGCGCGCCCTCAAGCCGCTGATGAACGACTACGACTACATCGTGATCGACTGTCAGCCCTCGCTCGGCCTGCTGACCGTGAACGCCCTGACGGCCGCTCACAAGGTCATCGTGCCGCTGGAATGCGAGTTCTTCGCGCTGCGCGGTGTGGCGCTGCTGACCGAGACGATCGAGAAGGTCCAGGAGCGGCTCAACCCCGACCTGGAGCTCGACGGCATCCTCGCCACGATGTACGACTCGCGGACGGTGCACTCGCGCGAGGTGCTGGCGCGGGTGGTCGAGGCCTTCGACGACCACGTCTACCACACGGTCATCGGCCGTACGGTCCGCTTCCCGGAGACCACGGTCGCCGGTGAGCCCATCACCACGTACGCCTCGAACTCCGTGGGCGCCGCCGCCTACCGTCAGCTGGCCAGGGAGGTGCTCGCCCGGTGTCACGCCGAGTGAGTCTGCCCGGCGCCGACGAACTGTTCCGTACGACCGGGGGGATGGCGCTCCAGTCCTCCTCGCCGCGCCGGGCCGTCCCGGCACCGGCGGGCGAGAGCGACACGGCGGCCGCGGAGGGCGGGGCCGAGCACGCCCCCGCCGACTCCGAGCCGGCCGAGCCGCGCTCCCGCGCGGCGGAGCCGGAGGCCCCGGCCCCCGCGCCGTCGAAGGGCCCGGCCGCCACCACCCAGGCGGCCCGCCGCCGGGCGCGCGCCGCCAACCGGCGTCCCAGTGGGCGTGAGCGCCACGACGAGAAGATCACGGTCTACGTCTCCGCCGAGGAGCTGATGGACCTGGAGCACGCGCGCCTGGTGCTGCGCGGCGAGCACGGCCTGGCGGTCGACCGCGGCCGGATCGTCCGCGAGGCGGTCGCCGTGGTCCTGGCGGACCTGGAGTCCCGCGGCGACGCGAGCATCCTCGTCCGCCGCCTCCGCGGCCGCTGACGCTACCCTGCGAGCTCCCGCCCCCCCCGCTCCACCAGGACCCCGATGCCCCACCCCCCAGACGAAACGTCCCGCCCACCCCGCCGCCGCCTCCTGGGCCCCGGGCCGGGAGCGGTAGCACCGGACCCTTCGGGGGTGGGGGTGCCGGGTGAGGGTGGGGGCTGGGGGAGGCCGGGGAGCCTCGGGAGCCCTGGGAGCCAGGAGAGCCCCGGGAGCCCCGGGAGCCCTGGGAGCCCCGGGGGCCAGGAGAGCCCGTTGGGGCCGTACGAGGCCGAGGAGGCCCCTGAGGCGGCGTACGGGCCGTCCGAGGCACCCGGCGCCGCGGAGGCGCCGGCGGAGCCGGAGGGCGCGGCGGAGGCGCTTGCGGGGCGCGAGGGCGCTGAGGAGGCGCTTGCGGGGCGCGAGGGCGCTGAGGAGGTGTCTTCGGAGTCCGACGGGCTCGTGGTGGCCTCTCCGGAGCGTGACGGGCTCGCGGTGGTGTCTTCGGAGCCCGACGGGCTCGTGGTGGCCCCTCCAGAGCGCGACGGGCTCGCGGAGGTGTCTCCGGAGTCCGACGGGCTCGCGGTGGCCTCTCCCGAGCGCGACGGCGCGCTGAAGCCGGTCGCGGAGTTCCCGAAGGCGCAGGGCGCCCCGGCCGCGCCCTCCGAGCCCCCCGCCCCCGGCGACGGCCGCTTCACCGTGCGGCTCGCCAACTTCGAGGGGCCGTTCGATCTGCTGTTGCAGCTCATCTCCAAGCACCGGCTCGACGTCACCGAGGTCGCGCTCTCGCGGGTCACCGACGAGTTCATGGCACACATCCGGGCCATGGGGCCCGACTGGGACCTCGATCAGACGACCGAGTTCCTGGTGGTCGCCGCCACGCTGCTCGATCTCAAGGCCGCCCGGCTGCTGCCGGTCGCCGAGGTGGAGGACGAGGGGGACCTGGCGCTCCTGGAGGCGCGGGACCTGCTGTTCGCGCGGCTGCTGCAGTACCGCGCGTACAAGCGGATCGCCGAGATCTTCGCCGACCGCTGGGAGAGCGAGGGGCGCCGGTACCCCCGTACGGTCGGTCTGGAGCCGCACCACGCCGAGCTGCTGCCCGAGGTCGTCATCTCCATCGGCGCCGAGGGCTTCGCCGCGCTCGCGGTCAAGGCCATGCAGCCGAAGGCCAGGCCGCAGGTGTACGTCGACCACATCCACGCGCCGCTCGTCAGCGTCCGCGAGCAGGCGGGGATCGTCGTCGCCCTGCTGCGCGAGCGCGGGGTGCTGAGCTTCCGGGAGCTCGCCGAGGGCGCCGAGGACACGCTCACCGTCGTCGCGCGCTTCCTCGCGCTGCTCGAGCTCTACCGGGAGAAGGCCGTCGCCCTCGACCAGGAGACCGCCCTCGGCGACCTCACCGTCTCCTGGACGGGCGGGGCGAGCGACCTGTCGGGAGCGGTCACCGACGAATTCGATCAGGCAGATCAGGCAGACCGCGCCGAACAGGCAGACCGCGCCGACCAGGAGGCCGCCCCGTGAGTGAGCTCGCTCTCAAGCCCGCGCTCGAAGCCGTCCTCATGGTCGTCGACGAGCCCGCGACCGAGGACCACCTCGCCAAGGTCCTCGACCGGACCCCCCGGGAGGTCGCCGAAGCCCTGCGCGAGCTCGCGGACGAGTACACGGCCCAGGGCCGCGGCTTCGAGCTCCGCGTGGTCGCCGGGGGCTGGCGCTTCTACACCCGTGCCGCCTACGCGCCCGCCGTCGAGGCCTTCGTCCTGGACGGTCAGCAGGCCCGGCTCACCCAGGCGGCCCTGGAGACCCTGGCGGTCGTCGCGTACCGCCAGCCGGTCAGCCGGTCGCGGGTCTCCGCGGTCCGAGGGGTGAACTGCGACGGTGTGATGCGCACCCTGCTCCAGCGCGGTCTGGTGGAGGAGGCGGGCGCGGAACCCGAAACAGGTGCGATCCTGTACAGGACGACGAACTACTTCCTGGAGCGGATGGGCCTGCGCGGCCTGGACGAGCTCCCGGAGCTCGCGCCCTTCCTGCCCGAGGCGGAAGCGGTGGAACCGGACTCCCTGGAAGGCGTTCCGTCGTTCGATCCGGACGAAGACCCGGACGCAGACAGAGACTGACGAGACTACGGAAGATTGATGCGAAGCAGCAGCGGCAGGAACAGCAGCGGAAACAACGGCGGGAGCCGTGGTGGCAACAGCGGCGGCCGCGGCGGCAGCAGCGGTGGCGGCTACCGGGGCGGCAGCTCCGGCGGTGGCGGCGGTGGCTACCGGGGCGGCAGCGGCTCCGGCGGTGGCGGCGGTTACCAGGGTGGCGGTGGCTACCAGGGTGGCGGCGCCGGGCGCGACGACAAGCGTCCGAGCAACCCGCGCCGGCCTCGCCCCGAGGAGCGCTCCTACGACGTGGGCGGCCCGTCCGAGCCCCCCCGCAAGGGGCGCGGCTCCGCGGCCCGCGGCGGCGCCAAGGGCGGCCCGAAGGCCCCCCAGGGCGGCACCCCGCCGCGTCGCGGCCCGCACGGGCAGCGGCAGGCGCCGGCCCGCTCGCGCGAGCTCGACGCCAAGATCGAGCAGCGCAACCGGGAGCGGTACGAGGGCCGTCCGGAGGTCCGGACCCCGAAGACCTTCCCCGGCGCCGAGCAGGAGGGCGAGCGTCTGCAGAAGGTCCTCGCCCGGGCCGGCATGGGCTCGCGCCGCGCGTGCGAGGAGCTCATCGAGCAGGCCCGCGTCGAGGTGAACGGCGAGATCGTCCTGGAGCAGGGCAAGCGCGTCGACCCGGAGAAGGACGAGATCAAGGTGGACGGCCTGACCGTCGCCACCCAGTCGTTCCTGTTCTTCGCGCTGAACAAGCCGGCCGGTGTCGTCTCCACCATGGAGGACCCCGACGGCCGCCAGTGCCTCGGCGACTACGTCACCAACCGTGAGACGCGGCTCTTCCACGTCGGCCGGCTGGACACCGAGACCGAGGGCATCATCCTGCTCACCAACCACGGCGAGCTGGCCCACCGTCTCACCCACCCCAAGTACGGCGTGAAGAAGACCTACCTGGCGGCCATCACCGGCCCGCTGCCCCGCGAGGTCGGCAAGCGGCTGAAGGACGGCATCCAGCTGGAGGACGGCTACGCCCGCGCCGACCACTTCCGGGTCGTCGAGCAGACCGGCAAGAACTACCTGGTCGAGGTCGTGCTGCACGAGGGCCGCAAGCACATCGTGCGCCGCATGCTCGCCGAGGCCGGTTTCCCGGTGGAGAAGCTGGTCCGCACCGCCTTCGGCCCGATCGCCCTGGGCGACCAGAAGTCGGGCTGGCTGCGCCGTCTGAGCAACACCGAGGTCGGCATGCTGATGAAGGAGGTCGGTCTCTAGGACCGCCCGCCCGCAGATCCACGCGAGGCCCGTGACCGCCGCCCGGCGGTCACGGGCCTCCGTGCGTTTTTCGTCCTTGTATACGAACGGCTCCCGCTTTATAGTCAGGGTGACTTTTAAACGCCGGCTTCTTGACTGTACGGGGTGGGGAGGCGACCGCATGAAGCGATACGGGCACGGCCTGGTCCTCGACGCGTTCTGTCCGCCGCACGCCGCCCACCACCGGCTCGTCCGCGCCGCCCACGCGCGCTGCGAACGGCTCACCGTCCTCGTCCGGGGCTGCCCCGACGACCCGCTGCCGCTCGCCGAACGGGTCGCCTGGATGCGGGAGATCCACCCCGAGGCCCTCGTCACCGGCACCACCGGCGACGACCCCCTCGGCGCCGTCCGCGAGCCGGTGGACGCCGTCTTCACCCCCGGGCCCCCGGCCGGCGACGTCCTCGCCGACCCCGCCGCCCACTGGGACCTCCTGGAGGCGCCCGTACGGGCCGCGCTCACCCGGCGCGTGGTCGTCCTCGGCGCCGGGCACACCGGCACCACCACCCTGGCCCGCGCCCTCGCCGCCCACTACCGGGGCCGCGGCGGAGTCTGGGCGCGCACCCGGTACGTCCCCGAGTACGCGCCCGAGTACCGCGCGGCCCGCGACGGCGCGCCCCTGCGCTCCCCGGACTTCCCCCTCATCGCCCTGGGGCAGTCCGAGCGCGAGGAGGAGCGCGCGCGGGACGGCTCGCCGGTCCTCGTCTGCGACACCGACGCCTTCACCGTCACCATCCGCCACGAGCGGTACGTGGGGACCCGCAGCGCCGACACCGGCGAGATCGCCGCCCGCGCCCGCCACCACCTGTGGCTGCTCACCGACCACCGGGGGATAGCGGTTCCGGGCGACGGCCCCGAGGACGCCGACCGGCTGCGGCCCTGGGCCACCGCGCGGCTGCTCACCCAGCTCACCCGCACCGGGCGCCGCACCGCCGTCCTCACCGGACCGCACGAGGAACGGCTCGCCGCCGCCGTGGCCGCCGTGGACGCCCTGCTCGCCGAGCCCGCCGGACGCCCGCGGCTCCGCCACCACCCGTACCGCCCGGAGCACCGATGACCACCACCCACCCGGGCCTGGAGGGCTACGACCCCCGCGCCTTCGAGCCCTTCGCGCTCACCGCCGACCTCGCCGTCCTCACCGTCCGCGAGAGCCGGCTGCACGTCCTGCTCGTCGAGCGCGGCCAGGAGCCCTACGCCGGGAGCTGGGCGCTGCCCGGCGGCTTCGTGCTGCCCCACGAGTCCGCCGAGCGGGCCGCCCGCCGCGAGCTCGCCGAGGAGACCGGCCTGTCCGGCGCCACCGCCGCCCGGCTCCACCTGGAACAGCTCCGCACCTACAGCGACCCGGACCGCGACCCCCGGATGCGGGTGGTCTCCGTCGCGTTCGCCGCGCTCGTCCCCGACCTGCCCGAGCCGCGCGGCGGCGGGGACGCGGCGCAGGCCCGCTGGCTCCCGTACGAGACGGCCCGCGGCCTCGCCTTCGACCACGACCGGATCCTCGCCGACGCCCGCGAACGCGTCGGCGCCAAGCTGGAGTACACCTGCCTCGCCACCGCCTTCTGCCCGCCCGAGTTCACCCTCGGCGAGCTGCGGCAGGTGTACGAGACGGTCTGGGGCGTCCCGCTCGACCGCCCCAACTTCCGGCGCAAGGTCCTCGCCACCCCCGGCTTCGTCCGGCCCGTCGAGGCACCGCCGCGCCGCACCGGCGGACGGGGGAAACCGGCCGCTCTCTACCGGGCGGGCGAGGCCACCGCGCTGCACCCGCCGCTGCTGCGACCGGAAGGACGAACGGCATGACACGAGGCACCGTCAAGCGGCCCGCGACCGGGACGATGCTCGGCCTGGCGCTCGGTGACGCGCTGGGCTTTCCCACCGAGTTCAACGACGTGCCGGCGATCCTGGCGAAGACCGGGCCGTGGCGGACGATGGCCCAGCCCGTACGGGGCGGCAAGTCGTACATCACGGACGACACCCAGATGACCCTCGCGCTCGCCCGGGGCCTGCGCACCGCGCTGGACCGGGGCCCGCTCGCCCCGCTGCGGCTCGCCCGTCCCGTACGGGACGAGTTCGTCGACTGGTACCACTCGCCGGAGAACAACCGGGCCCCCGGCAACACGTGCATGAAGGCCTGCATGCTCCTCGACTCCGACCGGCTCTGGCAGGACGCCAGCCAGATCCACTCCAAGGGCTGCGGCGCCAACATGCGGGTCGCCCCGATCGGACTCCTCGCCCTGTCCGACGAGGTGCGGGCGGGCGCCGCCCAGCTCCAGTCCGCCCTCACCCACGGGCACCCCACCGCCCTCGCCGCCTCCGACCTCACCGCCCGGGCCGTGCACCTGCTCGCCCAGGGCGTGGACCCCGCGGGACTCGTCGGCCGGCTGCGCTCGTACGCGTACGAGAACCGCTCCCGGTACGACGAGCGCTGGCTCGGCGACCTGTGGACCCGCTCCCAGGACCCCTCCGCGCGCCACTTCATCGAGCGCGGCTGGGACGAGTGCCTGGCCGTCCTCGAACGCCTCGACGCCGTGCAGCGCACCGCCGACCCGGAGCTCGACCCCTGTACGTACACCGGTGACGGCTGGGTCGCCGAGGAGGCGCTGGCCACCGGCCTGCTCTGCTTCCTGCTCTTCCCCGAGGAGCCGCTCACCGCGCTGCGGCGGGCCGCCTGCACCCGGGGCGACTCCGACTCGATCGCCTGCCTCACGGGCGCCTTCGCGGGCGCCCACCTCGGCGCGGACGCCTGGCCCCGGGAGTGGGTCGAGCGGATCGAGCACCGGGACGAGCTGCTGGCCTTCGGGGCGCTGTGGGACGCCGTCTAGCGAGCCGGCGAGCTCCTCAGAGCGCCGACCTCCGGGCCCCGACCAGGAAGTCCTCGATCCGGGCCCGGTCCGGGGCGGCCGGGAGCGGGCTGCTGTCCAGGGCCCGGTCGGCCTCGTCCCGGAGCCGGGCCATCCGGCTCTCGACCTCCTGCCAGGGCACCTCGCCCCGCTTCACCGCGAGCAGGCGCTCGCGCTCCTCGCCCACGTCGACCCGCAGCTCCCCGGCGCGCAGCAGGTCGCGGCAGCTGGTCAGCAGGCGCAGCAGATGCATGGCGTGCTTCCAGCGCGGGGCGCCGTACTGCCGCACGTCCGCCTCCAGCTTGCGGAACTGGCCCTCGGCGTAGCGGACGAAGGTGGTGTGCGCCTGCCGGGACAGGAACGCGCCGCGCAGCGCGAGCAGTTCGCGGCCGGTGGCGTCGGCGTGCTCGACGACGGGGGAGTGGAGGCACTCCAGGACGTTGGGGTTGTTGCGCAGCGCGAGCTCGCAGAAGCGCTCGAGCTCCCAGCTGAACTGCTCCTCCGCCGGGCCGTCCACATGGGCCGGCGGCTTGTCGAAGCGCCAGAAGAGCGGGGTCGGGGCCAGATAGACGCCCCGGCGGTCGATGTCGCTGTCCTCGGTCGCCAGACCGAACGCGCGCGACCCCATGACACAGGAGTAGATCGTGTGGTCGCGGACCAGCTCTTCGGGCGTCATGCGCGCCAGGCTAGGCCAGGGTGATGGTGCCCGCCGACACATTAATGGGCTCCTCGGGGAGCCTGCGGGGCGCCGGTCCCGCCGCCACCGAGCCGTCGGTGACGCGGAACTTCGAGCCGTGGCAGGGGCAGTCGATCGTGCCGTCGGCGACCTTGTCCACCGTGCAGCCCTGGTGGGTGCAGATCGCCGAGAAGGCCTTGAACTCGCCCGCGACGGGCTGGGTCACCACGACCTTCTCGTGCGGGAAGACGGTGCCGCCGCCGACCGGGATGTCGGAGGTCCTGGCGAGCGCCGTGGGGGAGGGAGTTCCGCTCGTGCCCGAGCCGCCCGACCCTCCTCCTCCGCACCCGGAGACCAGGGCGGCACCGGCGAGGAGGGCCGTACGGCGGGGGAGGGCGTCAGCGGTCATGCCGCTCAGCTTGGCGCGGGCGCCCGCGCCGACGCCCACGACACGCCCCGGGGCGACCGGGACCCGCCGGGTCAGAGCAGCGACACGGTGCCGGACCCGGAGGAGGCCTTGTACGAGGCGCCGCCGTTGTCGGGCACGCCCGCGTAGGTGGCCTTGTAGCCGGTGAGCAGCTCGGTGACGGTGTTGAGCAGCCCGCTCGCGTTGCAGGTCGCCCGCCCGGAGTCGTCGGTGCGGGCGGTGCAGAGCTGCTGGCCGCCCTGGGTGGTGAAGGTGACGAGGGCGTTGATCACGGGCCGGTCGGTGGTGCCGGCGGTGACCTGGGCGTTGAGGCCCTGGATGCCGATCGGCAGCGGCAGCGCTCTGAGCTTGGCGTTGCCGGCGGTCACCTTCGTGGGCGTCGCGCCGACGACCCACGGCCAGTCGCAGACCTGGCTGTCGACGTTGAAGGCGAGGCGGTTACCCGCCTGGTCCAGCTTGGGGCAGTCCATCGCCACGCCGCGTCCGGACATGCAGCGGAAGAACCCGTTGATGTTGCTTCCGTTGCCGTAGTTGTCGTCGTCGACGCACGCGGGGGCGTCCTCCGCAGGGGCCGCGGAGGCCGCCGGCGCGGCGAGCGCGGCGCCGAAGAGCGCGGCGCCGGAGACGAGGGCGAGGGTGATCCGTCGGTTCATCAGGAGACTCCTGTTCCAGGGCGGGATCCGGTCCGGTCGCCCGGCCGGCCGCGGGAGACGGCACGGCACGGGCGACCGGGATCCATGGAAGCGACCCGACCGGGACGGTCTCCAGGCCCGCGAGGGGTGACCCCTGTTGAAGGTGTTGAAGCCCTAGGCCCAGGGCGTCAGCTCCCTCGCGCGCCCGTCGGCGTCCCGCCGCACCTCCAGGACGCCGGTCACCGCCGCCCGCTCGATCGGCCCGTACACATGCGGGAAGAGCAGGTCCTCCGAGCCCTCCCAGCGGACCTCGCCGGAGAGCCGGGACGGGTCGATCACCAGGACCAGGAGCGGGCCGGGCGCGCTCCGGTAGTGGGCGTCGGCGATGGCCAGGGCGGCGGTCTCGTCCGGGGAGCAGTGGACGAAGCCCTCGGCGGCGAGGGAGGGCGGGGCGTAGGGGAGGCCGGGATCGGCGGACCATTCGTCCAGGGGTACGACGTGCAGCAGCATGCCGACAGTTCTACCCCGTCGGCGGAGCGGCAGCTCCGTCTCGGAGGGCGGGCGCCGCCGCGCCGTGTCCGAGGGGCTGACTAGGCTGGTCGGAGCACTGACGCGCGGGTAAGGAGTACGAGGTGGCGGTACGAGCGGTCCGAGGCGCCGTCCAGCTGGAGCGGGACGAGGCCGGACACATGCACGAGCGGGTCGAGGAGCTCCTCGCCGCCGTGCTCGAACGCAACGGGCTGACCGCCGACGACCTCATCAGCGTCTGGTTCACGGCCACGCCCGACCTGCACAGCGACTTCCCGGCCGCGGCGGCCCGCCGCGTCGGCATCGTGGACGTCCCCCTGATCTGCGCCCAGGAGCTCGACATCGAGGGTGCGATGCCGAGGGTCGTACGGCTCCTCGCGCACATCGAGTCGGATCTGCCCAAGTCCCGGATCGCGCACGTGTACCTCGGTGCCGCGGCCGCCCTGCGCAAGGACATCGCCCAGTGAGAACCGCGCTCGTCATCGGAACCGGCCTGATCGGCACCTCGGCGGCGCTCGCCCTCGCCGGGCGCGGCATCGGCGTCCATCTGCGCGACCACGACCCCGCCCGCGCCCGCACCGCCGCCGCGCTCGGCGCGGGCACGGACGAGGCGCCCGAGGGCCCCGTGGACCTCGTCGTCGTCGCCGTTCCGCCCGCGCACGTCGCCGGCACCCTCGCCGAGGCCATGCGCGCCGGGCTCGGGCGCGGCTACATCGACGTGGCCAGCGTCAAGGGCGGCCCCAAGCGGGAGCTGGAGGAGCTGGGCCTCGACCTCACCGCGTACATCGGGACGCACCCGATGTCCGGCAAGGAGCGCTCCGGGCCGCTCGCCGCCACCGCCGACCTCTTCGAGGGCCGCCCCTGGGTCCTCACCCCCGGCCGGGACACCGACACCGAGGTCCTCAACCTCGCCCTGGAGCTCGTCGCGCTCTGCCGGGCCGTCCCCGTCGTCATGGACGCCGACGCCCACGACCGCGCGGTCGCGCTCGTCTCGCACACCCCGCAGCTGGTCTCCTCGATGGTCGCGGCTCGGCTTGAGGAGGCCGACGAGACCGCCGTACGCCTCTGCGGCCAGGGCATCCGCGACGTCACCCGGATCGCCGCCTCCGACCCGCGCATGTGGGTCGAGATCCTCTCCGCCAACCCGGGCCCCGTCGCCGACGTCCTCGCGGGCGTGGCCGCCGACCTGGACGAGACGGTACGGGCGCTGCGCGCCCTGGAGTCCGGCGACGACGCCAAGCGCCGCTCCGGCGCCTCCGGCGTCGAGGACGTGCTGCGCCGAGGCAACGCCGGCCGCGCCCGCGTCCCCGGCAAGCACGGCGCCGCCCCCACCGCGTACGAGACGGTCGCCGTCCTCATCAGCGACCAGCCGGGCGAGCTGGCCCGTATCTTCGCCGACGCCGGGCGCGCGGGCGTCAACGTCGAGGACGTGCGCATCGAGCACGCGACCGGCCAGCAGGCCGGCCTGGTCCAGCTGATGGTCGAGCCCTCGTCGGCCTCCGCCCTGGCGGAGGCCCTGCGGGAGCGGGGCTGGGCGCTGCGGACCGGCTGAGCCGGGCTCCCGGGGGCCCCGGCGCCGGTTCCGGGGGCCGCTGGGCCGAACGGGGGCGGGGGACTCGGTAACCTTGGGGGGGTCCCCGCGTCTCCGCCGGGGGCTCCCGCTCACCCAGGAAGGCGTTCCCCACCGTGGAAACCGTGATCGTCGCCATCGACGGCCCCTCCGGCACGGGCAAGTCGAGCACCTCGAAGGCGGTGGCCGCCAAGCTGGGGCTGAGCTACCTCGACACCGGCGCCCAGTACCGCGCGATCACCTGGTGGATGATCAGCAACGGCGTCGACGTCCAGGACGCCGACGCGGTCGCCAACGCCGCCGCCAAGCCCGTCATCGTCTCCGGCACCGACCCGGCCAGGCCCACCATCACCGTCGACGGCGTCGACGCGGCCGGGCCCATCCGTACCGAGGAGGTCACCTCCAAGGTCAGCGCGGTCAGCGCCGTCCCCGAGGTGCGGGCCCTGATCACGGAGCTCCAGCGGTCCATCGCCCGGGGTGCCGAGCAGGGCATCGTCGTCGAGGGCCGGGACATCGGCACCACCGTCCTGCCCGACGCCGACCTCAAGATCTTCCTCACCGCCTCCCCCGAGGCCCGCGCCGCCCGGCGCTCCGGTGAGGTCAAGGGCGCCGACGTGCACGCCACCAAGGAAGCCCTGGTCAAGCGGGACGCGGCCGACTCCAGCCGCAAGACCTCCCCGCTCGCCAAGGCCGCCGACGCCGTCGAGGTCGACACCACCGAGCTCACCCTCGACCAGGTCATCGAGTGCGTCGTCACCCTGGTGGACGAGAAGAGGGCGGCCGCGAAGTGACCCAGCCCTCCGAGCGGGGCGCCGCCGTCGGCCGGGGCATCGGCATCGGGCTGATGTACGGCCTCTGGAAACCGCGCGTCCTCGGCGCCTGGCGGGTACCGGCCTCCGGTCCCGTCATCCTCGCCGTCAACCACGCGCACAACCTCGACGGCCCCATGCTCATGGGCACCGCCCCGCGGCCCGTGCACTTCCTCATCAAGAAGGAAGCGTTCGTCGGGCCGCTGGGCAGCTTCCTCGAAGGCATCGGCCAGCTGAAGGTCGACCGGGACAGCACCGACCGCGCCGCCATCGGCAACGCGCTCGCCGTCCTGGAGCAGGGCGGCGTCCTCGGGATCTTCCCCGAGGGCACCCGGGGCGAGGGAGACTTCGCCTCGCTGCGCTCCGGACTCGCCTACTTCGCCGTCCGCGGCGGCGCCCCGATCGTCCCGGTCGCCGTCCTCGGCAGCACCGACCGGCCCGGACGGCTGGTCAAGGCGCTGCCCCGGCTGCGCAGCCGGGTGGACGTCGTCTTCGGCGACGCCTTCGAGGCGGGCGACGGCAGCGGCCGGCGCACCCGCAAGGCGCTGGACGAGGCGACCTACCGCATCCAGGAACGCCTCACCGACCACCTGAAAAACGCCAGGCGCCTCACCGGGCGCTGAGCGACACTCTCAGTAGTGGGCCCCGCGGCCCGGGGACCCACCGACCACGAATGATCAAGGAACGGACTTCATGAACGACCAGCACGACCACGGGGCACTTGGCGACGCCGAGTACGCGGAGTTCATGGAGCTCGCCGCCGAAGAGGGCTTCGACATCGAGGACGTCGAGGGCGCGATCGAGGAGGCCGGGCACGGCCCGCTCCCCGTCCTCGCCGTCGTCGGCCGTCCCAATGTCGGCAAGTCGACCCTGGTGAACCGGATCATCGGCCGCCGCGAGGCCGTCGTCGAGGACAAGCCGGGCGTCACCCGCGACCGCGTCACCTACGAGGCCGAGTGGGCCGGCCGCCGCTTCAAGGTCGTCGACACCGGCGGCTGGGAGCAGGACGTCCTCGGCATCGACGCCTCCGTCGCCGCCCAGGCCGAGTACGCCATCGAGGCCTCCGACGCGTGCCTCTTCGTCGTCGACGCCACCGTGGGCGCCACCGACACCGACGAGGCCGTCGTCAAGCTGCTGCGCCGCTCCGGCAAGCCGGTCGTCCTTGCCGCCAACAAGGTCGACGGCCAGTCCGGCGAGGCCGACGCCACCGCCCTGTGGTCGCTCGGCCTCGGCGAGCCCTACCCGGTCTCCTCGCTGCACGGCCGCGGCACCGGCGACCTCCTCGACGCCGTCCTGGAGGCCCTGCCCGAGGCCCCCGAGCAGCGCTTCGGCAACGCCATCGGCGGCCCGCGCCGGATCGCCCTGATCGGGCGGCCCAACGTGGGTAAGTCCTCCCTGCTCAACAAGGTCGCCAACGAGGACCGCGTGGTCGTCAACGAGCTCGCGGGCACCACCCGTGACCCGGTCGACGAGCTGATCGTGCTCGGCGGCAAGACCTGGAAGTTCGTCGACACGGCCGGCATCCGCAAGAAGGTGCACCTCCAGGAGGGCGCGGACTACTACGCCTCTCTGCGCACGGCCGCCGCCGTCGAGAAGGCCGAGGTGGCCGTCATCCTCATCGACACCACCGACAACATCTCCGTCCAGGACCAGCGCATCATCACGATGGCGGTCGAGTCGGGCCGCGCGATCGTCATCGCCTACAACAAGTGGGACGAGCTCGACGAGGAGCGCCGCTACTACCTGGAGCGTGAGATCGAGACCGAGATGCAGCAGGTCTCCTGGGCGCCCCGGGTCAACGTCTCCGCCAAGACCGGCCGTCACATGGACAAGCTGGTCCCGGCCATCGAGACCGCCATCGCCGGCTGGGAGACCCGTGTCCCCACCGGCCGGCTGAACGCCTTCCTGGGCGAGATCGTCGCGGCCCACCCGCACCCGATCCGCGGCGGCAAGCAGCCCCGCATCCTCTTCGGCACGCAGGCCGGCACCAAGCCGCCGCGCTTCGTGCTCTTCGCCTCCGGCTTCCTGGAGGCCGGCTACCGCCGCTTCGTCGAGCGCCGGCTGCGCGAGGAGTTCGGCTTCGAGGGCACCCCGATCCACATCTCGGTGCGGGTGCGCGAGAAGCGCGGCAAGAACGCCAAGAACTCGAAGAAGCAGTAGCACCGGGCGGGGACACCCGCGCACCGGGACGAACGGCGGAGGGCCGGGGGGGGGGGGGGCGCCCCCGCCCCCCCCCCCCCCGGGGTGGGGCGCAGGGGGGGGGCGGCCCCGCGGCGCCGCGGGCGCCCCCGGCGGAGAGGACA
>NZ_JBEOUE010000039.1:0-46728 GCF_040303965.1 Streptomyces sp. NPDC094032 | reverse complement strand
CTCGGGAAGAAGCTGTGCGGGATCGAGGTGCGGGACATCGAGGCGCACGAGCCGCCCGCGTTCGGCGCCGCGCTGCGCCGCTGGCTGGTCTACAGTGGCGGCGGCTCCGGATCCGCATGATCGTCCCTGTGCGGGACGCGCCGTTCCCGCAGCACCGGCAAGCGCGAGAGTGTGTGAGTCCATGTCGACCGACGTCAAGGTCCGTGCCGTAACCACCGAGGACTTCGCGCAGTGGCGTGCCCTCTACCGCGGCTACGCCGAGTTCTACCGGGTCGAGCAGACCGAGGAGGCCGCCGAGCGGGTCTGGTCGTGGATCCACGACGCCGGACACGAGGTGAACGCGCTGGTCGCCGAGGACGTCGACGGCCGGCTCATCGGGCTCGCCCACTACCGGCCCTTCGCCCGCCCGCTCTCGGCGACCACCGGGTGCTTCCTGGACGACCTGTTCGTCGCCCCGGAGAGCCGCGGGTCCGGTGCCGCCGACCGGCTCCTGGAGGCGCTGCGCGGGATCGCCGCCGAGCGCGGCTGGAGCGTCGTGCGCTGGATCACCGCCGACGACAACCACCGCGCCCGCGCGAAGTACGACCAGGTGGCGACGCGCACGATGTGGGTCACGTACGACATGACGCCCGGCGTCTGAGGCCCGGCTCGCGCGCCGCGCCGATCAGGGGTGCGACGAGCAGCGGTTGCGCGGCGGCGAGGGCGAGGCAGAGGGCCGCCGTGCAGGCCCACAGGGCCGTCGCGCCGAAGCGGTCGAGGAGCTGGGTCGCGGTGATCGGGGCGGCCGTCGTGGCGATGCCCCAGCTGATGCCGTACGCGGCGAGGTAGCGGTCCGAGCCGCCGGGCGGGGCGAGCGCCGCGACGACGCCGAACACCCGGCCCAGGACGAACACCTCGCCCAGGCTCCACAGCCCCGTGGCGACCAGGAACGCGGGCAGGGACGACGCAAGGGCGTATCCGGCCAGACCGAGCGTCATCAGCGTGTAGCCGAGCGCCAGGGCGGCGGTGTCGGTGAGCGCGGCGATCCGGCGCAGCCGCAGGGCGGGCTGGGCGGCCACGACGGTGACGGCCGAGGCGGTGAACAGCAGCCCGGCGTCGGCGGGTTCGAGCCCCCGGCGGGCGAGGGTCAGCGGCAGCCCCATGACGACCTGCATGGCCACGAGCGCGAAGACGGTGCCGCAGGTGAACATGGCCCACAGCGCCCGGTCCCGCCAGGGGCGGACCGGGGCGCCGCCGCCCTCGTCCTCGCCGCCGGTGGCGGCCGGACGGCGGCCCGGGTGGTCGGCGGGCAGAGCGAGGCGCAGGGCCAGGGCGCAGGCGAGGCAGGTGAGCGCGTCCACGACGAAGAGCCAGCGCAGGTCCCACCGGCCCACGGCCGCCGCGATCAGGCCCGCGCCGGTGCCGGCCACGGCCAGCCCGGCGTTGAGCAGGCTGAACGCGCGGACCCGTTCGGCCGGGCCGACGGCGTCGGCGATCATCGCCTGGCTCGGGGGCTCGTACAGCTCGAAGGCGAGTCCGAGGAGGATCGCGAAGAGCGCGACCTGGAGCAGCGAGTCGGCGGCGGCGATGGCGAGTTGCGCGACGGCGCAGCCGGTGAGGCCGAGCACGATGGTGCGGCGGCGTCCCAGGACTCCCGCGAGGCGGCCGCCGGCCAGCCGCGAGGGGATCGTGGCGAGGCCGAACGCGGCCGAGAGCAGCCCGGCCGTGGTCACGCTCGCCCCGAAGTCGCTGCTGATCAGGACCGTCAGGAACGGCAGGGAGAAGGCTCCCAGCTTGTTGACGGCCCGCGCCACCACCAGGAGCCACACGATCCTGGGCATGGCCGCCGCCTCTCACGTAACCGTCGAACCACGAGAGTCGCACGGTCGCGCCTACGCGGCGGAGGCGGAGTACCTCGTCGCGGCGGCGGGGCGCATGCGGGCGGTGTTCCAGGCGGTGCGGGACGGCGACCTGGACACGGCCGCCGCGACGGTGAACGGTCTGCTGCGGGTCAGCGGCGCCCGGCCGCGTCTGGACCGGCGCGCGGGCGAGCCCTGGCAGCTGCGCTTCCACGGCTCCGACGACTCCTTCGCCGCGGGCTGCACCGCGGGCTGCGCCACGGCCCTCGCGCCGGCCGTCGGCGGCAGCCTCGCCAGCCGGCTGGGCGTCTGCCGGGCCGGCCGCTGCGACCGCGTCTACGTCGACACCTCGCGCGATGCCGCGCGTCGGTTCTGCTCGACCGCGTGCCGGAACCGCGCCAAGGCGGCGGCCTTTCGCGCGCGCAAGAGCGCGACGGCGTGATCCGGTCGCGGGCGTCCGTCAGAACGGGCCGCGGCCCGAGCGGTTGCCGCGCGGCTTGCCGCGGCCGGTGCGGCGGCGGCCGCCGGGCGGGGTCGGGGCCTCTCCCCCGGCGGCGCCCGGCGACGAGAAGCCGACGGCCACCGGCGGCGGGCCGGCGGGGGCCGGGGAGGCGGTCCGGGCGCTCGGGCCCGGCTGGGCCGCCACGGTCCGGCCGCCCGCGAGGACGATGGCGTGCGTGATGAGCGGCGCGCAGGCCTGGCAGATCTCGGCGAGCGTCCAGACCTCGGCGACGGCCGGGTTGTGGATGAGGACGAGCAGCGTCGTCCCCGTGCAGGTGGAACGCGCCGTGTGGTGGCGGCAGCCGCTCGCCCCGCAGGCGCAGGCGGCGTTCGGGCGCGGGGTGGCGAGGCGGGCGTGGGCGCGCGCGTGCTCGGCGGCGAAGGCGCGCAGGGCCGCGACGTCCCTGGACCTGGCGGGCATGCGGCAGCCCTCCGTGGTGCAGGTGACCGTGGCGGAGTGGTCCGGGTGACCGGTGAGTCGGATGGTCCAGGTTCTGCCTGGGACACGTGATCCGGGAAGCATGCTCAACGCGCGCGTGTCCGTTCGAATGAGAGGGGTGTTGGTCATGGTTTTACCCCGAAGGCGGCTGAGGTTCACATCCGGGGCCCGAGAACCGGGACCGAGATCGTCCGGTCGGCCGATATCCGGCCCCGCCCCGGAGGGGGCGCGCGCCCGCTCGGTACCGGCACGCGTGCCGTCGGAGTGCGCCCGTCGTGATCCTTCGCGCGGGGCGGCTCGGGCCGTGAGCCGTTGAGGCGGATGTGCCCTGCTGAGCATGCTGGAGCGCATGACGAAGCATCAGCGGTGGGGCAGGGCGGCGGTCGTCGGCGGGAGCTACGCGGGGCTCGTGACCGCGCGGGTCCTCTCGGACTTCTTCGACGAGGTCGTGCTGCTCGAACGGGACCCGGTCGACGGGGACACCGGCAGCCATCCGGGGGCGCCGCAGGGGTATCACGCGCACGCCATGCTGGCCAAGGGCGGCGAGGTGCTGGAGCAGCTGTTCCCGGGGCTGCGCGAGGAGCTGCGCGAGGCCGGCGCGCCGGTGTTCGACTACGGCGAGGGCATCGACTTCCTGCTGCCCGGCGGCACCGCACCACGGACCCGCACGGGGGTCGAGATCCAGACGTTCACCCGGGACGGTCTCGAACGGCGGCTGCGCCGCAGGGTGCTCGCCCTGCCGCAGGTGACGCTGATGCCCGGCACCTCGTGCACCGGGCTGCTGCGCGACGGGAGCGGCCGGGTGAGCGGCGTGTCGTACCACCGGGGTGACGGCGGGGGCGAGGGCGCCGAGCTGGCGGCCGATCTGGTGGTCGACGCGTCGGGCCGGTCCAGCGCGCTGGAGAAGTGGCTGGGCGACCTGGGGGTGACGGTGCCCGAGATGCGGACGGTGAAGGCGAAGGTCACGTACACCTCGATGAACTTCGACCGGCCGGAGGAGGGGCATCCGGACTACTTCGTCGCCTACGAGATGCTGTTCGCGCCACGGGTCGCGCGCGCCGGGGTGCTGCTGGCGGTCGAGGGCGGCCGGTGGACGTGCTCGCTGTTCGGGTTCCAGCAGCAGCCGCCGACCGACGACGCCGGGTACCTGGAGTTCGCCCACACCCTGGACAACCCGCATCTGGCGGAGCAGCTCGCACGGCGCAGCGTGCAGGAGCCGACGTACCGCTACACCAACGTCGACAACCGCTGGCGGCCGTACCACCTGGTCAAGGAGTGGCCGGACCGGCTCCTCGCGGTGGGCGACGCGGTCTGCGTCTTCAACCCGGTGTACGGGCAGGGGCTCACCGTCGCCGCGATGGAGGCCGACCTGCTGCGCGGGATGCTCGCGCGGCGGCGCGCGGCGGGCCGGTCGCTCGACGGGGCCGCGCGCGCGTTCCAGCGGCGGGTCGGCCGGCTGCTGCTCACGCCCTGGACGCTGTCGACCAACTCGGACCTGATGTGGAACCCGCGGCGGCAGCCGGCGGGTGCCCGGTTCGCGCACTGGTACAACAGCCGCCTTTTCCGGGTGGCGGTGAAGGACGCGGCCGTGTGGTCGCGCTTCGTGCGGGTCGTCAACATGACCGCGTCTCCGGCGGTCCTCTTCCACCCGGTGGTGGCGGCCAAGGTGCTGGCGGCGGCCTTCACGACGTCGGCGGGCGGGCGCTGACGGCACCCGGGGGCACTCTTCGGCCGCGCTCCTTCCTCCGTTACGGAGGGGGCGCGGCCGATGGCGTGTCGCGGGGTGCCGCGAGGGCGGCCAGGTAGGCGTCGAGGAGCTCGACCTGGTGCTCGGGGGTGAACTCGGCGGGGGCGAAGAGGGCCTGCACGACCAGGCCGAGGGCGAAGGACTGGGCGCCGGAGGCGAGGTGCCCCGGGTCGCCGGGGGGCAGTTCGCCGAGCTCCTGGGCCGCGGCGACGCGTTCGGCAAGCCGGACGCGGCTGCGGCCGTACTTCCCCGCGTAGTCCTCGGTGAGGGCCGGGTCGGCGAGGGCGGTGTCCCAGGAGGAGACCCAGATGCGGTTGCTCGCGGTGGCATCGGCGGTCAGCGGCAGGATGTCGAGCAGGGCGCTCCGCAGGGCGGCGAGGCCCGGTGCCGCGGCGCGGCGGGGACGGGCGGTGGTCCGCTCGTCGAGGAGGTCGAGGGCGTGCGCGACCAGGTCGCGTTTGGCCGGGAAGTAGTGGGTGAGCAGGCCGGTGGTGGCGCCGAGCTCGGCGGCGACGGCGCGCATGGTCAGGCCGCCGAAGCCGTGGGCGGCGAGGACGCGCCAGACGGCCTCCGAGACGTCCCGGCGGCGGGCTTCATGGTCGCCCTTGGTTCGTGCCATGCTGCTACGGTACATAACCGTAACGCTTGTTGTGTGAATGGGGTCACCATGTTCTCCCTCCCGCTGCGGGACGGCGCCACGCTCCGTCCGCTCGAGGTCCGGCACGCCGAGGAGTTCGCCGCCCACATGGGCCGGGCGCGCGAGCACATCCGGCCGTGGGTCGGCGCGGGATTCCTCTCGTCCGACGTCGAGGGCGCGCGGGCCACGCTGCGCCGCTACGCCGACCGCCAGGCCGGGGACGGCGGGCGCCTGTTCGGCATCTGGCTCGACGGCACGCTGGTCGGCGGCGTGATGTTCACGGACTTCTCGGTCGCGACGGACCTGTGCGAGGTGGGCTGCTGGCTGGAGCCCGCCGCGGAGGGCAAGGGCCTGATCACCCCGGCCTGCGAGATCCTGCTCGACTGGGCGCTCGTCGAGCGCGGCGTCCACCGCGCGGAGTGGCACTGCCGCGCCGACAACGAGCGCAGCGCGGCGGTGGCGAAGCGGCTCGGGATGACCCTGGAGGGCGTGAACCGCGAGACCTGGGCGTACGGCGGCACCCGCCACGACAAGCAGGTGTGGGCGGTGCTGGCGCCGGAGTGGCGGGCGCACCGGGGGCTGTAGGAAAGCCGTACGGGGCCGCTCGCGGGAGCGGCCCCGTACGTACGTGCGGTGGGCGTGTCAGCTGGTCAGCTGGTCAGCTGGTCAGCGAGAAGGCCTCCCCGTAGACGCTCCAGCGCAGCGGCGTATTGAGGTCGAAGTTGCCCTCGTTGAGGAAGCGGCGCTGGGCGGTGCTGACCCGGGTGGTGTCGCTGTGCGCTTCCTCCTTGCGCATCTCCGCCTCGCGGGCGTCGAGGAAGGCGTTCAGGTACGCCCGCTCGTCGCCGCCTCTGGAGGGCGGGAGAGCACGCGAGAGGGCGACCGAGCGGATGCTGCGGAAGCCGTCCTCGCCGTGCATGACGGCGGCGTCGTAGTACGCGAACTGGCCGAGCGCCCGCAGGCCGTCCGCCTTGGCCTGGGAGACCGCGGGGTTGAAGTAGACGCGGTCTCGCTCCGACTCCTGGGTCTGCTGGAACACCGAGTCCTGGGCGGCCTGCCGCCAGGCGTTCGGGAAGCCCGGGTCGAGCCCCTGGTGGGAGTCGGTCCCGTTGACGGCGCGGAGCGCGCTCAGGTAGCGGGCGAGCGGGTTGGACGGCTTCTTGGCCGTGTAGCGCTCGACCAGGTCCAGCATGTCGCCGGTGCCGGAACAGAAGCCGACGATGCCGGCGGTGTAGCCGCGCCCGTCGCCGATGTCCTCGATGTAGCCGAACTGGGCGCGCCAGTCGAGGGAGGAGTTCTCGAAGGTGGAGACGATCTTCATGGCGACCTCCTTCTTGCGGGGGTCGTCGAGGTTGGTGCCGCTGGAAGGCGGCGGGGTGGTGCCCGATCCGTACGCCTCCACCTCCCAGAGCGAGTAGCCGTACGTGGTGCCGCGCCGGGTGCCGAAGACCCGCAGGTAGCGGCCGGTACCGTTGACCGCGAGGTCGTCGGTGCCGCCGTCGCCCGTGCTCGTGGTGTAGACCTGGCGCCAGGTCGAGCCGTCGTCGGACAGCTCGACGCGGTACGCCTTGGCGTAGGCGGCCTCCCACTTGAGCACGACGCGCTTCACGGCGGTCGAGGACCCGAGGTCGACCCGTATCCACTGGTTGTCCACGCCTTCGGCGCTGGCCCAACGGGTGGAACCGGAACCGTCCACGGCCTTCGCGCCGCCGAGAGTGCTGCTCTCGGTGGACGAGGTGGTGACCGGGCGGCCCTGCGCGAGATTCCCCGCCGCGGCGGTGGCGGGGGTGAGGCCGGAGACGGCGGGAAGCAGGACACCGGTGGCCGCGGCGACGACGAGCGCGGCCAGGCGGCGGCGCCGGAGTGCGTTGATCGTGGGGGGCATGTCACTCCATCCGTGGGCGGGAGGAAGACTGATAGGAAAGGTTCCTATCTTTGGGTGAGGCGAGAGTAAGGGGCGACTTGTGGGAACACAAGAGGGCGGGAAGGAAAGGGAGTTGGGCGCTTTCCTGGTGAGGTCCGACGTCATCGGCGCGGTGACGGATGCGCACGCGGGGCGGGGCGGGCCGGCGTTGCGGGCCTGGGAGGACGGTGACGCCGAGGCGCTCGTGAGGCATCACGGCGACCCGCAGATGCGGCGCTGGCTCGCCACCCACCTCGACTCGGCGGAGCAGGCGCGCGCGTGGATCGCGGAGCAGAACCGGGGGCGCGAGGCCGGTTCGCGGGTCGCGTTCGCGGTGGTGGAGGTGACGCCCGGGGCGGACAGGGCAGGCACGGCGGACGGGGTGGACAGGGCAGGCGCGGCGGACGGGGCGGGCGGGGGTGGTGTGCCGGGTGAGCCCGTCGGGCATGTCGCCCTGACGAGAACGGCGGGGGTCGTACGCGTCGGGTACTGGACGGCCGCCTCGGCGCGCGGGCGCGGGATCGCCTCCCGCGCGCTGGCCCTGGCCGCCGCGTGGGCCTCCGCCGCACCGGACAGCCCGTTCACGGGTGACCGGCTGGAGCTGGTGCACGCGGTCGGCAACGACGGCTCGTGCCGGACCGCCCTGTCCGGCGGATTCCGCGCCGAGGGGGACCTGCCGGCCGCCCCGCCGGAGCGGCCGCGGGCGATGCACCTGCACGTGTACGACCGGGGCTGACCCCGGCGGGTCGGCGCGGCACGACGGAGCCCCCGCCGCGCGGGGCGCGAGCGGGGGCCGGTGCGGGTCAGCCCTGGCGGGCCTGGGCGCGGGTCGTCAGCGGACCTCGCGGAACTCCACGTGTGCCGCCACGACCGGGTCGTACTTGCGCAGGACCAGGCGGTCGGGGTCGTTCTGGCGGTTCTTCCGGGTCACATAGGTGACGCCGGTGCCGGCGGTGGACCGGAGGGTGACCACCGGGCGCTGGGTGGTGCGGGCCATGCTGTGCTCCTTCCGGCCGACAGACCCCGGGATCATTTGATTCGGGCATGTCAGCTTCGCTCTGTGCAACAGACCACCCGAGCCGGGCATTCCCGCCCTCACGCCGACGGCCCGGCAGCGGGCTCACGCCCTCGGTGCCGCCGAGCCGCCGTGCGGGCGCTCCCCGGGCCGGTTCGTGACCGCCCTGGTCAGGACGGCGGAGCTGCCGAGGACGGTGCCCGCCGGGCCCGCGTCCGTCGAGCCCACCAGCACCGTCCGCTGTCCCAGGAACGCCGAGGTCTTCCGGTCGAAGATCCACTGGGTCTGCTCGCCGCGCGCGGTACGGGCCACGGCGACGCCCTCGCGGCCCGCGGCGTCCTTCGCGGACGGCAGCACGGTGGTGCCCGGGATCCGCGCGGCGGCCCCGTACAGCGCGGCCGTCACCTTCGGGGGCGCCCAGGTCTCACCGAGCAGCGTGCCGATGGCGGTGAAGGCCCGCTGGTCCGCGTCCCCGCCGCCGGTCGTCCGGGTCTGGGCGTAGACCAGCTTCAGCAGGGTCTCCGGGTCGGTCGGCAGGGAGGCGACGAAGGTGTGGGTCGGGTCGGTGACCGACGCCGCCGGAGCGCCGCCCTCGGCCAGGCGGGGCGTGGCGCCCCGGTGGTCGAGCGTGTACACGGGGGCCCGGACGCCGAGCGGGCTGTCCGCGGCGCCCTGCTCGCGCAGCAGGCCCTCGCGGCTGCCGTCCGCCGAGAGCCAGACCTGCCTGCGGTGGGCCGGCGGCAGCGTGGCGGGGCCGCCGGAGGCGCTCCGGGCGGCGTAGGCGACCAGGCTCTCGAGGTAGACGAACTGCTCGGGGCGCGCCTCGGCCCGAGGACTCGCGGCCGCCGCGAGCGCGGCGCGCGACAGGATCTGCCCGGGCCCGGGCGCTGCGAGCCCCGCGTGTGGGGCGGGGGCGGGCGGCACGGGCGATTCACCCGCGACGACGGTCAGGGCCACGGCGGTCACGGCGACCGTGCAGGCCACCGCCGGGACGGCGAAGCGCGGGAGGCGGCGACGGGCGCGGAGGGCGTCCCGCCCCTCGACCGAGTTCAGGATCCGGTGCTTGAGCATCTGGTGGCGCAGCGGCGGCAGGTCCGGCACCTCGGGGGGCGGCAGCAGACCAGCGAGCTCGGCGCGGAGGGCTTCGTCGGCGGGGGTGTTCACAGCGAGTTCTCCGAGGTGGTTCGGCGCACGAGTGCGGGGGCGGTCGCGGTGGCGGTGGCGGTCGCGGTCGCGAAGGGGGTGGCTTGGGCGGTACGGGTACGGGCGGAAGCCGCCTTGGTGACGGGGACGGGGACGGGTGCGGAGACGGCTGTCGGTACCGCGGCCGTGGCGGCGTCGGCCGAAGCCGCCGCTCGGGCCTTCCGTACCGCCTTCAGCTCCGCGTCGGCCAGCGTCCTGAGCCTGTCCCGGGCACGGGAGAGGCGGGAGCGGACCGTGCCGACCGGGATGCCCAGGGCCTCGCCGGCGGCCGCGTAGTCGAGTCCGGCCCACACCACGAGGGCGAAGACCTCGCGGTCGCGGCGGCGCAGGCGCTTCAGCGCGGCGCGGGCGGCGGCCAGTTGCTCCGTGTCGTAGAGCCGGGTCACGACGTCGTCGGCGAAGTCGGGGAGCACGCCCCGGTCGGCGAGCCGGGCCAGGGCCCGGTCGCGGCGGCGGGCCTCACGGGCCGTGCCGCGCAGGATGTTGGTCGCGATGCCGAGCAGCCAGGGGCGCAGGCCTTCGCCGTCGGGGCGCAGCCGCTCGCGGCAGCGCCAGGCCTCCAGGAAGGTGGCGGAGACGACGTCCTCGGCGGCGGCCCGGTCGCCGCAGACGCGCATCGCGTACCGGAACAGGACCTGCGCGTGCTCGTCGTAGGCCTCGCCGAGTGCCGCGGTGTCCCCGGCACGGAAACGATTCCTCATAGGTGATTCCACATGGAGTACTGGACCCCGGTTCGCCCGGGTTCCCGTGACCTGCGCCACATCCGCCTCAACTGCCTCAACTCCCTCAGCTCCCTCAGCTCCGTGTGGCGCAGGTCACGGGAACGGCCCCCGCCCTTCCGCCCAGTGCTGATCATGAACAACATCGCCACCCGGCACACGACCCGCCGGACCCTGCTGCGCGGCCTCACCCTCGCCGCCGCCGGCACCTGCCTCCCCGCCGCCGTCGCCCACGCCGCCACTCCGGCCGCGGCCGCGACCGCCGCGAGCACCGAGACGTACACGCTGACGCTCGTCCACGTCGGCCGCACCGGCGCGCCGACCACCGACTACACCACCCACGTCATCGGCGTCTCCGGCGCCGCCGCCGGCTTCAAGCACCTGCTGCGCGAGGAGACGGAGTCGACCGTCACCCTCCGCGTCCCCAAGGGGCGTTACCTGTTGGACTCCTCGATCAGCGTGTACAGCCCGCGGATCGAGACGGACTGGATCGTCCAGCCGCGCCTGGACGTGGACGGGGACACGACCGTCGTCTTCGACCCCCGTTCGGCCCAGCCGATCGACGTGGTGCCGCCGGAGGCCGGGACCGAGTTCCGGCTGGGCGGAGTGCTCGTCGAGGTCGCGCACGGCGGCGGCACCGCCAGCGTGCACATCATCAACGCCACCCCGACCCTGCGGATGGCCCACCAGGGTCCGGCGGCCGAGCCCGGCTCGGTGCGGCAGTGGGTCGACTGCTACTGGAAGGGGGAGAAGCAGTGGTACGCCCTCGGCTACGCCTTCACCTCCGACCGCGCGCTGACCGGCCTCGTCCGGCGCCCGAAGGCCGCCGAGCTGGGCACTCTCACGGTCCACGCCCCCGCGCCGGCGTCCGGGCCGGGGTACGGGTTCGTCACGCTCGAACCGTCCGGTCCGACGGCGGCCATGGTGCCCCAGCCGCTGCTGGTCCCGGGCAGCACCACGTTCCTGACGACCCCTGAGCGCGGGGCCTGGAACATCGGCTACAGCACGCCCCGGGTGACGGACGAGACGCCGCCGACCGTGTACGAGGCGGTCGACATCCAGGTGCGGGCCGGTGCCACCAGGCTCGTCACCTTCGACAGCCCGGTCTTCGGCCCCGCCCTCGATCCGAGGCCCGGCGCACGGCCCGCCGGCGTGCGCACCGGCAACACGATCCGCCTCGACCTGTCCCTGCTCGCGGACGGCGAGGGACATCTGTCGAAGGATCCGCTGTTCGAGGGCGCGAGCACCACCCTGCACCGCAACGGCGGGCTCGTCGGCACCCTGCGCGGCACGCCCGGGCAGGCCGAGTTCACCGTGCCGTCCCCCCGCGCCGACTACCGGCTCTCCACGACGGCGGCCCGTCCGGGCGGCCGGGTCACGGCCACCTGGACCTTCACCTCGGCCGCGTCCGCGCAGCCCGCCGAACTCCCGCTCAGCGTGGTCCGTTTCACCCCGGAGCTGCGAGCGGACGGCACCGCCGCGCCGTACACGACCTCGCTCGTGCCGGTGACGGTCCAGGGCGCGGCCGCGACGTCGGGGATCCGGTGCCTGGCCGTCTCGGTGTCCACCGACGCCGGGACCACCTGGTCCCGGGTGCCCATGGTCGGGAGCCACGCCTCCGTCCGTACGCCGGGGCCGGGCGGGACGGTGTCGTTCCGTGCCGAGCTGACGGATGCCGTCGGCAACACGCTCACCCAGACGCAGATCGGCGCGTACCGCGTCACCGCCGGCTGATCCCGTACGGCCGTACGCCGGGCGCCCGAGGAAGCGGGCGCCCGGCGAACGGCCTACCCGGCGTCGAGGCCGCCGAGACCGCCGGGACTGTCGAGGCCGCCGAGACCGCCGAGACCGCCGACGACATCAAGCCGCATCGCCGCGAGCCGATCCGGCTCCGCGATCACGTCGATCCCGGTGATCAGACCGTCCGTCACGGCGAAGGTGAGGACCAGCGCCAGGCGGCCCATCGGGGCCATCGCCAGGCCGACCGTGCCGTCGACGAGCGCCACTCCGGTGAAGCGGGCACGGCCCATCGCGCCCATCGCGCCCTGGGCGACGGTCGCGCCGCCCGTGACGACGACCGGCTCGGGCGTCGGGATGACCATACGGTCGGCGTGCAGCACGACGTCCGGGTGGAGCAGGGAGACCAGCGCGGCGAAGTCGCCGCCCCGGGTCGCGGCCAGGAACGCGTCGACCACGCCGCGCCGCCGCGCCGGGTCGGCCGCCCCCGCCGGGGCCGGGTCGGCGCCCTTCACCCGGCGGCGGGCGCGGCTCGCGAGCTGGCGTACGGCGGCCGTGTTGCGCTCCAGCAGGGGCGCGATGTCCTCGAAGGGGACGGCGAACATGTCGTGCAGGACGAAGGCCAGGCGCTCGGCCGGGGCCAGCGTGTCCAGGACGACGAGGAGCGCGACGCCGACGGAGTCGGCCATCAGGGCCTCCTCCTCGGGGTCGCGGCCGGGCCGGTCGGGCTCCGTCTCGCGCAGCAGGTCGTCGAGGGCGTCCTCGCGGCGCCGGTCCCGGGACCTGAGCATGTTCAGGCAGACCCGTGAGACGACGGTGGTGAGCCAGCCGCCGAGGTTGTCGACGCCCTCGATGCCGGCCGCGTCCGCCCGCAGCCAGGCCTCCTGGAGGGCGTCGTCCGCTTCGGCGAGCGAGCCGAGCATCCGGTAGGCCACCGCCCTCAGATGGCTCCGGTCCCGCTCGAACCGCCGGGTGAGCAGCTCACTGCCGTCCCTCTTGTCGTCCATGGTCCCCCGCTCCTCGGCTCCCGCCGGGCGTTCATGATCATGCCCGGTCGGCAGAACGCATCATGGCAGCCGGGGCGTTCGGCGCTCCGCGACGGGGGTGCCCGCCGGTGGGAGTGGCCGAAGAGCCACAGGTACCGCACCAGCGAATTTCGTACCGATGGGTAGGCGGACGGACGCTGTTGCTATACCTTCCGTCCAACAGCTTGCTAGACGCGATGTCTAACAAGCGGACGTTCCTGCCCCCTCCGAGGTCACCAAGGAGCCGCATCATGGGAAGCAGCACCGAGCGCGAGGCGGCCCGGCGGCTGCTCGAATCCTCCGCCAGGCTGTCCTACGACCCCGCCGTCGAAGTGGACTGGGACACCCCGCTCGACGAGGGCTTCCACGGCATGAGCCCCGAGTGGAGCACCCTCTACGGCACCCGCTACTGGCAGGAGCTGACCGAGGCGCAGCGCAGGGAGCTCACCCGGCAGGAGTCCGCCTCGGTGGCCAGCACGGGGATCTGGTTCGAGATGATCCTCCAGCAGATGGTGCTGCGCGACATGTACGCCAAGGACCCGACGGACCCGCGCTTCCAGTGGGCCCTGACGGAGGTCGCCGACGAGTGCCGGCACTCGATCATGTTCGGGCGCGGCGCGGCCAAGCTGGGCGCCCCCGCCTACCGCCCGGCCCGCTTCGTCCTCGAACTCGGGCGCGCCTTCAAGACGCTCGCGGTCGGCGAGGCCGCGTACGCCTCGATCCTCGTCGCCGAGGAGGTGCTCGACGTGATGCAGCGCGACTGGATGCGCGACGAGCGGGTGGCGCCCTTCGTCCGCACCATCAACAACATCCATGTCGTCGAGGAGTCGCGGCACATGAAGTTCGCCCGCGAGGAGACCCGCGCCCGGCTGCGGCACGCCGGGCCGCTGCGCCGGCACGTGCAGGCGCTGGTCGTCGCCATCGCCTCGTACGTCATCGTCACCAGCATGGTGAACCGCGCGGTGTACGCCCACGCCGGTCTCGACACCGAGCGGGCGCTCGCCGAGGCCCGCGCCAACGAGCACCACAAGTCCCTCATGCGGTCGAGCTGTTCGGGCCTGATGGAGTTCCTGGCCTCCTGCCGCCTCCTCACCCGCCCCGCGCTCGCCTTCTACAAGCGCGCCCACCTCATCTGACCTGCCCGAGCGACGAGCGGACGAGCCGACGACGCCATGACGTACGCCATCACCCAGACCTGCTGCAACGACGCCACCTGCCTCGCCGTGTGCCCGGTGGACTGCATCCATCCGACCCCGGACGAGCCGGACTTCGGCCGTACCGAGATGCTCTACATAGACCCCCGGTCCTGCATCGACTGCGGGGCCTGCGCCGACGCCTGCCCGGTCGACGCGATCTTCCCCGCGGACTCCCTCGCCCCCGGGCAGCGGGAGTACGCCGCCGTCAACGCGGCCTTCTACGAGCGGCGCGGACCCCGGCCCGAGCCCGTGGCCGGACCCACGTTCCACGCCTGGGGGCAGCCGTCGTTCCCGCGCACCCTGCCGTCCGACTTCGCCCCCATCCGGGTCGCGGTCGTCGGCACCGGGCCCGCCGGGATGTACGCCGCCGAGGACCTGCTCCTGCACACCGGCGCCGAGGTGACGCTGGTCGACCGGCTGCCGGTGGCCGGCGGACTCGTCCGCTACGGCGTGGCGCCCGACCACCCCTCGACCAAGCGGATCGGCGACACCTTCGCCCGCTTCCACACCCACCCCCGGGTCCGGATGTACCTCGGTGTCGACGTCGGTACGGACGTCTCGGCGGAGGAGCTGGCCGCGCACCACGACGCCGTCGTCTACGCGGTCGGCGCCTCGGCCGACCGGCGGCTCGGCATCCCCGGCGAGGACCGGCCGGGCAGCCTCTCGGCGACCGCGTTCGTCGCCTGGTACAACGCGCACCCGGAGGTCGCGCCCGACGCCGTCGACCTGTCGGGCACCGAGCGGGTCGTGGTGGTCGGCACCGGCAACGTCGCCCTCGACGTCGCCCGCGTCCTGGTGACCGACCCCGAGACCCTCGCCGCGACCGACATCGCCGACCACGCGCTGGCCGCGCTGCGGGCCTCCTCCGTACGGGAGGTGGTGCTGCTGGCCCGGCGCGGCCCCGAGGACGCCTCCTGCACCGCGTCCGAGCTGCGGGCGCTCGGCGGACTGCCCGGCGTACGGCTGGTCGTGGACGACCACGACCCCCGGACCTGGGCCGCCGTCGAGGCCGCCGCGCCCCACGAGAAGGCGGCGCTGCTGCGCGGCGCGGACCGCGAGCGCGTGGCGTGGTCCCGGGCGCCGGGGCCGGAGCGGCGCATCGTCTTCCGGTTCCACTCCGCGCCCGAGGAGATCCTGGACGGCGCGGTGCGGGTGACGGGCCCCGAGCCCGCCGAGCCAATCGAGATCGCCGCCGGCACGGTGCTGCGCGCCGTCGGCTACCGGGGCATGCCCGTGGCGGGGCTGCCCTTCGACGAGGCGACCGGCACCGTGCCGCACGAGAACGGACGGGTGGCGGGACGGCCCGGCACCTACGTGGTCGGCTGGATCAAACGCGGCCCCTCGGGCGGCATCGGCGCCAACCGCACCTGCGCGGCGGAGACCGTCGGCACCCTCCTCGCCGACGCCGTCGACGGGACCCTGCCCCTCCCGGCCGGCAGCGCCCGCGCCTTCGACCGGCTGGCGCACGGCCGGACGAGGACGCTCGTCGACGCCCGGGGTCTCGCCGCCATCGAACGGGCGGAGCTCGCCCGGGGCGGGGCGGCGGGACGGCCCCGGGTGAAGCTGGGGACGGTCCCCGAGCTCGTCGCCGCGGCGCGCGGCCGACGCCGGGCGCCGCGCTGAGCCCACCCCGTCACGCCCCCTCCCCCACCGCCGGGGCGGGGGCGGTGCGGCGGGGCCGGAGCCTGGCGGCCAGGCCGTGCCGGGGACCGCACAGCCAGACGCAAGTGAACAGCGCCGTAAGCACCACCACGACCGAGCCGCCCGCCGCGAGGTCGTACGCGTAACTCACGTAGAGCCCGGCCAGACTGCCCGCGCAGCCGAGCACGGAGGCGAGGAGGGTCATCGCCCACAGGCGCTCGGTCAGCAGCCGGGCGGTGGCCGCGGGGGTGATCAGCAGCGCGAGGACCAGGATGTTGCCGACGGCCTCCAGGGACATGACGATCGTCGCCGTCACGACCACGTACAGCGTGAGGTCGAGCGGCAGTACGGGCAGGCCGGCGGCGCGGGCCGTCTCACGGTCGAGGGTGACGGCGACGAGCTCCTTGCGCAGCGCGAGCAGCACGGCGACGAGGACCGCGCCGATGCCCGCGACCCGCCAGATGTCGGCGGCGTCCACGGCCAGGACCTGCCCGAAGAGGAACGAGGACAGGTCGGTGGTCCAGCTGTCCCGGGTGGAGACCAGGACGATGCCGAGACCGAAGGCGAAGGCGAAGAAGACACCGATGACGGTGTCCTCCTTCAGGCGCCTGTTCTGCGACACGAAGGCGATCAGGACGGCGGTGGTGAGACCGGCCGTCGCGCCGCCGAGCAGCAGATTGCCCTCGAAGGCGTACGCGAGGGCGACCCCGGGGAACGCCGAGTGCGCGACGGCGTCGCCGATGAACGCCATCCCGCGCAGCACGACGTACACGCCGACGACCCCGCAGACGAGACCGACGATCGCGGCGACGGCGAACGCGCGCCTCATGAACGGCAGATGCCAGGGTTCGGTGAGGAGGACGAGGAGCTCGTTCACGCCGCCGCCTCCTTCCCGCCCGGTGCCGTCGCCAGGCCGAAGGCGCGCAGCATCCGTCCGGCGTCGGAGAGCAGTTCGGGGCCGCCGTCGGCGACGACCGTACGGTTGAGGAGCACGACCCGCGAACAGCTGCGGGCCGCCGCCGCGAGGTCGTGGGTGGTCATCAGCAGGCCCCGGCCCTCGGCGGCGAGCCGCGCGAACAGCTCGCCGAGCAGGTCCTGGGTCGGTACGTCCACCCCGGTGAACGGCTCGTCGAGAAGCAGCAGCCGGGGCTCGGCGGCGAGGGCACGGGCCACCAGGACGCGCTGGCGCTGGCCCCCGGAGAGCTCACCGATCGGCCGCCGCCGCAGCTCCGTCAGGCCGGCCCGCTCCAGCGCCTCCGCCGCGGCGGCCCGGTCGTGGGCCTTCGGGCGCCGCAGCCAGCCGACGGCACGGGTCCGCCCGCTGAGGACGGCTCCGGCGACGTCGACGGGGAAGTCCCAGGCGAACTCGTGCCGTTGGGGGACGTACCCGACCGGGCCCACCGTCTCCACGGAGCCCGTGGTGGTGGCGGTGAGGCCGAGGACGGCGCGCAGGAGGGTGGTCTTGCCCGCGCCGTTGGGCCCGAGGAGCCCGACGAGCTCGCCGGGCGCGACGGTGAGGGAGGCGTCCTGGACGGCGGGGCGCCCGCCGAGGACGACGGAGAGGGAGGAGGCGCGGAGGAGGGGACGGGGGGCGGTGCCGGCCGTGCCAGTCGAGCCGGCCCGCTTCGGATCGGCGGTCGCGTCCGTGGTCATGTCCGTGGTCATACGGAGCGCCTCCGGGCGATACGGACGGCGGCCGCGCCCGCCGTGGCCAGGGCCAGGGCCGCGCCGCCGAGGAGGGCGGCGGAGCCCGCGCCCGTGGCGGCCATGGAGCCGCGGGGTGCCGCAGGGTCGCCGGTGGCGGCGTTCGTGGTCCCGCCCGTCTCCGGGCCGGTGGTCGGGGGGCCCGCGTCCGCCGATCCCCCGGTCGCGGTCCCGCCCGACGAGCTGCCACCGGTGCTTCCGCCGATGCCGCCGCCCGTACCGGCTCCTCCGCTCTCCCCCACGGAGAAGGCCAGCGTCTCGGTGTCGCTCACGCGGGTGCCGTCGGCGCGGGTGCCGGACATCGAGACCGTCAGCCGGTAGGTGCCCTCCCGGCCGAAGGCCCAGCCGCCGTGGGCGTGCGTGTTCTGCGGCACGCGGAAGGAGTCCGGCACGCCGTCGGCGCTGTTGAAGCGGACGGTCGCGCCGGAGAGCCCGTCGTAGTTGTAGAGGGCGAACCGCCCGGGGCCCTCGGCCTTCTCCAGTCTGAACTCGACGTCCCCCCGGGTGGCCCCGGCCGGCAGGTTGTCCGTGGACCAGCCCGGCCACAACTGGCCCGGCTGCTGGACCTGGTCGAGCAGCCAGACCGGGTCGCCCGCCCGGCCGAGGAAGGCGAAGTCCTTGTGCGCCGGAATCGTCTTCCTGGCCTGCGGCTTGACCCGGAGCACGACCGACGACGGTTCGCGCCAGACGGTACGGCCGGGGACGGTGCCGTCCTTCACGTGGATCTGGAGCCTGCCGCCGACGAGCCGGGCGGCGATGTCGACATGTCCTTCGTCGAGCACCGTCCGCGCGGTCTCGACCGGCTCCGCGCTCTCCGGGGCTCCGGTGGACGCGACCGCGCGGGCCACCCGGCGCCCCGGCAGGGGGTGGGCCGTGGGAGCGGCGGTCTCCTCGGTCTCCGGATCCGCGTCGCCGACGCGCACCGTGTGGTGGACCTCGGCCGTGGCGGGCGGCCCGTCGGCGACCGGCACCCGCGCGGTCAGCGTCAGCCGGTACGTACCGGGGGCGTCGAAGGACCAGCGGGTCCCGCCCCGCCCGCCGGACGGCAGGTCGTATCCGTCGGGCAGGCCGTCGGCGCTGTCGAAGCGTACGAGGGGCTCCGCCTCCCCGCCGTCCGGCTCAAGGACCTGGACGGCTCCGGGCCCTTCGACGGCGGCGAGCGTCCAGTGGACGGGGGCGTCGGTGCCGACACCGGTCGTGTCCCAGACGGCGGGCGTCTCCCAACGGGTGATGCCGTCGGGACCGGTGACGCGATGGGCGGCGCCGAGCTCCAGGGTGGTGTCCGGCCCGAGGCTCAGCGCGCGCCCCGTCGCGGTCTCGGTGAGCGTGACGGGCGCCAGGACGGGGACGGGGGCGGCGGTCGGGCTCGGGGTGACGGAGATCGGGGCGGGCGCGCCAGGGGACGGCGCCGGTTCCGGTGGGATGGTCGCGGCCGTTCCGGCCAGGGCGAGGGCCCCCGCCGCGGCGAGGGCGGTCGTGCTGTGGTGGACGAGCCTCATCGGGCTCCACTCCCCTCCCGGCCCAGGCAGCGGGCCAGTTCGTTCGCGTTGTGGCGCATCATCGCGACGTAGTCGTGGACCTCGTCGTCGAAGGAGTCGCCGTAGACGGTGCAGATGCGGATGCCCTCGTCCTCGGCGACCCGGCGCAGGACGTCGGCGCGCGCGGCGAGGTTGGGTTCGAGGAAGACGGCCGGGATCCGCCGCTCGCGGATGGTGGCGCGCAGCCTCGCGATCTCGGCGGCGCTGGGTTCCCGGCTGGGCACGGGCACGACGAAGCCGGCCACGTCCAGGCCGTAGGCGTGGGCGAGATACCCGAAGGCGTCGTGGGTGGTGACGAGCCGCCGGCGCTCGGCGGGAATCGCCGCGAGGGTACGGGCGACCTCCTCGTCGAGGCGCCCGAGGCGGGCGAGGTAGGCGGCGGCGTTGCGCTCGTAGACGGCGCGGCCCGCCGGGTCCGCCGCGGTCAGTTCGGCCTCGATCCGGCGTACGTACGCCTCGGCGTTGGCGACGTCCTGCCAGGTGTGCGGGTCCAGGTCCCCGTGGACGTGCTTGCCGACGACGGCCTGCGGCAGGAGCCACAGGGGTGCGCCGGGGGCGCCGAGGAAGCGGTACGGGGCTTCGGCGGGCACGGTCTCCCTCGCCCGGTCGGGGACGGACAGGACGACGGAGTCCAGCGGGTGGTGGGTGCGGCGGCCGGTCGCCGGGTCGTCGGAGCGGACCCGGACGGTACGCGTCCGGGCGTCCAGGGCGATGTCGGCGTGACCGCCGTCGAGCAGGGTCCTCCCGGTGGCGGCCTTCGCCGCCGCCGCGCCGACCGCGAAGGTGACCGTGCCGCCGCCGATCGGGGCGCCGCTCCCGTCGAGCGCCTCGGTGCGTCCGGCGACGGTGAGCCGGTACGTACCGGGGGCGCTGAAGGCCCAGTTGACGTGGGTGTGGGCCTCGGGCGGCAGGACGAACGAGTCGTCGGGTCCGAAGCCGTCGGCGGAGTCGACGGTGACGGTCGGGGTGCCGAGGGTGTCGGTGAGGTAGACCCGCAGGTCGCCGGGGCCCTCCAGACCGGTCACGGTCGTCCGCACCTGGCTGCCGTCGCCCGCGACCTCGCCCTCCACCGCCCAGCCGAGCCAGAGGACGTCGAGCCCGAGGTCCTCGTCCAGCTCGATGACGGATCCGCCGTACCGCTCCAGCTTCTCCCCCAGCGGCACCTTGGGGGTCCCGTCGGGGGCGTTGGTGTGGATCGTCTTCAGGATGCCGGGCTCCTCCAGGAGCAGCCCGTTGCTGAAGACGAGGTCGGAGCGGGCCACACGGGCGGCGTCGCCGGGGCTCGGCTCGTACGAATGGGGGTCGCCGTGCGGCGGGACGACGGAGGCGACGTCGACCCGGTCGCCGCCGACGTTGCGGACCAGGTCGGCGATGATCGCCGTCGTCGTGGAGACGGTCAGCGCGGCGTCGCCGGGGCGTCCGGCGGCCGGGACCGAGCACCCGGTGACGGCCACGAGCAGCGCGCCGACGAGTCCCACGGCCCCCTTCGCCGTACGGGCACGGCCCGGGGCGCGGCTCATCGCGCCGCCTTCTTCCGGCGTACGAATACGACGACGGCTCCGCCCGCGAGGACCGCCGCCGCGGCGATCCCGACGGGGAGCGCGACACCCGCACCGGTGGCGGCGAGCCGGCCGCCACCGGCCGGGGGCGGGGAGGTGGTGGCGGGCAGAGGGTCCGGCGGGAGCGGGGTGGGTGTTCCGGTGGCCGCCGAGGAGGGGGTGGGGGTGAATCCGGGGGTCGGAGTGACGGTGGAGGTAGGAGTGGCGGTGGAAGTGGGCGCGAACGTCGGCGTCGGCGTCGGCGCGGACGTGGGCCGCGTGGAAGTGGGCCTTGGCGTGGGCGACTTCGTGGGCTCCGGGGTCCCCGGGCTCTCCGGCCCGCCCTCGCCGTCCCCCTCCCCCTCCCCCGGCACCACCTTCGACACGTCCACGTCACCGACCGCCACCGCGAGGGTCTCGCGGTCGGAGACCTTCGTGCCGGACGGCAGGGTGGCGGTCATCTCCAGGGTGATCCGGTAGACGCCCTCGGCGTCCAGGATCCAGAGCGGGTGGGAGTGGCTGAAGGGACGCAGGTCGACGCTGCCGGGGTCCGGCTTCGCGCCGTCGACGGTGACGCCGATGCGGACGCCGAGCTCCGGGTCGTCGGCCCACTGGCCGAGGACGAGCCGGCCGGGCCCGTCGATCTTCGGGAAGGTCACCTTGACGGGACCCTCGATGTCGGCCGGGAGGATCTCCATGGTGCTCCAGCCGGGCCACAGGAGTCCCTCCTGGGATGCGAAGTCCTTGTCGACCCAGAGGCGTTCGCCCGGCTCGCCGAAGCCCTCGAACTGCGGGACCTCCTCGTGCGGGGGGACGACGATCGCGTGCCGGGGGTCGAAGTGCAGGACGACGTCGGAGGGTTCGCGCCAGACCGTGCGGCCGGCGACCGTACCGTCCTTGATCATGAAGTCGAGCCGGCCGTTCCGGAGCCGGGCCGCGAGGTCGAGGTGGCCTCCGTCGAGGACGGTGCGCAGGCCGGCCGGCGCGTCGGTGACCGGGGGGTCGGCGGCCAGGGCGGGCGGGGCGGCGGCGAGCGGGACGAGGGCGGCGGCCAGGGCGGCGGCGGTGACGGCGGGGCGTGGCACGAGTGGGGCCCGCATGGCGGGGCGGCTCCTTCTGCGTGGACGGGCGGCGGGCGTACGGGGGGTGTGCGGGACGGGCCGGAGCACCTGGCGGGTGCTCCGGCCCCCGCCTCAGCCGACCTGGAAGGTGTACGTGGCCGAGGTCGGCCCGACCTTGGTGCCGTTCGCGAGGGTGCCGCTCACCTGGAACGTGGCGGTGTACGTGCCGGTCTTGGTGAAGGCCCAGTTGGCGTGGTCGTGCTCGCCCGCGGCGACGTCCCTGGTGTTGGCGAGGGTCGTGTCGCCGCTGTCGAAGGAGCGGTTGTTCTTGGGGCAGAGTCCGTTCTTGTAGACGGTGATCTTGCCGGGGCCGCTCACGGCGGCCAGCTTGACCTGGACCTTGTCGCCCTGGAAGACGCCCGCGGCGAGGTGTTCGCCGGAGATACCGGGCCACAGCAGTCCGGTGGCCTCGGTCTGCGGGAGGCGGTGGACGGTCGTACCGGCGGCCCCGAGGTGGCTGTAGCAGGTGCCGGCGGGGACGGTGTACGCGGCGGCGGGCAGGGCGCGCAGGACGACGTCGGCGGGCGCGTACTCGACGGCCGGGACGGTGGAGTGGTCGTGGACGTGGAGCTGGAGCGCGGTGCCGTCGTACTCGACGTCGATGGCGTCGATGTGCCCCTGGGACAGGGTGGTTCCGGCGGCGTGGGCCGCGGTGAGTCCACCGAGGGACAGGGTGGCGGCGAGGGCGCCGACGACGGTCAGGGAACGCGTGAAGGTACGCGTGGAGGTACGCAAAGGAAGCCCCCCTGGGCTGTGGTGTGGGTGCGTGAACAATCAAGACGATAATCATTTTCATTAAGAACACGCAAGGTGCTTCCGGCGTGGCATCCGAAAGCGGGCGGATGATCCCGATATGAGTGCGAAGCATGAGTGAGAAGACAGCTGTTGTGGTGGGTGTGGACGGTTCCGAGCACAGCCTGCGGGCGCTCGAATGGGCCCTCGGGGCCGCGCACCACCTGGAAGCCCCGCTGACCATCGCCCATGTCCGCCCCGAGGCGCTTCAGCTCGGCAGCGCCCGGATCGCCTCCCTGGGACCGGCCCCCGCCATCCCGGACACCGTCCTCAACGGGCTCGCCGCCGGCATGGGGACGAAGGCCGAGGGGCTTGACGTGCGCTACACCTCGCTCGACGGCTCGGTCGTCGACGCCCTGACCGGGGCCGCCCGGGACGCCCGGCTCCTCGTGGTCGGCAGCCGGGGGCGGGGAGGCTTCAAGAGCCTGCTCCTCGGGTCGACGAGCCGCAACCTGGTCGCGGCGGCGTCCTGCCCCGTGGTGGTCGTGCCGCACGAGGCGCGGGCCGCGTCACTGGAGGGCTGGGCCAAGGCGGGGCGGGTGCTGCTCGGGCTGCACACCGAGGAAACCCCGGACGAGGTGGTCGACTTCGCCTTCGAGGCCGCCCGGCTGCGCGGAGTGTCTCTGGAGGTGGTGACGGCCTACCCCGTCCCGCCCAACCCGCTCCTGCTCATCGGCGCGCCCGCGCCGGCGCTCCAGGTCCCGCCCCCGATGCCCGACGAGACCCCGGAGCTGGTCGCCTCGACCAGCCGGAGCCAGGAGGAGCGCCTGGCCCCGTTCACCGCGCGGTATCCCGAGGTCGAGCTCGTCCGGACGGTCACGCCCGTCGACGCGGCCGGGCGGCTGGTGGAGGACTCCCAGGAGGCCGGTCTCGTGGTCGTGGGCCGGCACCGGCGGCACCGGGTCGAGACCCTGCTCGTCGGCTCCGTGGCGCACGCCGTCCTGCACCACGCGGCCTGCCCCGTCGCCGTCGTACCGCCGGTGGAGCAGTCCTGAGGTCCCGGTCTCGGGCGGAAATGCGCCGAATTCATCTCTTCGGGTGATAGCGGATGTGGAGAAACGTGTCTGCCTCCGTGGGGACCGCGACCCTCGTCCCACGGGGGCCGATCCACTGGAGCGTGTCCATGCATCTGATCCGACGCCGCGAACCGCACCTCGCCGTCCGGTCGAGCGGGGGCCTGACCACCGTCGAGCTCTACGGCGAGCTCGACCTGGTGCTGGCGCAGCGCGTCCGGCCCGAACTGGACGACCTCACCCGCGAGGCCGCCGCGCTCACGGTCGACCTGCGCCCACTCGACTTCTGCGACGCGTCGGGGCTCGGGCTCCTGGTGCGGTGTGCGCAGCGCGTACAGGGGCGGGGCGCGGCCTGGCGCCTGGTGTGCGACCAGCCGATGATCCTGCGGCTGATCCGGCTGACCGCCCTCGACGACCTGCTCCGCCCCGAGCCGCCCGCCCCGGGACCGGAGGACCGGGCGCCCACCGGCACCATCCGGCCTCCGGCACCCCGGGCGGGGCGCCCGGGACGGCTGCGGGTCTGAGCGAGTCCCAGGCCCCCTCGGGGGCCTGGGAGCCCCGGCTACGCGGGCAACAGCTCGCCCGCGCCGCCGTGTTCGCGGGTCTCGCCGGGGAAGGCCCGTTCGAGCACGCCCTGCGGGCGCAGCCCGGGGAGGCGGAGCTCGATGATGCCGCGTACGGCCGGCCATTCCTCGTCGAGGATGGAGTAGAACGCGGTGTCGCGGACGACCCCGTCCAGGCCGCGGGAGTGGGCCCGGCGCACACCCTCGCAGGTGGCGCCGAGGCGTTCGATCGCGGCTCGGGAGCGGCTGTTGCGGGCGTCGGCGCGCATCGAGAGCCGGCGCACGCCCCAGCTCTCGAACGCGTGACGCAGCATGAGGTACTTGGCCTCGGTGTTGACGCCGGTGCCGCGCGCCTCGGTGGAGATCCAGGTGTTGCCGATCTCCACCGCGTCGGGCACGGCGGTCAGGGGGTCGCCGTGGGGCGTGCCGGTGGTCGGCGGCCACACGAGGGGCCCGCGCCAGTAATCGAGTTCCAGGAATCTGGTGGATCCGAGGACTCGGCCGTTGCGGGGATTGACCAGGGCGAAGGGCAACGCCCGGCCCGCCGCCTGATCGGCGAGCGCGCGGGCGATGTAGTCGCAGGAGGCGTCAAGGCCGTGGGGCACGGCGGTGTAGGCATAGGCCGCACGATCCAGTGCGCCCGCCCAGGCGATGCCCTCGGCGTGGCGCATGGCCAGCGGCTCCAGGCGCACGGTGCGCCCGGCAAGGACTACAGGTACTGGCACGGAACCTCGGGTCTTTCACGGGCAGGGGACATCCCACGCCGGATCACGACGGGAATGACGGGGTGAGGTTCGCGCCGGATGCCGACCACTTCGCCGGATGGGCAAAACGGGCAATGAAACGGTTCGTCACCGGTGCGAGGAGGACAGTATGCAGCCCCGAGCGCGTCCTGAACAGAACCCCACACGAACCCGAGCGCACAGCTGGGTGAATGTCCGGTTCACCCCGATCCCTCACATGGCCCACACCCCCTCCCGAGGGGCCCTAGGAGGCCGCTTCCACGCAGGTCGGATGGCCCCATCCGTCGGGGTTCTTGGTGATCGTCTCGCCCTTGTCGTAGGGCTTGCCACAGCGGCACCTGCCGGGGAACCTGGCCTTGAGCGTGGGCCCCCCGGAGGAACCCGCCTTGCGCGCCCCGCGCGCCGCCCCCGACGCCTTCGGGGCACGCTTCGCGGCCGCCGGCCGGGTGGAGCCGGGCTCCGGCGGCGGCAGCGGCGACCCGGCGGCCGATCCGGCGGGCTCCTGGGTGCGGGCCGAGTGGCTGGCGGCGCGGTCGGCGGCGTCGTTGAGGGGGTCGCCGTCGACCTGGTGGGCGGGGGTGTACACGAACTCGACGCGCCGGTCGGTGAGCAGCTCGTCGATCCGGACCACGAGGTCCTTGTTGGCGACCGGGGTGCCCGCCGACGTCTTCCATCCCTTGCGGCGCCAGCCCGGCAGCCAGGTGGTGACCGCCTTCATGGCGTACTGCGAGTCCATCCGCACCTCGGCGGGCACGGCGGGGTCGATGTGCTCAAGGAGCCTGAGCAGCGCGGTGAGTTCGGCCACGTTGTTGGTCGCCGTGCCGAGCGGGCCGGCCTCCCAGTGGGCGATGACGCCGTCCTCGGCGCCGATGACCCAGGCCCAGGCGGCGGGTCCGGGATTGCCCTTGGAGGCGCCGTCGCACGCCGCGATGATCTTCTCTGTCATCCTCCGATCCTGACATGTCCCCCGACGGCTCAGCGACCACCGGGCTCGGCCCGCAGCCGTGCCACCTCCGCCCGCAGCGCGTCCCGCCCGATCGCGTCGGTACGGGTCGCCGGCACGGTGCAGGCGTACGCCCCGGCGACGGAACCGTGCAGGGCGCACTCCCGTACGGGCGCCCCGGAGAGCCACGCGGCCAGGAACCCGGCCGCGAAGGCGTCGCCCGCGCCGTTGCTGTCGACGACGGGGGCGGGCGGGGTGACGGCCGGCACGTGGACGAGCTCGTCGGCGGGGCCGGTCAGGAGGTACGCGCCGGCGGCTCCGGCGGTGGCGACGACGACGGAGGCGCGGCCGCGGGCGGCGATGGCGCGCAGGGTGTGCTCGGGGTCGGCGAGGGCGACGGTGGACAGGAAGACGACGTCGGCCTCGTACGCGAAGGGCTCGTGGTAGGCGGACGAGCCGTCCCAGTCGTGCAGGTCGGTCGAGAGCGTCACGCCCGCGTCGCGCAGCGCGGGCAGGGTCCGGGCGCACGGCTGGGTCAGCGAGACATGGGCGTGCCCGCTGCGGGCGGCGAGCGCCTTGACCGTCTCGGGCGGCAGCCGGTCGTCGTCGTGCGCGCGGGTGGCGTCGTACAGCGAGAGTCTGCGTCCGTCGGGCCCGACGAGGTTGACGGCCCGCTTGGTCCCCGCCGGGTGCGGCACCTCGGTGAGCGGGATGCCCTGGTCCCGGTGGAAGGCGCGCACGAGCTCGCCCTCGGGGTCGGCGCCGATCAGGTCGAGGTGGTGGGTCCGCAGCCCCAGCCGGTGCAGCCCGAGGGCGACGAAGTCGCCGGTCTGACCGGCGCGGGTCTCGATCCCCGGCCGGATCATGTGGCTGTCGGCGAAGGGGAGGGGAAGTTCGGGGACGTACACGATGGTGTCGACGCCGGCACCGCCGAGGACGAGGACGTCGATGTCGGACTCGGCGTCGCTAGTGCTGTCGCTGCTCATGCGCGCAGTCAAACAGCGCCCGCCGAAGCCCTGCAAGATCCTGCAACGATTTTCCGCAAGCGACGACGGCGACGGCCCGCTCCCGGACCGGCCGCGCCGTGCGGCGCGGTCCGGGAGCGCTCGTGCCCCGCGGGTCAGTCCTCGGCCGGCAGGCTGTCCATGAAGGAGCTGACCGAGAAGACGGCGCGGCCGGGGCCCGGCTGGCCGTAGCCGGGGGGCGAGCTGAGGCCGTGGGACTCCATGGTGGCGCGGTAGGCCTCCAGGAGGCGGATGTGGTACTCCAGCGGAGCGCCCTCCGGGTTGGCCTTGCCGAGGGGGGTGGTGGGCTCGGGGCACCAGGTGGTGAAGCGGGGCGTGATGCCGCGCGACATGAAGTACTCCAGGCCCTCCGTGGTCGACGCGATGGCCTCGTCGACCGTGGTGAAGCCGAAGGGCTCGGCCATCTCGACGCCCGCCACGAAGTTGGGGATGACGTTGCGCGGCCCGAAGACCTCCGCCGAGTCCAGGATCCGGCGGTGCCACTCGTCACGCCCGACGTAGCGCTCCTTGCCGGGGCAGTACAGCTCGAACAGGCGCTTGTCCCACACCTCGTAGTTGGGGTGGTAGATCTGGATGCCGTAGTCCTTGAAGCGCTGGACGTCGGCCTTGGGCAGGGCCTGGGCGACGACCTTGCCGATCCAGCGGCCGGGGAAGCGCTCCTCGATGGCCTGCGCGTACTGGCCGTAGAAGTCCGCCTCGTCCTTGCCGCCGACCTGGGACGTGACCGCGCCGCCGGTCAGGGTGTACGCGGTCGAGGCGCCGGTCGTGTCGTACTTGTCGATGATGGCCAGCGCCTCCAGGACCTCCTCCACGTCCTTGACGCCGGTGTAGGGACGTCCGGCGGCCTTGTGCTGGCGCCAGTTGTGGTTGATGTCGCAGTACTGGCACTCCTCCTTGGCGCCGAAGTACTGGCAGACGCGGAAGACGGTGAGGTAGATCAGATAGCCCCACTGGATGGTGGGGGCGACCTCCATCACGGACTTCCCGCTGGCGAGGGTGTGCCGGTAGTACTCGGGCATCGGCGGCAGGCCGACGTCCGCGATCCGGCGCCCGTCGAGGTAGAGCCCGAGCATCCCGTCCTCGCCCGCGGCGACGCGGTACGGCGAGGCCGGGTTGACGCGCACGGAGACGACGGTGCGGCGCAGCTCGTACGGGCCGCCGGTGAGCACGATCTCCTCCGGCGGGCGGCGCAGGGCGGCCTCGCCGAGCTCGGGCAGGGTGCGGTGGTCGAAGGAGAAGATGAAGTACGACTTGGGCTTGACCTCGCCGGACGCCTCGTTGGAGCTGTCCGTGAGGGCCGAGTCGTCGAAGGCGATGCCGCCGCGCAGGAGATCCTCCTTGATCACCGCCTCCCTGGGGACGTGCGGGAAGCGGTGCATGAGGTCTTCGACCTCGTCGGTGCGGCGGATCATGCGCGGTTACATCTCCTCGGTCGGGCGGTCACGAGCCGTGGTGGGCCCCCGCCACCCTAGGACGGCGGAGGCCACCCCCGCATCCGGCTGCGGTCGCACCCGGCCTAGGTCACGGGACCGAGGCCGGGTACGCCGTTCCCGTATCAGAAGTTCCCGTAGTTGACCTGCCAGGTCGGCAGGCCCATCCGGCGCCAGACGGCGACCACCCGGTCCCGGTCGTCCAGCGAGACACGGACCGCGTAGCGGTGGCGTACGTGCGCGTCGAAGAGCTCGGCCTTGACGAGGTCGTCGGAGCGGCCGTCGTCGGAGGCGCGCATCCACAGCTCGTCGTACGGCACCTCGTACCGCTCAAGCCAGGCCTCCGTCAGCGCCCGGTGGTCCTCGCTGCGGCCGGAGAGCAGCACGATCCGGTCCTGGTGGGAGCGCTGGAAGGCGCGCAGGGCCTCGCGGACCGAGACGTTGAGCAGGTCCTCGTCGCAGCGGCTGAAGTCGTACGGTCCGCGGTCGCCGCGCAGCGCGAGGGTGCCGTCGATGTCGCACATGACGGCGGAGGGCAGGGCGGGGTCGGCGACGTACGGGGTGACGGCCGGCCGGTCGTTGAGCCAGGCGTCGCTGAGCCGCCAGCCGCCTCGGGTGGCCTTGGCGTGCTTGTCGGCCAGGATGCGGATGATCTCCTCGCCGACGGGCCGCTCGCGGGCGGCGTCGCGGCGGACGCACTCCTCGACGGGCACGGCGGTGAAGTCGTGCACGACGAAGGTGGCGTCGCGGCCCGCGACGGCGGCCTTGAGGCGCTTGGGGATGTGCGGGGTGAGGTGGGTGTTGTCGACGACCACGTCGAAGCCGTCGTCGACGGCGGCGCGGACGGCCGCGTCCTGGATGCCGAGGACGGTCTGCTCGTGCGCGAACGAGCGGCGGTCGCCGGCCGGCAGGTCGAGCATGGAACGCAGGTCGTCGAGGTTGACCCGGCGCATCCGGCCCTCGGACTCCTCCTGGAGGGCGCGGGCGGCGGTCGTCTTGCCGGAGGCCGGCAGTCCGGTCATCACGTGGACCACGGGCACGGTCAGTTCTCCTCGTCGGTGGTGAAGGGGTCGGCGGTCTCGGGACGCAGGGACCGCCAGGTGAACAGCTCGGTGGAGCGCCCGTCGAGGCGCTGGAACAGGGCCGAGCGCAGGCTCGGGTCGGGCAGCTCCTTGGCCGCCCGGGCGAACGCGCCCCGGTCTCCGGCGAGCGGCGCGAGCCGCGCGTAGGCCTCGTCGATGGCGTGCTCGCGCGCCGCGAAGGCGTCCTCCAGGCGCGCGATCACGGACCGCACCCAGGCGTCGAACTCGTCCGGCACCTGCTCCAGGAGCGCGTCCAGCGGCCGGCCGCCCTGGGCGCGCACGCCCCCGAGCTCGGCCATGGACAGGCCCAGGCCCTGGGCCAGCCGCTTGGCGGAGGTGCCGGCGAAGCGCTGGATGCCGTGGCCGCGCCAGATGTCCCGCTCGGTGACGCCGGTGAGGACCTTGTGGAGGCGCACGTACTCGGCGATCTTCGCCTTGGCTCGGACGCCGGAGGCGAAGCGCAGGACGAAGCCCTCGGCGTCGGTGCCGGTCGAGGCGGCGCCGTCGGGGAGCGTGCTCGACTCCGTCAGCTTGACGAGCTCGTCCAGCGGCATGGGCGGATGGACCGTGACGACGGAGCCGACCCCGGTCCAGTGGGCCGCGGCCTCGGCGAGGGCGACTTCGGTGCCGTCCGGGCCGAAGGCGGCGAGCAGGACGAGGTCCCGGCGGTCCCCGTAGTCGACGACGATGCGGTTCTGCGGGTAGAGGATCTCGGCGAGGTACGTCACGCCCGGCACGAGCGCCGAGGTGTCGGCGGCGTCGAGGCGGAGCTGCGCCCAGGTGGCCTGGGTGCTGATGAAGGAGCCCTTGGAGGCGACCCGCCAGCGCCCCTCGTAGTGGAAGACGACGCCGAGGCTGCCGTCGACCTTCTCGTACACCTCGAACGGCTCGTCGGGCAGCGCGGGCGCGTAGGGGCGGCCGGACTCGTGCTCGGAGACGTTGAAGAACTTCGGCAGGGGCAGGGCGACGATCCGGCCGGTGGTGTCGTCGGCGACGAGACCCCGGCAGCGGACGGTGACTTCGTTCCAGACGCCTTCGTACTGACAGACCCGCGTGTACGTATAGATCGACAGCGGCAGCTCGGGGTGCGACTTGCGGGTCACATGCCCGGCTTCGACGGCTGCTGCCAGTTCCTGCGCCGGCAGCAGCGCGTCGAGAGTCAGGTACGCCTGGCTCATGGGTTCCCTCCCGGTTTCAAGGAGGCCCATTCTGCCTTCGGTGTCCTGCGCCGACCAGCGGTTTTACGGACGGCGGCCGGCCACCTGCGCGAGCAGTCGGCGGCGTTGGGCGCCGTCGGTCGCGAGCTCGATGGCCGTCCAGGCCATGGCGAGACCGCCGTCGAGGACGGCGCGGTCGGCCGCGGCGGTGGTGCCGTAGCGGGTGAACTCCGGGTTGTGCATGATCGCGTCGCCGCAGTCGTAGCCGATCATCGGGTGGATGGTCGGTACGAGGTGGGAGACGTTGCCCATGTCGGTGGAGCCGCCGCGCAGGCCCCGGTCGGAGGCCGGGACGGTGCGGCCGAGGGCCTGGGCGGCGGCCCGGTAGGCCTCGCCCATGGCGAGGTCCTGGCGCAGGTCGGCGTAGTCGTTGCCGACGGTCTCCAGGGCGAGTTCGGCGCCGGTGGCGAGGGCACCGGCCTCGAAGCAGGCGCGGATCCGGGCCTTGAGCGCTGCCAGTTCCTCACTGGTGCCGGCGCGGCAGTCGTACGTGGCGGTGGCGCGGCCGGGGATCACGTTGGCGGCCTCGCCCGCCGAGGTGACGACGCCGGAGACGACGGCGCCGGGGATCATCTGCTGGCGGTGGGCGGCGATGGCGACCTGAGCGATCATCAGGGCGTCGGCGGCGTTGACGCCCCGGTGCGGCATGGCGGCGGCGTGCGCGGTGACGCCGGTGTAGGCGACGTCGAGGCTGCTGATGGCGAGCGAGCTCATGCCGACGGCGTCCTGCGGGGCGGCGTGCACCATCATCGCGGCGGCGACGTCGTCGAAGGCCCCGGCGTTCAGGAGGTCGACCTTGCCGCCGCCGGCCTCCTCGGCGGGGGTGCCGAGGAGCGCGACGGTGATGCCGAGGTCGTCGGCGAGCGGGGCGAGGGCGAGCGCGGCGGCGACCGCGGCGGCGCCGTTGACGTTGTGCCCGCAGGCGTGGCCGATGCCGGGCAGGGCGTCGTACTCGGCGCAGATGCCGACGACGAGCTCGCCGGCGCCGGCGGTGGCGCGGAAGGCGGTGGGCAGCCCGTACGCCCCACGGGTCACGTCGAATCCGGCGCCCTCGACGAGGTCGGCGATACGGCGGGCCGCGCGGTGCTCCTCGTAGGCGAGTTCGGGGTCGGCGTGCAGCGCGTGGCTGAGGCCGATGACCGCGTCCTGGCGGCCGGTGAGGGTGCGGCGGGCGTGCTCGCGCGGCCCTGCGGCGGCCGGGGCGGGGGTGCGGGTGCTCATCGGGGGTCCTTGGGTGCGGGGCGGGCGGCGGGGGCGCGCAGGAGGAGCGCGGCGGCGGCGCCCGCGAGGGAGACGCCCGCGCACACGGTCCAGGAGGTGGTGTAGGCGCCGATCTCGGGGAGGGTGCGGCCGGCGGGGGTGCGGGCGGCGAAGACGGTCAGGACGGCGGCGGCGCCGAGCGAGCCGCCGACGTTGATGAGGAGCTCGTTGATACCGGAGCCGACGGAGGTGCGCTCGTGCGGGACGGACTCGACGGCGAGGGTGCGGGTGGAGTGCTGGAGCAGTCCGGTGCCGAAGCCGGCGAGCGCCGTGCCGAACAGGAAGGGCGCCGCCGTCCCGTACGCGAGGAGGTCGGTCCCGTAGCCGGCGGCCATCAGGAGCGAACCGGCGACGAGGGTGCGCCGGTCGGAGATCCGGGCGGCGACGGCCGGGGCGGCGAGCGCGCCGGCGGCGAGGGAGAGGAGGTTGGGGAGCATCGCGAGGCCGATGGCGACCGGGCCGAGGCCGAAGCCGTAGCCGGTCTCGGCGGGGGCGGTGCCGAGGAAGACGGGGTGGGCGATCTGGAGCCCGAGCATGCAGAAGCTGAAGGTGAGGGTCGTGACGGAGACGACGACCACGTTGCGGTGCCGGAACATGCGCACGTCGATCATCGGCTCGGCCGTGCGCAGTTCGACGAGGACCCACAGGGCGGTGACGAGCACGCCCGCCACGAGGGCGCCCAGGGTGCGGGCCGAGCTCCACTCCCAGCCGGGGGTGCCGCCGAGGCCGAGGGCGAGCATCAGGGCGACGAGGCCCAGACAGAGCAGCAGTCCGCCCGCCCAGTCGACGGAGCCGCCGGGCCGGTCGGCGGACTCGGGCAGGAAGGGCCAGGTGGCGGTGAGGGCGAGCGTGGCACCGACGGCGGGGACCCAGAGCGCGGCGGTGGGGCTGTCGACCGAGGCCGCGACGAAGCCGCTGGCGAGCAGGCCGAGGGTCAGTCCGCCGACGAGCGCGGCGACCATGTAGCTGATGCCCCGGCGGCTCTCGGCGTCGCCGCCCGCCCCGGCGCGGTTGCGCAGGATGCCCACGAGCAGCGGGAAGAAGCCGGCGATGGCACCTTGCAGGATCTGCCCGGCGAGCAGGACGGGGAAGGAACGGCTGAGCCCGACGAGGACGGAGCCGAGGATCACCAGGACCAGGTTCCAGCGCAGCATGCGGCGGTGGCCGTAGAGGTCGCCCATACGGGAGAGCACGGGGGTGAAGGCGACGCTGGCCAGGAGGTTGGCGATGCTGATCCAGTTGAGGTCGGCGGCCGTGACCCCGAGGGTGTCGGTCAGCCCCTTGAGGAGCGGCGAGAGAAACCCCTGGGTGACGCCGCTGGAGAGCTCGACGAGGGCGACCGAGGCGATGACCACCCCGGTGGGGGTCGCGTGGGGCGCGGGGTGTCTGTGAGCGGACGTGGTGCGGGTGCTGCCTGGGGAGAGGGTCATACGTACAACCTGTCCGGGAGGGCCGCGGGGATCGGCAGAAGTCGAGGAGAAGCGGAAGGCCGCTGGGGAGCGCGTCGGAACGCGCACCACAATGTGGCGACCGGGCCCCCCTTCGGGCAAGACTTGAAGGTCAACACGGCCGATTGCGGCAGCGGGAGGGGGTCGCGCGGCGGATTCCGGCGTACGGTGCTTCCCCGGTACGGGTTCGGGCGGGCCGACGACGGGGGTGCGGGGCGGACCGCCGGGCGCACGGGGGGGGTGTGGTGGCGCGGGACGCGTGCGGACGGAGCGAGCTCTCGGAGGAGCGATGGCGGACGGAAAGGCGGCGGGCCCGCCCGGGAGCGACCCCCTGGGTGGCGGACCGGCCGGGATCGGACCGACGGGCACGGGACCGGCCGCGATTGGGCCGACCGGCGCCGGACAAGGCGGCCTCGGACCGACCGGCACGGGACCGGCCGGGATCGGGCAGCACGCCGGCGGCACCGGGCGTGCCCCGCTCGTCCTCGACGGGCTGGACCACGCCGTGCTGCGGGTCCTGCACCGGTCCCCGAGGGCCGCGTTCGCCGAGGTCGCGGCGGCGGTGGGGGTGCACGAGCGGACCGTGGCGCGCCGTCTGGAGCGCATGACGGCGAGCGGGCGGGTCGCCTTCGTCGCGGCCCTGGTCCCGGAGTACCTCCACGAGGGCGTCACCGCCGAGCTGGCCGTGCGCTGCGCCCCGGGCAGGGTGCACGAGGTCGCGCTCGCGCTGGCCGCGCTGGAGGAGGTCCGGTCCGTGGAGGTCGCCACCGGGGCGCTCGACGTCTTCGTCGAGGTGAACCTCCCCGACCACGGCGCGCTGCTCACCCTGCTGGACTCGGTCGTGGGCCGGCTGGACGGCGTGGTGGACCTGCACTCGGCGCTGGTGCTGCGCCTGCTGCTCACCGCGAGCGACTGGGCGCCGTACGCCGACGTGCCGACCGAGGTGCGGCGGTACGCCATGGAGGGCCGGGCGCTGCCGGAACCCCCGGTCGTCGACGAGCTGGACCGGCGACTCGTCGAGCTGCTGCGGCGGGACGCCCGGATGTCGACGACCCGGCTCGCGCGCGAGCTGCGGACGGGCGAGACGACCGCCCGCCGCCGCCTGGCCCGGCTCATGGACTCGCACGTCCTGCACCTGCGGCTGCGGGCCGACCCGGCCGTGCTCGGGTATCCGGTGGAGGCCCGGTTCCGGCTCGGTCTGCCGTACCGGGCGCTCGATCCGGCGATCCGGCTGCTGGCCCGCGAACCGGCGGTCCGGCACCTGGTGGTCACCTCGGGCACGACGAGCCTGCTGGGCTATTCCAGCCATCGGGACGTCCGCGACGTCCACGACTTCGCGGCCCGGGTCCTGGGCCGTCTCGACGGGGTCACGGCCACGGAGACGGCGCTGCTCATGCGCACGTACAAGAGGGCCGGGTTCACGGCGGAGGGATGAACCCGGCCCCCGGGAACGGGCCGGGCCCCGTAGACTCGCTCCCCGCACGACTCCCCAGCACGCCCGAGAGCCCCCGAGAACACCGAGGATGCGAGCCCGATGAACCACGCGGACACCACCGCCCCCATCTACTCCGAGCTGATACGCGAGCAGGGGGACGTGCCCGGTGACGTGCGCCGGACCGCCGAAGAGGTGCTGCGCGACCTCAGCCGTGTGATCCAGATGCCTCCGGCCGGGATGCCGCCCGCCGGAATGGCGCCCGCGGGGATGGCTCCGGCGGGAATGGCTCCGGCCGGGATGGCTCCGGCGCGTGGTCCGATGCAGCAGCCCATGCAGCAGCTTCCGCAGCCCATGCACCAGCTCCCGGCGGCCCCGCACCAGCTGCCGCCGTCGGTGCAGCAGGCGATGCAGCACCCGATGCAGTAGTCGTCCGTACGAGAACCGCACGACGGAGGGGGCCGGAGCGATGACGGGGACGGACGGGACGGCGGGGGCCGGGCGGCCCGGCCATGAGCGGGTGCGGCGCAGCTACGACAGCGTGGCCGGCGAGTACCTCGCCCGGATCGGCGACGAGCTCGACGGGAAGCCGCTCGACCGGGCGCTGCTCGGCGCCCTCGTCGAGCAGGCGGGCGACGGCGCGGTGATCGCCGACCTGGGCTGCGGGCCCGGGCATGTCGCCGCCTGGCTCGCGGGGCTCGGCCGGGCCGGGGCCGTGGTGGGCGTGGACCTGTCCCCCGCCATGGTGGCCCTCGGCCGCGAGCGGCACCCGGGGTCGAGTTCCGCGAGGGCGACCTGCTGCGGCTGCCGGCCCGCGACGGCGAGTTCGACGCGGCCGTCGCGCTCTACTCGCTGATCCACCTCGCGCCCGGGGAGCTGACCCCCGCCCTCGCCGAGATCCGGCGGACACTGCGGCCCGGCGGTCTGCTCCTGGTCTCCTTCCACATCGGCACCGAGGTGCGCACCCTGACCGAGTGGTGGGGTCACGAGGTGGACGTGGACTTCCACTTCCTCCGCCCGGCCGATGTCGCCGAGGAGCTGCGCGGGGCCGGTTTCCGCGTCGAGGCCGAGCTGGAGCGGGGACCGTATCCGCACGAGGCCGAGACCAGGCGCTGCTGCCTGCTGGCGCGCCGCGAGGACTGACGCCCCGGGCCTTCCGGCAGCCCGTCACGAGGCTTGGTATACAAACGCGTGGTATACCAAACGGCGTCCGTTCCTTCCGCCGCACCTGCCCAGGAGACCCCGCCGTGTCCTCACCGCAGCCCGCCGCCCGCGTAACCCCCGCCTCCGTGACCGTCTTCCGGGACGTGCGCCCCTTCGGCGGGGCCGTGGCCGAACTGGTCGCCGTGGACGGGGTCCTGGTGGACTCCGTGCCGGACGGCGCGGTGGTCGAGGTGGTGGAGGGCGGCGGCAGGATGGCGCTGCCGACGCTGGTCGACGCGCACATCCACCCGGACAAGACCTCCTGGGGCGAGCCCTGGCACAGCCGCCGGGCCGCGCGGGGCATCGGGGAGTACGTCGAGGGGGACGTGGAGCTCGCCCGGGCGCTGCCCACCCCGGTGGGCGAGCGGGCGCTGCGGCTGATGTCGCACGCGGCGGCCCAGGGCACCCGGGCGATGCGGGCGCACGCGGACGTCGCCCCGGCGTTCGGGCTCGCGGGCCTGGCGGGCCTGGCCGAGGCCCGGGAGAAGCTGCGCGGGATCGTGGACGTGGAGCTGGTCGCCTTTCCGCAGCACGGGGTGGTCCGCGAGCCCGGCGTGGCCGGTCTGCTGGAGGAGGCGGCGGCGAGCGGGCTGATCACCCACGTCGGCGGGATCGACCCGGCCGGTTTCGACGCCGAGCGCGGCGCGGCCGACGGCGAGCAGCTCGGGACGGTGTTCGCGCTGGCGGAGCGCCATGGCCTAGGGCTCGACATCCATCTGCACGACCGGGGCGAGACCGGCCTCGCGCCGCTGCGGGACATCGCCGCGCGGACCCGGGCCCTCGGGCTCCAGGGCCGGGTGAGCGTCTCGCACGCCTTCGCGGTGGCCCAGCTGTCCGGGCGGGAGCTCGACGAGACGGCGGACCTGCTGTCCGGCGCCGGGGTCGCGCTCACCACGGTCGCGCTCTCGGCCACCACGATCCTGCCGTTCCGTCGCCTGGCCGAGCGCGGGGTGCGGGTCGGCCTGGGCTCGGACGGCGTACGGGACAGCTGGAGCCCGTTCGGGAACGCGGACATGCTGCACCGGGCCTGGCTGGCCGGCTGGGCGTTGGACGCGCGGCTCGACGAGGAGCTGACGGCCTGCTTCGAGCTCGCCGCGCACGGGGGCGCCGCGCTCCTGGGCCTGGACCGGGCCGACCTGCGGCCCGGCTCGCCCGCCGACTTCATGCTGGTCGAGGGTGAGTGCGTCCCGCAGGCCGTGGTCGACGTGCCGCGCCGCGACCTGGTGGTCCGGGCGGGCCGGGTGGTGGCCCGCGACGGCGTCCTGGTCTGAGCCGCTTCAGGACCCCAAGGTCCGCCAGAGGAAGGTGTGCTCCAAGGCGTCGTTGTAGGCGGTCTGTTCGTGGTCCGAGGCTCCGGCGTGGCCGCCGGAGAGGGTCTCGTGGAGCAGCACCCGGTGCCCGAGCTCCCGCAGCCGGGCGGCGGCCTTGCGGGCGTGGCCCGGGTGGACGCGGTCGTCGCGGGTCGAGGTGGTGAGCAGCACCGGCGGGTAGGGCCGGCCGGCTTCGAGGTGGTGGTACGGGGAGAGCGCGGCCAGGTGCGGCCGGTCGGCCGGGTCGTCGGGGTCCCCGTACTCGGCGATCCAGCTGGCCCCGGCGAGCAGCCGGTGGAAGCGCAGCATGTCGAGCAGCGGGACGTGGCCGACGATCGCGCCGAACAGTTCGGGGCTGCGGACCAGCATCGCGCCCATGAGCAGTCCGCCGTTGCTGCCGCCGGTGATGCCGAGCCGGCCGGGGGTGGTGATGCCCCGGGCGACGAGGTCGCGGGCGACGGCCTCGAAGTCCTCGTAGGCGCGGGGCCGGTCGGCCTTGAGGGCGCCGCGGTGCCAGCGCGGGCCGTACTCGCCGCCCCCGCGGATCCCGGCGACCACGTACGTGCCGCCCCGGGCGAGCCAGGCGCGGCCGCGGACGGTGTCGTAGGAGGGGGTCAGGGAGACCTCGAAGCCGCCGTAGCCGGTGAGGAGGGTGGGGCCGGGGAGGGCGCCGTGGCAGCCGACGACGGTGTACGGGACGCGGGTGCCGTCGGCGGAGGTCGCGAAGTACTGCCGGGCGTCGAGGCCGGTCGCGTCGAAGCGCGCGGGCGCCTGCTTGATCAGCTCGTCGGTGCCGCCGATCTCGCCCCGGTGCAGGGACGGCGGGACGAGGTGGCCGGTGACGGAGAGGAAGTACTCGTCGCCGGAGTCCGGGTCGGTGTCGGTGAGGGCGGCCGAGGCCAGCGGCGGGATGTCGGCGAGCTCCTGCCGCTTCCAGTCGCCGGGGCCCGTGGGCGGGGTGAGGACGTACATCCGGCTGGCGACGTCCTGGAGGGTCTCGACGACCAGGTGGTGGCGGGTCCAGGAGTGGCCGGCGAGGGCGGTGTGCTCGTCCGGCGTGAACAGGACCTCGGGCTCGCGCCGTCCGGCGAGGAAGGCGTCGAAGCGGAAGGCGAGCAGGGCGCCCGCAGGCTGTCCGAGCCAGGGTGCCTTGGGGGTGACGAGGAGCCAGTCGCGGTAGACGGAGCTGTCGGCGTCGTCGGGGACCTCGACGCGGCGCAGCTCGCCGTCCTCGGTGAGGAGATGGGTCTCCTGGTGCCAGAAGTCCCGGTAGCGGGAGACGAAGTCGCGCTCGTAGCCCTCGGTCGGGTCGTGCCAGGCGGACACCGCGAGGTCCGACTCGGCTCCCTCGTAGACGGGTGCGGCCTCGTCGAGGGGGGTGCCCCGGCGCCAGCGGCGCACGGTGCGCGGGTAGCCGGAGGCCGTCATGGAGCCGGGGCCGTGGTCGGTGCCGACGAAGACATGGTCCTCGTCGATCCAGCCAATGTCGGTCTTCGCCTCGGGCAGCCGGAAGCCGTTCTCGACGAAGGCCCGCTCCTCCAGGTCGTACTCGCGCACCACGACGGCGTCGCCGCCGCCGCGCGCGAGGCTCACCAGGGCGCGCCGGAAGGCGGGCCGCAGCGCCTGGGCCCCGGCCCAGGTCCAGTCCTCGCCCTCCTCGGCGGCCAGCGCGTCGAGGTCGAGCAGGACGTCCCAGTCGGGCTCGTCGGTGCGGTACTCCGCCAGGGTCGTGCGGCGCCACACCCCGCGGGTGTGCTCGGCGCTCTGCCAGAAGTTGTAGAGGTACGGGCCGCGGCGGCGGGTGTAGGGGATCCGGTCGGGGGCGTCGAGCACCTCGCGCAGCTCGGCGACGAGCGCGTCGAAGCCGTCCTCGCCGGCCAGCTCGGCGCGCGTCTCGGCGTTCCGCTCGCGGACCCAGTCGAGGGCCCGCTCGCCCTCGACCTCCTCCAGCCACAGGTAGGGGTCGGTGTCGCTCTGCTCGCGTGGTGCGTCGGTCATGTCCTCGATTGTGGACCACGCCACCGACAGCGGTCCCCCTCGCACTCCTCCCCACCCGCGCGGCTCCGCATTGGTTCGAATCCGGACCAATCCTTTGCGCCTCTCACCCAACACCTCAGCGTCCTCCGTAAGTTCACTCATCGATTACTGCACGGCCGTATACCTTTGGGCCCCGGTCCCCCATCCTGTCCCTCGGCGTGCCACCGGGGCAGCCATGTGACATGAGGGGCGGGGCATGCTTCCCATCAGCCGCAGAGGGTTCGTCGGGATCGGGGCGGGGCTCGCCGCAGGGGCCGCGTTGCCGGCCGGACGGGCCGCGGCCGCCGCCGGGGAGGCCGTCCCGGCCGCCGCGGCCGGGGCGAACGGGACCATCACGGACGTCAAGCACGTGGTGATCCTCATGCAGGAGAACCGCAGCTTCGACCACTACTTCGGGCGGCTGCGCGGCGTGCGGGGCTTCGGCGACCGGGCCGCCGGCAACATCCCGGGCGGCTGGGGCATGTTCAACCAGCCCAACTGGGGCGGCCGGCAGTACCCGTGGAAGCTCAGCGCCACTCCCCCGGCCGGCGGCGTCGACGGCGAGACCCTGGCCCAGTGCAACGGCGACCTCCCGCACAGCTGGAGCTCCCAGCACGCCGCCTGGAACAAGGGGCGCATGGACAACTGGGTGACCGGCGTCGGCAACACCCGCAGCCTGGGCCACCTGGACCGCGGCGACATCCCGTTCCACTACGCGCTGGCCGACGCGTACACCATCTGCGACGCCTACTTCTGCTCGACGCTCAGCGCCACGGGCCCCAACCGCACCTTCCTGTGGAGCGGCAAGGTGGACGCCTCCAGCAAGGACGGCGGCGACGAGTCCGGGCTGACCTGGGAGACGTACGCGGAAGCCCTCCAGCGGGCCGGGATGAGCTGGAAGGTCTACCAGAACGCCCAGGACAACTACGGCGACAACGGGCTCGCCTACTTCAAGAGGTTCACCGACGCCAAGCCCGGCGATCCGCTGTACGACCGTGGCATGGGCTCGGTGCCCAAGGTCACCGGCTCGACCCCGGACGACATCGCCGCCGCGATCCGCGCGGACGTCGTCGCCGGCACGCTGCCGCAGGTCTCCTGGGTGGTGGCCAACGAGGCGTTCTCCGAGCACCCCTACGCCCCGCCCGGCGACGGCGCGCACTTCGTGGACCTGGTATACCGCGCGCTGGCGGCGAACCCCGAGGTCTTCGACTCGACCGTGCTGTTCCTCAACTACGACGAGAACGACGGCTTCTTCGACCATGTGCCGCCGCCGGTCGCGCCGCCCGGGACGCCGGGCGAGTACATCGACGGGGTGCCGGTCGGCCTCGGCTTCCGCGTCCCGATGATCGTCATGTCGCCGTGGACCCGCGGCGGCTGGGTCAGCTCCGAGGTCTTCGACCACACCTCCGTGCTGCGCTTCATGGAGACCTGGACGGCCGCGCTCGGCACCCCCGCGACCTGCCCCAACATCAGCGCCTGGCGGCGGAAGGTGGTGGGCGACCTGACCGGCGTCTTCGACTTCGCCCGTCCGGTGTACGGCGTCCCGGCGGACCTGCCGTCCACCGCCAAGGTCATCGGCCAGTCCACCTGCGGCCCGCTGCCCAACCCGGTCCCCCAGGACAACGCCCTGCCCCCGCAGGAGCCGGGCACGCGGCCGGCGCGCGCCGTGCCGTACCAGGTGAACGGCAACCTCGACCGCTTCGAGTTCGGCGCGGCCGGGAAGATCCTGGCCTGGTTCTCCATGACCAACCAGGGCACCGAGGCGCGCCGCCCCGCGCACTTCTCGATCCACCCGCACCAGTACCGGGACACCGCCGCCTGGCAGTACACGGTCGACCCGGGCGCCACCGCCACCGACTACTTCAACATCGGGCTCGGCTCGGGTTCCGGGAAGTACGACATCTCGATGATGGGCCCCAACCGCTTCCTGCGCCGCTTCATCGGCGACGCGTCCAAGGCAGGCAAGGACATCGAGGTGGCGGCCCGCTTCGCGACGGAGCCGGGCACCGGGAAGACGGCGATCTGGTTCAGGATGAGCAACGCCTCGGCCTCCGCCGTCACCTTCACCGTCCGCCCCAACGCGTACCGTACGGACGGCCCCTGGACGTACACCGTCCCGGCGAACTCCTCCCGCGAGGACTTCTTCAACGCCGTGGCGTACAGCGACGGCTGGTACGACTTCACGGTCCTGGCCGATTCCGACGGCACCTGGTCGCGGCGGTACACCGGCCACATCGAGACGGGGGCGCCCAGCGTCACGGGCTGACGGACCGGGACCCCCTGGGGCACGGCCTTCCGTCAGAGTCCGACGATGAGCTGGATGCAGACGATCTTCACCAGGATCGCCAGGGCGAAGAGCGTCGCGTAGCCGGTGTTCACCCTGCTGTCGGAGACCCTGCTGTTCGCGTACGCCGTGATGGCGGGGTTTCCGACGTAGCCGGCCAGCAGGCCCATCGTCCGGGGGCGGCTCTGGCCGAGGAGCCGGGCCACCAGGACCATCAGGGCGTAGCTCAGGACGGCGCTCACCAGCAGGACGAGGAGCAGCTTCAGGCCGAAGACGGAGAAGGCGTCGCGCCGGAACGCGTATCCCGAGGTGAGGCCGACGCAGGCCAGGAAGACGAGCAGGCCGATCTGGCGCAGGGTCAGATTGGCGCGGGTGGGCAGCACCCAGACCAGCGGACCGGTGCGGCGCAGGCGGCCGAGGACCATCGCCATGACCAGGGGCCCGGCCGCGGTGCCGAGGGAGAGGGTGGTGGCGCCGATGGTGAGCTTCGGGATGCCGATGAGGAAGCCGGCGGCCAGGCCGAGGCCCATGCTGACGGCGCTGACCTCGCTCACCTTGGCCTCGGTGTCGCCGAGGTAGGCGGTGACCTCGGGGGTGCGCTCCCGGGGCATGACCACGCGGACCCGGTCGTCGAGCTGGAGCAGCAGGTCGTCGTGGGCGAGCATGTCCTGGTCGCCGCGGCGGACCCGGGTGGCCATGGCCCCGTAGCGTTCGGCGAGACCGAGCTCGCCGACGGTGCGCGCGGCCAGGTCGGGGTTGGTGAGCAGGATGCGGCGGTAGTCGACGGCGTCGCGGTGGTCGAGCAGGTTCTCGGCGTCCTCCCGGCCGAGCGCGGCGGCGCCCTCGGCGACGGCTTCGGGGCTGCCGACCAGGACGACCCGCTCGCCGGGGGCGAGGACCCGGAGGCCGTCGGCGACCCGTGGGGGCTCCCCCACGGCCTGGTGCACGCTGGCGAGGAGCTGCCCTTCGGCGACGCCGGGGACCTCGCTCCACTTCTGGGCGCGGTCGACGGTCACGGTGAGGTAGACCAGCTGGTCGGGCAGTCCGGTGCCGGGGTCGCGGCGGGCCGGCCAGGACCGTACGGCGGCGATGGCCGCGACGAACAGGATGGTGAGGACGACGGCGAGCGGGTAGCCGATGGCGTACCCGGTGGCCGGTTCCGTGGGCTGCGCGGACGAGGCCTGGGCGGCGGCGAGGCCGGGGGTGGTGGTGCCGATGCCGGCGTAGCCGCCGGCCAGGAAGCTGCCGGGGATCCCGAAGACCTTGTTGCCGAGGAGGCCGACCGCCACGGCGGTGAGGACGAGCGCGACGACCGCGCCGATCATCACGCCGAGCTGGGGGCGCAGCTCGCGGAAGAAGGCGGGTCCGGCTTCGAGACCGACCGTGTACACGTACAGGGCGAGGCCGAAGACGGCGAGACCGGCGGGGACGGCGGGTCCGATGTCCGGGTCGAGGGCGCCGAGCAGGAGCCCGACGAACAGCACTCCGGCCGCGCCCAGCTTCACCGGCCCGAAGCGGACCATGCCGAAGAGGGAGCCGGCCGCGATGACGACGAAGAGCGTGAGCCAGGGGTTGTCCGCGAAGAACTGCCACATGGGGCCACTCAGCCACAACCCGGGCCGGGCCGCACCCGCACACTCCGGCGCGGCCGGGACAGGACCGGCTTCACCCCTATTCATCACTCATTCGGCCGATATTAATGATTTCAGGATGGTGTGCCCGGTTAGTCAGCCTTCAAGGGCTGTCGACCTTCAAGGACCTCGACGGCCAGGAACATGGCAGGAACATGGAAGGGCGGGCTGACCGTGTCTCGACCGAGGATCCTCGTGGTGGGCGCCGGTTTCGCAGGGGTCGGGTGCGTACGGCGCCTGGAACGGCGGCTGACCGCGCGGGAGGCGGCGATCTCGCTCCTGTCTCCCTTCTCGTACCAGCTGTATCTGCCCCTGCTGCCGCAGGTCGCCTCCGGCGTGCTCACCCCGCAGTCGGTGGCGCTGTCACTGCGCCGCAGCGAGCGGCACCGCACCCGGATCATCCCGGGCGGCGCGGTCGGCGTGGACACGGCCGCGAAGGTCGCCGTGGTGCGCACGATCTCCGGCGAGCTGGAGACCGAGCCGTACGACCATCTGGTCCTCGCCCCGGGCAGCGTCACCCGCACCTTCGACATCCCCGGGCTCGCCGAGCACGCCCGGGGCATGAAGACCCTGGCCGAGGCCGCGTACATCCGTGACCACGTGATCGCCCAGCTCGACCTCGCCGATGCCAGCCAGGACGAGGCCGAGCGGACGGCCCGGCTCCAGTTCGTGGTGGTCGGCGGCGGATACGCGGGGACGGAGACGGCCGCCTGCCTCCAGCTGCTCACCCACAACGCCGTCAAGCGCTACCCCCGGCTCGACCCGAGGCTCATCAAGTGGCACCTGGTCGACATCGCGCCCGCGCTCATGCCCGAACTCGGCCCCAAGCTGGGCGCGGCCGCCCTCGACGTGCTGCGCAAGCGCGGGATCGAGGTCTCCCTCGGGGTGTCGGTGGCCTCCGTGGACGAGGAGAACGTGACCCTCACCGACGGGCGGGTGCTGCCCTGCCGCACCCTGATCTGGACGGCGGGCGTCGCCGCGAGCCCGCTCATCGGCACGCTGGGCTCCGAGACGCTGCGCGGCCGTCTGGTGGTCGGCTCCGACATGGCGGTCCCCGGCCTCGACGGGGTGTGGGCGCTGGGCGACGCGGCCGCGGTGCCGGACCTCGCCAAGGGCGAGGCCGACGCGATCTGCCCGCCGACCGCCCAGCACGCGATGCGCCAGGGCAAGGCGGTCGCCGACAACCTCGTGGCCACCCTGCGGGGCGAGCCGACCCGCCCGTACGTCCACAAGGACCTGGGCCTGGTCGTGGACCTGGGCGGTCTCGACGGCGTGTCCAAGCCGCTCGGCGTCGAGCTGCACGGCATGCCGGCCCAGGCGGTGGCCCGCGCCTACCACTGGGCCGCGCTGCGCACCAACGTGGCGAAGACCCGGGTGATGACCAACTGGCTGCTGAACGCGGTGGCGGGCGACGACTTCGTCCGCACCGGCTTCCTCGCCTCGAAGTCCGGCACCCTGCGCGACTTCGAGTACACGGACGTCTACCTCACCCCGGAGCAGGTCCGCACCCACACGGCCTCGCTGCGGGCCGCCGGTTCCTGACCGTCGGGCACGGAGCCACCCGGGTGCCCGGCGGGTGCCGCAACGGCCCCCGCTAGCCTGGCCGCATGGAATCCGTACTGGTCAGTGCCTGTCTGCGGGGCGTGCCGTGCCGTTACGACGGACGCGACAAGCCCTCCGCCGCGCTCGACGCGAGCCTCGAGGGCCGCGTGGTCGTCCCCTTCTGCCCGGAGAGCGCGGGCGGTCTGCCGACCCCGCGGCGGCCCGCCGAGCTGGTGGGCGGCGACGGGCACGCGGTCCTGGACGGCACGGCGAAGGTCGTGGACGACGCGGGCGAGGACGTGACCGCGGAGTTCGTCGCGGGCGCGCACCTCGCGCTCGACCGCGCCCGGTCGGCGGGCTGCGCAGAGGCGGTGCTGATGCCGCGCAGCCCCTCCTGCGGGCGGGGCCGGGTGTACGACGGGACGTTCGGCGGCGGTCTCGTGCCGGGTGACGGGGTGACGGCGGCGCTCCTGGAGCGTCACGGCATCACGGTGACGTCCGCGCCCGGGGTCTGAGAGCGCGTCCGCCGCCCCCGCCGGCCCGTGGTTCAGCGGGCGAGTTCGGCCGCCGGGCCCATCACGACCACGGGTTCGCGCGCCGGGTCGAGGGCGCGCAGCAGCTCCGCCATGTTCTCCCGGGGCAGCGAGACACAGGCCTGGGTGGGGCCGCCGTGGTCGACGTGGATCCAGACGCCGCCGCCCCGCTCGGGCCCCAGCGGGCGCTCCTTGTTCAGCGGGGTCGTCCCCGCGACGCGGTTGTAGTCGATGGCGACCACGTAGTCGAAGGAGCCCTCCAGGGGCTCCCCCAGGAAACCGGTGCCCGAGACCGCGAACTCCTCGTCCTGGTCGTACGGGACCCGCGCACCCGGGTCGGGGAGCCGCCCGCCCGCGTCGCCGATCCGGAAGACTCCGGTGGGTGAGCGCAGGTCGCCGGCCTCATGGGCGTCGGTCCAGCCGCGCAGGGCGTTGTGGCCGGTCCAGGGCCCGGCGACCGGGTGCCAGCGGCCGGCCGGGTCCCGCTCGTGCAGGACGGCGGTGACCGTGTTGCCGTCAGTGTCGGTGCCGCTCACCACGAGCGCCTGGGTGGTGCCGTCGGGGATGCGGGCGTGGGTCCCGGGGCCGACGCCGGGGAGTCGCTCGGGGGTACGGGGCCGCTGCGGGGCGCGGTTCGCGGCATCCGGCCCCGCGCCTCCGTCCGGCCCGTCGTGGCCGCCTCGGGCGTCGTGTGCGCCCCGGGCCGAGGGCGGCGCGGGGGCCGGGGAGTGGCCGGCGGCGCAGCCGGTCAGCACCAGGGCCGCGGACAGGGCACAGGTCAGCACCGTTGCGGTGCCCTTGCGGACGGGCATGGTTCGGCCACCTCCGAGGCTCGGGGCAATGCGGGGATCCGTACCCGGTCGGATGCGGACCTGTCGCGCGCCCCTGCCTCCTCACCCGTCCGGGCCACCCGGCAAAGGAGTTGACGGGAGGCCACCCCCACGGTTTCCTGCGGCCATGAACGATCTTCGTATCGAGACCGCGGGCCCCGCGGACGCCGCCGGGTCGGCGCTCCTGGACGACTGGCGGCTGATCCACAACACGATCATCCCCACCGCCCCGCTCTCCCCCGAGGACGTCCGCGAGCGCGCGGGCCGCAACCGGCTCGGCGTCGCCTACGCGGACGGCGTCGCCGTCGGCTGCTCCACCGTGCGGCCGCCCGACGAGGAGACCCCGGCCGCCACGGTCATCGCCCGCGTGCTGCCCGGACACCGTGGCCGCGGCTACGGGACGGCCCTGTACGAGCACGGGCTCGCCCATGCCCGCACGCTGAGCGACGAGGGCGTGGAGACCGTGGTCCTGGCCAGCAACGAGGAGGGGCTGCGCTTCGCGCTGGCCCGCGGCTTCGTGGAGACCGAGCGGTACGTCCTCCCGGACGACACGATCCCGTTCGTGTCGCTCCGGCTCGACGAGGACAGGGCTCCCGGCGCCTAGGCCGTGTTTTAGAACCCGCTGACCTGGCTGGTTGGCCGTCCGGGGAAGCCGCGGGTGGCCATCCAGATAGTCAGGTCGCGGGCAATGTCGTTGATGCTGGTCGCCGTGGTGACCTGGTGCTCGTTGCGGGTGGTGTCGCGGCGGACGATCTCGTAGCCGCCTTCGTCCAGAACGGCCACGGAGGCGAACCAGACGGGGTCGTCCTCGTCGGGCTGGACGACCACGAAGGTGTTGTCGGAGTCGTTGAGATCGCTGATCATCATGAACAGCGCGTCTTCGGAGGGGTCGTCGATGCGGTCGCCGTTCTCGCTGTCGGCGCCGTAGT
>NZ_JBEOUE010000038.1:0-54032 GCF_040303965.1 Streptomyces sp. NPDC094032 | reverse complement strand
GATCTGTCCGGACGTGGCGGCGCCCGTAACGAGCGAAGCGAAGTGAAGGTCGCAGTCCGGACACCCCCACCCCCGCTCCGGCACCGGCCCCCGCACCACCCACGCCCCCCCCAGCTGTGGCATGGCCCACAGAGCCGCCCCACCCTTATGCAACTAGTTGCACAAGCCTCCACCGGTCGTCTACAACAGTCCGTGACGACCCCGCGCGAGGAGGCGCCCCCATGGCCCCGACCACCCCGTACCCGCACCTGCTGAGCCCCCTGGACCTCGGGTTCACCACCCTGCCCAACCGGGTGCTGATGGGATCCATGCACGTAGGCCTGGAGGAGGCCGAGCACGGATTCGAGCGCATGGCCGCCTTCTACGCCGAGCGCGCCCGAGGCGGCGTAGGCCTGATCGTCACCGGCGGCATCGCCCCGAACGAGGCCGGCCGCCCCTGGGACGGCGGCGCCAAGCTGACGACGCCCGACGAGGTGACCGAGCACCGCCAGATCACGGACGCGGTCCACGAGGCCGGCGGCCGCATCGCGATGCAGATCCTCCACTTCGGCCGCTACGCCTACCACCCCGCCCTGGTCGCCCCCAGCCCGCTCAAGGCCCCGATCAGCCCGTTCACCCCGAACGAGCTGACCGACGCAGAGGTCGAGCAGACCGTGGAGGACTACGTCCGCTGCGCGGAGCTCGCCAAGGAGGCCGGGTACGACGGCGTCGAGGTGATGGGTTCCGAGGGCTACCTGATCAACGAGTTCATCGCGGCGGCCACCAACCAGCGCACCGACCGCTGGGGCAGCTCGTACGAGAACCGGGTCCGCTTCCCGCTGGAGATCGTCCGCCGTATCCGCGAGCGGGTCGGCACGGACTTCATCCTGATCTACCGCCTCTCCATGCTGGACCTGGTCCCGGGCGGCTCGACGCTCGACGAGGTGACGGCTCTGGCCAAGGAGGTCGAGGCGGCCGGCGCCACGATCATCAACACCGGCATCGGCTGGCACGAGGCCCGCATCCCCACCATCGCCACCTCCGTCCCGCGTGGCGCGTACACGTGGGTGACCAAGAAGCTGATGGGCGCGGTCTCGGTCCCCCTCGTCACCAGCAACCGCATCAACACCCCCGAGGTCGCGGAGGAGATCCTCGCGGAGGGCCGCGCCGACATGGTGTCGATGGCCCGCCCGTTCCTCGCCGACCCGGAGTTCGTGGCGAAGGCGGCGGCGGACCGCGCCGAGACGATCAACACGTGCATCGGCTGCAACCAGGCCTGCCTGGACCACACGTTCAGCCTGAAGATCACCTCCTGCCTGGTGAACCCGCGCGCGTGCCACGAGACGGAGCTGGTCCTCTCCCCCACCCGCCGCGCCAAGCGGATCGCCGTCGTCGGCGCGGGCCCGGCGGGCCTGGCGTGCGCGGTGTCGGCGGCGGAACGCGGGCACGCGGTCACGCTGTTCGACGGCGCGGACGAGGTCGGCGGCCAGCTGAACGTCGCGAAGCGGGTCCCGGGCAAGGAGGAGTTCGACGAGACGCTGCGCTACTTCCGGGTGCAGCTCGCAGAACGCGGCGTAGAGGTCCGCCTGAACACGTTCGCAGGAGCGGCCGACCTGGCGGAGTACGACGAGGTGGTCGTCGCCACCGGCGTCACCCCCCGCACCCCGGAGATCGAGGGCGTCGACCACCCGAGCGTGGTCGGCTACCTGGACGTGCTGCGCCACGGCGCACCCGTGGGCGAGCGGGTGGCGATCCTCGGCGCCGGCGGCATCGGCTTCGACGTGGCCGAGTTCCTCACGGACGGCGGCGAGGGCGCGAGCCAGGACCCGGAGACGTACTTCCGCCAGTGGGGCGTCGACACGTCGTACGAGACGCGGGGCGGCCTGCGCACCCCGGAGCGCCCCCGGCCGCCGCGCCAGGTGCACCTGCTCCAGCGTAAGACCACCAAGGTCGGCGCGGGCCTCGGCAAGACCACGGGCTGGATCCACCGCACGGAGCTGAAGCACCGGGGCGTGACGATGGTCGCGGGCGCGTCGTACACGCGCATCGACGACGAGGGTCTGCACCTGACGATCGACGGCGAGGCGAAGGTCCTGCCGGTCGACACGGTGGTGCTGTGCACGGGCCAGGAGCCGCGCCGCGGGCTGTACGAGGAGCTCGTCGCCGCCGGCCGTACGGCGCACCTGATCGGCGGGGCGGACGTCGCCGCCGAGCTGGACGCCAAGCGGGCGATCGACCAGGGCACGCGGCTCGCCGCCACCCTGTGAGGGCCCCGGCCGGCCGAACCTAGGATGCGGTGCATGTCCCTCCCGCACGCGATCCTGACGGCGCTGCTAGAGAAGCCCTCGTCGGGCCTCGAACTGACCCGCCGCTTCGACCGGTCGATCGGCTACTTCTGGTCGTCCACCCACCAGCAGATCTACCGCGAGCTGGGCAGGCTGGAGCGGGCGGGGCACATCCGTGCCCTGCCCGCGGCGGTCCCGGCGCGAGGCCAGAAGAAGGAGTACGAGGTACTGCCAGCGGGCCGCGAGGAGCTGGCCGGCTGGGTGGACACCCCGGAGGACCCCAAGCCGCTGCGCTCCGCACTGCTGCTGCGGATGCGGGCGGCGGCGGTGGTCGGCGGAACAGGCCTGCGGACCGAACTGGAACGCCATCTGGCCCTGCACCGACGCCAGTTGGAAGAGTACCTGGAAATCGAAGCCAGAGACTTCCCACCGGAACGCCGCTCCTCGGAACCGGACCGCCTACGCCACCTGGTCCTGCGCGGCGGCATCGACCTGGAACGCTTCTGGACCGAATGGCTGACCCACGCGCTGACGGAACTGGACACCTCCGCCCCCGCCGGGCCCTCGGAGGAGCGGCACTGAGCCAACCTGGCCGAAGCCCGCACTTCGTCCCCTCCCCGCCCCCTCCTCACGGTGGATACTGGTCAGTCCTGGATCGACCACATCCACATCCATTGACGCGAAAGGGCGAGGATGGCCGACGAGTTGGGGCACCGCAGGACACGTCACGCGGTGGTCATCGGGGGAAGTCTCGCGGGTCTGCTGGCCGCGCGGGTGCTCAGTGAACACGCCGAGCGGGTCACGGTCGTCGAGCGCGACCGCTACCCGGACGGCCCGGACGCGCGGGCCGGCGTTCCGCAGGACCGGCACCTCCACGTACTGATCGAGGGCGGGCAGCGGGCGCTCGACGAGCTGCTGCCCGGCTTCACGGACGAGCTGCGCGGCCTGGGCGCGCCCAAGGTGGGCGTGCCACGGGACATGGTCCAGTGGCAGAACGGCCAGTGGTACGTCCGGTCCGAGGCCACGGCGCACTACTACACCGGCCCCCGGCCCCAGCTGGAGTGGCTGGTGCGGCAGCGGGTTCTGGCCGATCCCCGGATCGGACTCGTGGAGGGCACCGAGACGGTGGGCCTGCTCGGCGACTCCGCGCGCGTGCGCGGCGTGCTGCTGCGCGAGCGCGGCACGGGCGCCCGCAGGGAGCCGCGCCCGCTGGAGGCCGATCTGGTGGTGGACGCCTCGGGCCGTTCGACCCGGGCACCGGACTGGCTGAGGGCGATCGGCGCGGAGGCACCGCCCGAGGAGACCCTGGACACGGGCCTCGCGTACGGCACGCGGATCTACCGCGGGCCCGCCGACGACCCGTCGACCGACGCCCTCGGCTACTACGTGGCGCCCAACCCGGCCCAGGTGTACGGCGCGGTGGTGCTGCCGGTGGGCGACGGCCGCCACCTGGTCACCCTGTCCGGTCTGCGCGGCGACGAACCGCCCACGGACGAAGGCCTGTTCGAGGAGTACGCGCGGAAGCTGCCGCATCCGGTGGTGAGCGACTGGATCGCGAAGGCGGAGCCGCTGTCGCCGGTGTACGGCTTCCGGCAGACGTCCAACATCCGCCGCCGGTACGACCTTCCGGGCCGCCGCCCGGCCGGTTTCCTCGCGACCGGCGACGCGCTGTGCGCGTTCAACCCGATCTACGGGCAGGGGATGGCGGTCGCCGCGCTCGCCGCGGTGGCGCTGCGCAAGGCGCTGGCGGGCACGCGCCGCACGCCGACGACGCGCCGGGTGCAGCGGGCCCTGCTCGACGCCTCGAAGCAGGCCTGGGACATTTCGGCGGGTGCCGACAAGACGATGCCGGGGGCGAGGGGTGACGCGGTGCGGTCGGGGGCCGCGGACAAGGTGACCGGCTGGTACCTGCGCCGGGTGATGGACCGCGCCGCCGGCAACCCGGTGGTGGGCACGCCCTTCCGCGCGGCACTGACGCTGGCGGCGCCGCTGACGGTCCTGTTCGCCCCGGCGGTGGCCCGCGAGGTGCTGTTCGGCCCGGTCCCCGAGACACCGGCGGAGCCGCCGCTGCGGCGCGGGGAGCCCGGGACGGCGTAGACCCCGGTACGGCGGCGCCGCGCCCGTCGGACGCCTCTCAGACCCCCGGCGCCGCCGTCACCACCCCCGCCGCGATGCCCGCGCTCAGCGCCGCGTAGTCGTCGGCGTTCTGCCCCGCGTACCGCAGGGAGAAGTCGGCGATGGCGCGGTCGAAGACGTCGGAGGAGCCGAGGTACGCGGCGATGGCGATCCGGTCGCCGGAGCGGGCGTGGGCGCGGGCGAGGGCCCAGCCGCACAGGCGCGCGTACTCGCGGAGCACGGCCGGGGACATGGTCTCGACCTCGGCGGAGCCCTTCATGTCGCGCAACTGGCGCCAGTAGAAGTGGCGTTGCTCGGGCCCGGTCATCCAGCCGAGGAAGATGTCGCTGGCGGCCTGGGTGAGCCGCTGGCCGCAGACCACCCGGTGGCCCTGGTGGGTGAAGACGCTGGGGGTGAGGTACTGCTCCAGGACCGAGGGCACGGCTTCCTTGATCTGGAGGATGAGCGGGTCGGAGTCGTCGCGGCCCTCCAGGAGCAGGATGAAGCAGCGGGTGCCGACGCTTCCGACGCCGACGACCTTGCGGGCGGCGTCGATGAAGTGGAAGCGGTCGAGGAGCAGCCGGCGTTCCTCGGAGAGCGAGCTGCGGTAGTCGCTGAAGATCTTCCCGAGGGTGACCCGGTCGACGTCGGTGACCCGTTCGAGGAGCGGGGGGTCCTCGACGATGTGGCGGCCCGTGTCGTCCTTCTCGGTGAGCTTGCCGAAGGCCTGGAGGCTGGTGCGGCGCCGGGCGTGGGCGAGCCGGCTCTCCAGGCGTTTGCGGTCGGCGCCGCGGATGAGGGCGGTGACGTCGTCGGCGGAGATCCGCTCGTACCAGACCTCCAGTTCGCCGAGACCGGCGAGGCGGCGCATGGCCGTGCGGTAGCCCTCGGCGGCGAGCTGGGCCGCGCGGTGGGCCTTGGCCTTGCTGGTGCCGTTCTGGAGCGAGGCCACGGCGATGGAGGCGGCGAGCCGCTTGACGTCCCACTCGAAGGGGCCGGGCAGCGTCTCGTCGAAGTCGTTCACGTCGAAGAGGAGCGCCCGTTCGGGTGAGGCGTACACCCCGAAGTTGAGCAGATGGGCGTCGCCGCAGAGCTGGACGGTGAGTCCGGTGTGGCGCTGGGCGGCGAGGTCGGCGGCCATGACGGCGGCCGCGCCGCGCAGGAAGGCGAAGGGGGACGCGGCCATGCGCCCGTAGCGGATCGGGACGAGCTCGGGGACCCGGTCCAGGCACTGGCGCTCCAGGACGCCCAGGGGGTCCGGGCGCTGCGAGGAGGGTATCCAGCGGCCGTGCGAGGAGCGGGGGACGCGCTTGCGCGCGGCCCGTCCTCTCTCGGCCCGTTCGGAGGGTGTCGTCATCCGGCCTCACCCACTTCTTCCACCGCCGCTGCCTCCATTGATCCGTCGCGATCCATTACAAATCGGGACGCTCGATTCGGCCACTCTCGGCGAGCGGACTTCCAGAATGGTTTAGACCAATGATAGGAATTGCTCACCCACACGGTTCAGGTGGTCACACCGAGCAATGGTTGAATTATGCATGACAGAGAGGTCCGAGACATGGCCGAGCCCGTTCCCGAGCCCGGACCGAGGGCGGCGCTTCCGCTCTACCTCCGGGTCGCCGCAGTGCTGCGGGACGACCTCATCCAGCGCCGCATCTCCCCCGGCAGCCGACTGCCCTCCGAGCGCCACCTCGCCCACCGCTTCCACGTCAACCGACAGACCGTCCGCGGCGCGCTGCAACTGCTGCGGGACGAGCGGCTGGTGGTCACGGACCGGCGGGGCACCTTCGCCGCCGAGGCCGACCAGCGGGGTCCGGCGCCCGCGGTGCCACGCCGCTCCTTCCCCGGCGGCCCCCGGGCGGCCGACGCCCTGGTGCGCGCCGCGCTGGCCTGGGAGGCCCCGCCGGTCGCGCTCGCCGCGCGGCTCTCGCTCGCGCCCGGCGAGCCGACCCTGGTCCACCGGCACGCGGTGCTCGCGCCCTCCGGGGCCTCGCTCCAGCGGTCGGTGTCCTGGTTCTCCCGGCCCGCCCTGACGGAGATCCCGCAGCTGGGCCGCTACCGGCGCGGCGCCGAGCGCTATCAGCAGCAGCCCGACCTGCGGCTGCTCTACCACTGGATGCACCACGCGGGGCTGCGCACCACCCACCGCGAGTCCGTCGGGGTGCCGCAGGACCCGGCGGGACACCTCGCGGAGCACCCGGCCGGCGGCGCGACCCGGCTGAGCGTCCACCGGGTGGTGAGCGACCAGCACGGGCACGCGCTGGAGATCACGGACATCGACGTCGCGGCCCGGACGGGCTCCTGGACCTACGAGTTCAGCGGCTGACCGGGCCCGGACGGGCCCGGCCCGCGCGCCCGGCGCCGCCGCGCTCGCCTCAGACGATGCCCTCGGCGATCTCCGCCTCCTCGCGGGCGCTCCCGTACGCCGAGGGCGTCCCGTACGAGCGGCGGGCGACGTACCACCAGACGCTGGCGAGGACGAGCACGACGGCCAGCGCGATCACGGCGTAGTTCATGCTGTCGACCGTCACCGGGGACTTCTGCGGCAGGCAGAAGAGCACGGTCACGCCCGCCACCCAGACCACCGCGATCCAGCCGATCGGCCGGCTCCAGCGGCCCAGGTGCCAGGGGCCGGGGACGAAGTTCCGGCCGGCCCGCAGCCGCAGGTAGATCGGGATGGCGTACGCGGGGGTGATGCCGATGACGTTGATGGCGGTCACGGCCCCGTACGCGGTGGCGGAGTACAGCGACGGCAGGGCGAGCAGCGCGGCGACCACGACGGAGAGCCAGACGGCCGGTACCGGGGTCTGGGTGCGGCTGCTGACCCGGCGCCAGAGCGCGGAGCCCGGCAGGGCGTTGTCCCGGCTGAACGCGAAGACCATGCGGCTGGCGGCGGCCACCTCGGCGTTGCCGCAGAAGAGCTGCGCGACGATGACGACGAGCAGCAGGGCCTTGGCGCCGCCCTCGCCGAGCGCGTCCAGGAGGATCTGGGCGGGCGGCACGCCGGTGGCGCTGTTCTGGGTGCCCGCGTAGTCCTGGATGGCGAAGGTGAGTCCGGCGAGCAGGGCGAAACCGGCGATCCAGGAGGCCCAGATGGAGCGGACGATGCCCTTGGCGGCGGTCACCGAGGCGTTCGCGGTCTCCTCCGAGAGGTGGGCGGAGGCGTCGTACCCGGAGAAGGTGTACTGGGCGAGGAGCAGACCGATCGCGGCGACGTAGATCGGGTTCGACCAGCCGGTGTCGTTCACGAACTCGGTGAAGACGAACGAGGCGGACTGGTGGTGGTCGGGGACGATCGCGAGGGCGCCCACGATGAGGGCGACGCCGCCGAGGTGCCACCAGACGCTGATCGAGTTCAGCACGCTGACCAGGCGCACGCCGTAGAGGTTGAGCACGGCGTGGACCAGCAGGATCACCAGGAAGATCAGGAAGGTCGACCCGGCGGTGGGGACGATGCCCCACTGGAGGTTAAGGAAGGCGCCGGTGAACAGGGCGGCGCCGTAGTCGATGCCGGCGATGGCGCCGAGCAGGCCGAGCAGGTTCAGCCAGCCGGTGTACCAGCCCCAGCGGCGGCCGCCGAGCCGGTCGGCCATGTAGTAGAGCGCGCCCGAGGTCGGGTAGGCGCTGGTGACCTCGGCGAGGGCGAGGCCGACGCACAGCACGAAGAGCCCGACGCCCGCCCAGCCCCAGAGCATGACGGCGGGGCCGCCGGTGCCCAGGCCGAAGCCGTAGAGGGTCATGCAGCCGGAGAGGATGGAGATCACCGAGAAGCTGATGGCGAAGTTGCCGAAGCCACCCATCCGGCGAGCGAGGACCGGCTGGTAGCCGAGTTCTCTGAGGCGCGCCTCCTCGTCGTCCTTGGCCGGGGGCGGTTTGCGTATCGCGTCGGTGGGGGCGGTGCGGGACATGCGTTCCTCCGGGACGGGGACGGGACGAGCGGTGTGGATGTGGGGGGAGTGTGCGGGGTGGCGGCCGTCAGGGGCCGGGGCGGGCCTCCGGGGCTCCGAGGCAGCGGGCCCTGGCCCGCAGGAAGACCTCCTCGGCGGGGCCGCGTTCGTCGGGGACGGCGGTGCGGTACGCCCAGGGCTGCGGGGTCCAGTACGGGCCGAGGGCCTCGAACACCCGTGCCGCGTCGGCGAACTTGAGGGCGCCGTAGAGCGCGTGCGCCAGATGGTTGAGGTCGAGCAGGCTGGCCTCCTCGGTGGCGCTGAAGAGGAACCAGGTGTCCATGGCGCGGCGGGCGTCGCGCACCGCGTCCTCGGCGACCCAGTGCAGGTCGAGGGCGCGCTCGTGGCCCCGGTCGCGCCGGTAGCGCTCAACCCGCACGTACAGCGGCAGGGCGTGCAGCGCGGAGCCGACGGGGGCGGAGGAGGAGGCCCACTGGGCGTAGTTGACCGCCTCGGAGAGCGGGCCGGGGCGCCGGGCGTAGACGAACTGGAGCATCCGGTGGTGCGCCTCGCGGTTGTGCGGGTCGCGCTTCTCGGCCTCGGCGAGCAGCCCCCAGGGCCCCGGGGCCAGCATCGGGGCGGGCGGCGGAAGCCGGTGCTCCTCCATGCTCTGCCGGGTGTCGAGCAAGGACAGGGCGAGCCGGCACACCCAGGGCACGGGGTCGGCGGGGGCGCGCTCGACGGCCTCCCGGCAGGCGGTCCAGGCCTCCTGCCACAGTTCGCGGGTACGGGCGTGCCCGGCGCGGTGGGCGCGGACGGCGCGCTCGACGGCGACGCGGGAGTGCATGACGGCGGCGGCGATGGAGTCGGGCTGCTCCGCCCGCCAGGCGGCGACCACGTCGGTGCCGGCCGCGACGGCGGCGAGGACCTGGGTGCGCCGGGTCCAGCCGGGCCAGCCGGAGGTCTCGTCGAGGAGCCTGGCCATGGCCACCCAGCGGCCGGTCCGCAGGTCCTGGACGGCGCCCCGCAGGGCATGGTCGTGGCCCGCCGGATGGTAGACGGGCCGGAAGCCCTGCGCGGCCATCAGGAGGCCCTGCGGGGGGTGGGCCACGCGGGGTGGCGGGTGGGAGACATGGTTCCTCGGTGAGGTGGGTGGAGGGGGGTGGTCAGTCCCCCGTGGCCATCCCGGCCGGTGATCGGCGATCACTATAGAGGTCGCTGGACGTGACCGGTCCACTTTCATCCGTGACCGTAACTATCAAGCCAGCGACTGAATTTGACTTGATGTCAGCGATGTTTCGGAAACTGACGGGTTCACCGCCGAAACCTTGACGCGGCGCCCCCACCGCGACAGGCTGACCGGTTCCACGATCAAGGACCTCCACCCACCGCACAGCAGCAGGGAGTCGCGCGCATGACGGGCCCGGTACTCGCCGTCGACCAGGGCACGTCGGGCACCAAGGCCCTCGTCGTCTGCCCCGAACGCGGGGTGATCGGCAGCGGATTCACCCCGGTGCACCCGCGCGCCCTGCCCGGCGGCCTGGTCGAGGTCGACCCCCGTGAGCTGTACGACTCCGTCGTCTCGGCCGGGCGGGCGGCGCTGGCCGCCGCCGGTGAACCCGTCGTCGCCGTCGGCCTCGCCAACCAGGGCGAGACGGTGATCGCCTGGGACCCGGCCACCGGCGAGCCGCTCACCGACGCGCTCGTCTGGCAGGACCGGCGAGCCGAGGACCTGTGCGCCGAACTCGCCTCGTACGAGCGCGAGTTGAAACGTATCACCGGTCTCCCGCTCGATCCCTACTTCGCCGCGCCCAAGATGGCCTGGATCCGCCGCAGCCTCACCGGCGCCGGGGTCGTCACCACCAGTGACTCCTGGCTCGCGCACCGGCTCACGGGCGCCTTCGTCACCGACGCCGCCACCGCGGGCCGCACCGGGCTGCTCGACCTCGACACCGCCACCTGGTCCGGACCCGCGCTCGACGTCTACGGCCTCGGCGGGGAGCGCCTGCCGCGCGTGGTGGACTGCGACACCCCGGTCGGCACCACCACCGCCTTCGGACCGCCGCTCCCCCTCACCGGGCTGCTCGTCGACCAGCAGGCGGCGCTGCTCGCCCAGGACGTGACCGCGCCAGGCACCGCCAAGTGCACGTACGGCACGGGGGCGTTCCTGCTCGCCCAGACCGGGACCGTGCCCCGGCGCGGGGACTCCGGCCTGGTCTCCTGCGTCGCCTGGCGGCTGCGCGAGCGGACCAGCTACTGCCTGGACGGGCAGGTGTTCACCGCCGCCTCCGCCGTCCGGTGGCTGACCGGCCTCGGCGTGATCGCGGGCGCGGCCGACCTCGACACCGTCGGCGGCGCCGTCCCGGACGCGGGCGGCGTCACCTTCGTGCCCGCGCTCGCCGGGCTCGCCGCCCCCTGGTGGCGGGGCGAGGTGCGCGGCTCGCTGACCGGGCTCGGCCTGGACACCGGCCCCGGCCAGCTGGTCCGGGCGCTCTGCGAGGGGATCGCCGCCCAGGTCGTGGAGCTCGCCGGGGCCGCGGCGGACGACCTGGGCGCGCCGCTCACCACGCTGCGGGTGGACGGCGGCCTGACCCGGTCCGCGCTGCTCATGCAGACGCAGGCCGACCTCCTCCAGCGGCCCGTCGAGGTGTCCGCGCTCCCCGACGCCACCGCGCTCGGCGTGGCGGCCGTCGCCCGGCTCGGGCACACCCCCGGGCTCGCCGTCCACGAGGCCGTACCGGAGTGGAAGCCGTCCGCCGTGTACGAGCCGATGATCACGCCCGCCGAGGCCGCGGAACGCCTGGACCGCTTCCGTACGGCCGTGGCGCGGCTGCTCGACGGCGGGGCGCCCGTCGCCGCGCCCGGGGGGTCCGCCGCCGTGCCCGGGGGGTCCGCCGCGTGAGCGTCACCCGTCGCGGGGCGCTGCCGGACACCTCGGCGCCGGGGACCGCGTACGACGTCACCGTGGTCGGCGCGGGGGTGGTGGGCTGCGCCATCGCCCGCGAGCTGGCCCGCCACTCGCTGAGGGTCGCCCTCGTGGAGGCGTCCGGCGACATCGGCGAGGGCAGCTCCAAGGCCAACACGGCCATCCTGCACACCGGTTTCGACGCCGTCCCCGGATCCCTGGAGGCGCGGCTCGTCCGCGAGGGCGGGCGGCTGCTCGCCGCGTACGCCCGGGAGACCGGCATCCCCGTCGAGCCCGTCGGCGCGCTGCTGGTCGCCTGGGACGAGGAACAGCGCGCGGCGCTTCCCCGGCTCGCCGCCAAGGCCGTACGCAACGGACACCACGGCACGCGCCTCGTGGACGCCGCCGAACTGGGCGTCCTCGAACCCCACTTGGGTCCGGGCGCGCTCGGCGCGCTCGCCGTGCCCGACGAGTCGGTGATCTGCCCCTGGACCACTCCGCTCGCCTACGCCACCCAGGCCGTGCGCTCCGGGGTCGACCTGCACCTCGACTGCCCCGTGGAGAAGGTACGGCCGGGCGGCCCGGACGCCCCGCACCGGCTGATCACCCGGCGGGGCGTGCTGCGCACCCGGTTCCTGGTCAACGCCTGCGGTCTGTACGCCGACGCGTTCGACGCGCTGGTCGGGCGGTACGACTTCACCGTGACCCCGCGGCGCGGTCAGCTCCTCGTCTTCGACAAGTTCGCGCGCGGGCTCGTCCGGCACATCCTGCTGCCCGTTCCCGGCGCCCTCGGCAAGGGCGTGCTCATCGCCCCGACCGTCTACGGCAACGTGATGCTCGGCCCGACCGCCGAGGACCTCGACGACAAGACCGCCACCGGCTCCACCGCCGAAGGGCTCGCCGGACTGCGCGCGCAGGGCCGCCGGATCCTTCCGGCGCTGCTCGACGAGGAGGTCACCGCCGTCTACGCCGGGCTGCGGGCGGCCACCGGCGCCGAGGACTACCGGATCGCCGCCCACCCCGCGCTGCGGTACGTCACCGTCGGCGGGATCCGCTCCACCGGACTCACCGCCTCCCTCGCCCTCGGCCGGCACACCGTGGAGCTGCTCGCGGACGCGGGCCTGGAGCTCGGGCCCGAACGCCCCCTCGCCCCGGTGTCGATGCCCAACCTCGGCGAGGCCTTCCCCCGCCCGTACCGGGACGCCGCGCGCATCGCCCGCGATCCCGCGTACGGCGACATCGTCTGCCACTGCGAGCGGGTCACCCGGGGCGAGATCCGCGACGCGCTCGCCTCCACGGTGCCGCCCGCGACCCTCGACGGACTCCGCCGCAGGACCCGCGCGCGGGCCGGGCGGTGCCAGGGCTTCTCCTGCGGGGCGACGGTGCGGGCGCTGTTCGAGGAGGGGACGCGGTGAGCGGAGAGGACGTCATGACCGCCTGGAGCGGTGCGGACCGTACCGTCGACGTGCTGGTCGTCGGCGCGGGCCCCGCCGGGCTCGCCGCCGCCGCGCGGCTCGCGGCGGCGGGCGCGGGCCGGGTCGAGGTCCTGGAGCGGGAGCGGACCGCCGGCGGCGTGCCCCGGCACTGCGCGCGCGGCGGCTTCGGGGCGTTCACCGGACCCTCGTACGCCCGGCGGGCGGTGCGGGCCGCCGTACGGGCCGGGGCGGTGGTGCGTACCGGGGTCGGCGCGACGGGCTGGGCCGGGCCGCTGACTGTGGAGGTCACCGCGCCCACCGGTCTCGAACGGATCACCGCCCGGGCCGTGGTCCTCGCCACCGGGGCCCGCGAACGGCCCCGCAGCGCCCGCCTGGTGCCGGGCAGCCGTCCCGCCGGGGTGTTCAGCACCGGTGAGCTCCAGCAGTCCGTCGAGCTGTACGGGCTGCGCCGCGAGCGGATCGGGCGGCGGGCGGTCGTGGTCGGCTCGGAGCCGGTCGCCCGGCACGCGGTGCGCACCCTGCGCCGGGCCGGGGTCACGGTGGCGGCCGTCGTCTCGGAGCGGACGCGCGGGCCGCGCCTGCCGGGACCCGCGCTGCGCGGCGCGACGGTGCTCGAACTCGTCGGCCGGGGGCGCCTGTCGGGGGTCCTCGTGCGGGGCGCGGACGGGCGGACCGGGCTGTTGCGCTGCGACACGGTCGTCTTCACCGGCGACTGGATCCCCGACCACGAACTCGCCCGCACCGGCGGCATCCCCCTCGACCGCGCCACCCGGGGCCCGGCCGTCGACGCCGCGTTCCGCACCCGCGTGCCGGGGGTCTTCGCCGTCGGCAACCTGCTGCGGGGCGTGGAGCCGGCGGTGGTCGCCGCGACGGAGGGCCGGGCGGTCGCCGCCGCCGTCCTCGCCCATCTGGCGGACGCGCCGTGGCCGGGGCCCGGCGTCCCGGTCGCCGTCGGGGGCGCCCTGCGCTGGGCCTCCCCCAACCGCCTCACGGGCCCGGCCCCGGCGCTGCTGCTCCGCCCCGCCGACCGCCTGCTCCGCCCGGTCCTGACGGTCGTCCAGGACGACCGCGTCCTGCACACGGCCCGGCTCCCCGGACGCGTGGACCCGCACCGCTCGGTCCGCCCGCCCACCGGCTGGACGACGGCCGTGGACCCGGCGGGCGGACCCGTGGTGATCCGGCTCGACAAGGCGTAGCCCCCGCTTGTTCCTCCGGAGTGCGGAATCCGCCAGACTGGGCCGTATGCCCGACAAGCGCAGTGCCGGACTCCTCCTCTACCGCAGGACAGCCGACGGCGGTACGGAGGTGCTCATCGGCCATATGGGAGGGCCCTTCTGGGCCGGGCGGTCGTCGGCCGCCTGGTCGATCCCCAAGGGCGAGTACGGGCCCGACGAGCCGCCCGAGGCCGCCGCGCGCCGCGAGTTCCAGGAGGAGCTCGGGCTCGCGCCGCCGGACGGGGTGGCCGTCCCGCTCGGCGAGGTCCGGCAGGCGAACGGGAAGCTGGTCACCGTGTGGGCCGTCGAGGCGGATCTCGACCCGGAGCGGGTGGTGCCGGGCACCTTCGCCATGGAGTGGCCGCCTCATTCGGGCACGGTGCGGGAGTTCCCCGAGCTCGACCGGGTCGGCTGGTTCGGCTTCGAGGCGGCCGCGCCCCTGCTGGTGGCGGGTCAGCAGGCCTTCCTGGAACGCCTCGCGGCGTACCTCGGCGGGCCAGGGACCTGATTGTCAGACCCGTACGAGAGGGTGGTGGGGACGACCGCCGCAAGCTGCTAGAGGGAGCCCCGACATGACGACGATCACCGGCCGTGAGCGCGCCGCCGCCCAGGCCTACCTGCGCCTGCTGGAATCCACCCAGGCGGTGCTCGCCGATCCGCGCCTGGAGCCGTACGCGGCGGCGATGCTCACCCATCCGATGGCCGAGGCCGACGCGGCGCTGCGCGAGGCGGGCTTCTCGGGGAACGAGGCGCATCTGCTGCATCTCGTGGCGGCGCTGAGGGCGTCTCCCGCGGTGGATCGGGGCAGGCCCGTGTGAGGCGGGGCGGGTGCGGGGGCACGGCGCCCGCCGCTCACCCCACCCGCCCGTCCTCCCTCCGGTCCGTCGCCTCCTGGTGCCGGGGGCGGCGGCCGAGGAGTTCGGCGAGGCCTCGGCGGGTGGTGGCGACGACGACCCGGTCGCCGGGGCCGAGGACGTCGCCGGGCGGCAGCTGCCACGCCAGGCCGTAGCCGGAGCGGTTGGCGGGCACCCCGGCGGCGCCCCGCGCGATGACCCGCCAGGCGCCGGGCCGGAACGCCTGGGCGACCGTGCGGCCCTCCAGGAGGGGGTGGTCGGTCACGTCGAGCGCGGCGAAGAGCAGCACCCGGCGCTCCACGGGGATGGCGCCGAGGACCTGGCGGCCCATCATCGCCCCGGCGAACGCGGGCGCGGCCAGGTGGGAGACGCTGCGGCTGCGGGTGAGGGCGCCGGGGTGCGCGGCGCGCAGGGTGCGGTAGACGGCGGTGGCGAAGTCGTCGTCGTACAGGCGCAGCGCCACCCGCAGGTCGGGGCTGATCGACCGGGCGTGCAGCGCGGCCTCCAGGTTGGTGATGTCGACGCTGGTCAGGGCGAGCAGGGCGCGGGCCCGGTGGATGCGGGCGGCCTCCAGGACACCCTCCTCGGTGACGTCGCCGATGACCGTGGGCACCCGCAGCCGGCGGGCGAGCGCGAGGCCGCGGGCCTCGGGGTCGGCCTCCACGCAGACCACCGGGATGTTCATCCGGCGCAGCCGGGCGAGCACCCGGGTGCCGACCTTGCCGAGGCCGAGCAGCACGACATGGCCGGAGAGACCGCGCGGCGGGCGGCGCAGGGTGGTCGCCGAGCGGAAGGTGCCGAGGGTTTCGAGGAGCGCGGCGACGAGGACGGGCAGCAGGAGCAGTCCCACGAACCCGGCGAGGATCTGGATCACCTGACGGCTGGTCGGCTCGCCCACCGCCGGGTCGCCGATGGCGAAGACGTCGAGCAGGGTCAGATAGGCGGCGTGCAGCGGGTGGTCGCCGGTGGCGAAGGTGGACGCCAGGGCGAGCCCGAGGACGGCGGCCGCCACGCCCGCGAGGGACCAGCGCAGCCGCCGGGAGAACAGCGAGCCGACGGGCAGCGCGGAGGCGCCGAGCCAGCCGGTGGCCTGGGCGGGGCCCTCGTACGTGACGGCCTCCAGGGCGACGATCCCGCGCCCGGTGGCGGCGGCGACGGCGGCGTCGTCGGGCAGCAGCTGGGGGCCCTGGTCGCCGCTGCGCTCGGAGCCCTCGCTGCCGGCCGGGTCGCTGGCGGTGGCGGAGAGCAGCGCCAGGGTGCACAGGCCGGGGTCGGCGACCTCGCCGCGGGCGGGCGGGGGCCGGTCGACGGCGTGCAGAAGCAGTCCGCCGGCCTGGATGACCTTCTTGCTCCCGGCGACGGCGGTGGCCGCGAGGGCGGGCGCGGCGGTGTCGGCGTCGGACAGGACGGTCGTCGCGGCGTCCAGCTTCTCGGGGTCGAGACCGGGTTCGGAGACGGCCGCGGCCTGGTCGAGGAGGGTGGCCAGGTGCTGTCCCAGCTTGCGGTTGTAGAGCCGGATGACCAGGCGCAGCCTCGGGTTGAGCCGGCGGGCGGCCAGCGCGGCGCGGATGTTGCGCTCGTCGTCCTCGTGGACGAGCGCGAGGGCGGCGGCCCGCTCCACGCCCGCGTCGAGCAGCGCCTGGTCGTCGGCCTCGCCGGTCTCCATCACGCGGATCGTCCGGGCCTGTGCCGCGCCGCGCGGATCGCCCGCGCCGGGCGTGCCCGTGGCACCCGTGGTGCGGGTGACGGCCGCGGTCACCCGCCCGAAGAGCGCCGCGGCCCGTCCCGTACGGGCCACGGGCCTGCTGGGGGTGTCGAGGGGCGCCGGGACGAGCAGGGTGACGCGCTCCCCGTACATCTCGTGCAGCTCCGCCGCGAGACGGTGGGCCAGCACGTCGTCGCCGCAGACGATCATGTGCTCGGCGGGGCCTGGGCCGTCGGCGCCCGGCGGGGCAACGGGCCTGCTCTGGTTCGGGAATGAGGACACGTCACCAGGATGCCCTGCCCCTCCGACAGCCGGGGCGGCGCCCGGGCGGCGCGCGGGCACGACGGCGACGCGCCCGCCCTCCGGCACACCCGCTACGCCGGTCGGCGCACTCCGGCCTGCGGGCCGCGCGCCCCGTTCCTACGGTGGCTGAATGATCGTCACGCCAGCTGTCCGTCATGCCGCCGCCGGTGCCGCGGCGCTGCTGCTCGTCCTGCCGGTCCCCACGGCCGCTGCCGCCCCCGCCCCGGGGCACGCGTCGGCCCCCGCCTTCGCCTCCTCGGCCGCCGAGCCCACCCCGCCCGCGCGGTCCTTCGTCGATCCGGCCCGGCTCGACCGCTCGGGCACACAGGTGCAGCCGCTGCGGGGCGCGCCGCAACTGCCGTCCCTCTCGGCCCTGTCCTGGGTGGTGGCCGACGCGGCCACCGGCGAGGTCCTGGCGGCACGTGACGCGCACCGGAAGCTGCCGCCGGCGAGCACCTTGAAGACGCTGTTCGCGCTGACCGCGCTGCCGCACCACGACGGGGGCGAGCGGCACACCGTCAGCGACGAGGAGCTCACCGGCATCGGCGAGGGGAGCAGCCTGGTCGGGGTGAAGGAGGGGTACACGTACAGGGTGTCGGACCTGTGGAACGGCGTCTTCCTCAGCTCCGGGAACGACGCGGTGCACGTCCTGGCCGCCATGAACGGCGGCTGGGAGTCGATGACCCGGCAGATGCAGGAGAAGGCGCGCGCGCTGGGCGCCCGCGACACGCACGTGGTCTCGCCGGACGGCTACGACGCGCCGGGCCAGGTGTCCTCCGCGTACGATCTGGCGGTCTTCGGGCGGGCCGGGCTCCAGGACCCGGGGTTCACCCGCTACTGCTCGACGCGTTACGCGGACTTCCCGGCCGGCTCCTGGTCGTACGGCATCGCCAACACCAACCGGCTGCTCACGGGCGCGGACGGGGTGGCCCGCTACCCCGGGCTCATCGGCATCAAGAACGGCTACACCAGCGGCGCCGGGAACACCCTGGTCGTCGGCGCGCGGCGCGGGGCCCGCACGCTGGTCGCGTCGGTGATGAACCCGCAGGGGGGCGGCGGATTCGCCGTGTACGAGGAGGCGAGGGACCTGCTCGACTGGGGCTTCGAGGCGGCGGGCCGGGTGCAGCCGGTGGGCTCCCTCGCTCCGGCGAAGGCCCCCCGGAAGAACGAAGGGGGCACCGTGCGCGCCGCCGCGCGGAACGTGAACCGGGCGGGACCGGAGGCCGGTGACACGGCGCCGTCCGGTGCGGCCGCCCCCGCCCCCGCCCCGCACCGGCAGGCCGCTCCCACGGGCAGGACAGCCGGGCTCCCCCTGGCCCTGGTGGGCGCGGCGCTCGGCGCGGCGCTCTCGCTGTGGCTGTGGCGGCGCTTCGGGGCACGCGGCAACTGAGGACCGGCACGGTTCGGCGGGCGCCGCACGGTCCGGCGCCTAGCCTGCTCGGGCGCCGTCCGGGAGGGTCCCGGGCGGGACGTGCGAGGAGTGGACCGATGGGCATGGGGACGGATGGGCGCGCGGCCGTGGACGGGTACGCGGAGGAGGTGGCCCGCCGGTTCCGCGAGGTCAACGGTGTGCACGCGATGACGGCGGCGGACGACGCCTATGTGAGCGCGCAGTTCGTTCCGCTCGACGAGCTGTGCGCCGCGCTCGGGCGGGACGCGGACGAGGCGCGGCGGCGGATGCTGGACGGCCTGCTGCCGCTGCCGGGCTATCTGCGGTCGGACGGCGCGCAGATGGTGCCGCGCGACCTGTTCGAGCCGACCGAGGAGGCGGGCGGCCCGGAGCTGCTGCGCGCCTGGTTCGTCGCGCACTGGGAGGACGCCGCCGAGGGCGCGGAGGAGTGGGCGGCGTATCTGAGCGGTCAGTACGTCTGCCTGCACCGGGTCACCCCGGCCACGATCCGCCGCAAGGGCGAACTGACGGCGTCGATCACCGCGGCCGTCGCCTCGCCCCGGCCGCGGGAGCCGGGGTGGTCGGCCGCCCTGCACGCGCTGGTGGACGAGCTGGACGGTCTTGAGCCGGCCTTCACCCCGTACGACCGGCTGCGCTTCGGCGGGCCGACGTCCCGGGACGTCTGCGTGGACGCGGTACGGGAGCGCTTTCCGAGGGGGTGACGGGTGGACCGTCAGGCGCGCAAGCGCGCCGCCCCGCTCAGCGCTCCGGCTCGTCCGGGCGGGGGCGCTCCGCCCCGGTCAGATGGCGGCGCGACCAGCCGAGGAGCAGTCGGAGCACGCTCACCAGCGTGACCACCCACACGGCGGCGAAGGCCCAGATCAGCGCGGGTGACTCGGTGGCGACGGCGGCCACGAAGAGGGCGAGCGCGGCGACGCCGAGGAGGGCGGTGACGCGTCCGCCGGGGCGGCGGAAACGGAGACCGGGGTGGTGGAGCCCGGGACGCGGGTGGCGGTGCCAGCGAGCAGGGTGGCCGGTGCGCAGGCCCCTGGCGAGGGACCGGTCCGTTCCCAGGCCCTGCTCGATCTCCTCCAGGATGCGCCGCTCCCGCGGCGAGAGCCGTGCCTCGTCCATCGCCGACACCTCCAAGCGGGCGACAAGGACGCCCGGCGCGGCCCGCGGGCCGTGGCCGTCCTCGCTCCCTACCCTGCGCCTACCCCACAGGGCCGCGTCGAACCGCGCCGACGACCGGGCGGGGCTCGGCCAGGTAGTGCTCGGCGGCGTGGACCGCCTCGCGGGCGGTGCGGACGCCCATGAGGACGCAGAGCGTGTACGTGGTGTCCTCCAGCCTGCGCCGGACCGACGGGTCGCACGGAAGGGCCACGCTCCGCCGTTCCTCGGCGCGGTAGCTCCGCAGCAGCCGGTCGATCGTGTCGCGGTCGGGGAGCAGCATCCCATCCTCCTGGTGACGCCCTGGCCCCCCGGCCCCACCATCGTGGGGTCACCCGCCCACCGACGCGACTCGCGGCGCCACGCTCCGTGATCGCCGCTCCTCCCCCGCATGCGGGGGTGTCCCCGATGGCGGAAGGTCGAGAGAGGGGAAGGCCTCGGCGAGGGGAAGGCAGGAGGGTCGGGTCATGAACCCCAGCGATCGGCTGCGTGTCGTCGTCACCGGCGCCACGGGCAACGTCGGCACGAGTCTGCTCCGCGCCCTGGAGCGGGAACCGCGGGTCGCCTCCGTGCTCGGTCTGGCCCGGCGCCTGCCGCGGCTGACCCTGGCGAGGACGGAGTGGGCGGAGGTGGACCTCTCGCGGGAGGACGCCGGGCCCCGGCTGGCCTCGTACGTGGACGACGCGGACGCGGTCGTCCATCTCGCCTGGCGCTTCCAGCCGACGCACGATCCGGTGGCGACCTGGCGGACCAATGTGCTGGGCGCGGTACGGGTCTTCGACGCGGTCGCCGCCGCGCGCGTCCCGGTCCTGGTGCACGCCTCGTCGGTCGGCGCCTACTCCCCCGGTCCCGAGGGCGGCGCCCCGGTCTCGGAGGCCTGGCCGACGCACGGCTGGCCGGGTGCCGCGTACACCCGGGAGAAGGCGTATCTGGAGCGGGTCCTGGACACCTTCGAGCGCGACCATCCGCAGACGCGGGTGGTGCGGATGCGGCCGGCCTTCCTGTTCAAGGAGGAGTCGGCGAGCGAGCAGCGACGGATCTTCGCGGGGCGCTTCTTCCCCGGCCGCCTGTTCCGGCCGGACCTGCTTCCGCTCGTGCCGGAACTCTCCGGCCTGCGCTTCCAGGCGCTGCACACCGACGACGCGGCCGACGCGTACGTGCGCGCGCTGCTGCGGGACGTGCGGGGCGCGTTCAACCTGGCGGCCGGTCCTGTGGTGGACGCCCGGACGCTCGGCGCGCTGTTCGGCGCCCGCCCGGTGAAGGTGCCGAACGCGGCCGTGCGGGGCGCGCTGGCCACTGCCTGGCGGCTGCGGGTCGCCCCGTCCTCCCCGGGGCTCTTCGACGCGGTGCTGCGCCTGCCGCTCCTCGCCACCGGGCGGGCGGCGCGGGAGCTGGGGTGGGAGCCGTCCAGGACCTCGGTGGAGGCCCTGGAGGCGTTCCTGCGCGGGGTCCGCGCCGGTGCCGGCGACGCCACGGAGCCGCTCGCGGGCCGGCGGACCGGCTGATCGCGCCGCGGCCCGGCCGGGTCAGCCCCAGTCGACGATCCGCATGGCGGCACCGGCGGCCTCCCGGCCCCGGCAGTGGGCGCGGTGGTGGGCGAGGACGGCGTCGATGTCGAGGTGGCGGCCGAACGCGGGCAGGGCGGCGAGCCGTTGGGCGTAGGCCCAGAGCGCGGGGTGTCCGGCGACGCGGTCCATGGCGGCGGCGTCGAGGTGCCAGCGGTGGACGGTGTCGAGCTGGACGAGGGTGACCCAGACGGTGACGTCGGCGACGGTGGGCGCGTCGCCGAGGACGTACGGGTGGCGGGCGAGCCGCCGTTCGAGGGAGCCGAGCGCGGCGAAGAGCACGGTGAGCGGGTCGCGGTGCGCGGCCTGGTCGTCGAGGCCGAGCTCACCGGCCCGCTGGGCGGCGGCGTGGACGCTGCGCGCGCACAGGTCGGCGACGGCCCGGATCTCGTCCTGACGGGCCTCGGGGAGGAGTTCGGGTCCGTCGCCCCGGAAACGCAGGGCGAGGTCGCGCAGGATGTCGGGCACGTGCGTGGAGACGATGCGGCCGGTCCAGCCGTCGCTGAGGACGGGTGCGGTGGCGGGTCCCGCGTACTGGTGGGCGCTGGCCTCGTAGAGCGGGCGCAGGACGGCGTAGCCGCCGTCGGGGGTGTCGGGCGTGGCGGGCAGGACGGTCAGCGGCAGCGTCTCGTCGAGGCCCAGGAGGCTGTGGGTGACGGCGATACCCAGACAACTGGGGTCGGCGGGGGCCAGATGGAGCCGGTAGCGGTGCGGGGCCGCGTAGTGGCCGCTGCCCACGTCGCGGCCGATCCGGCCGCGGAAGGCCGGGGTGGCGGTGGCGGGGACGATCGACGGGACGACGGAGGGGAGGCCGGCTGGGAGGCCGGGCGGGGCGGTCTGGGCGGTCGGGGCGGTGGTGGGGATGACGGACATGCTTCTCCTTGGGGTGCTCGGTGCTGGGTCGCGGTGGCGCACGACGGCGTCGGCGCGCGCCCGGAGGCAGCAGAGGTACGGGCAGGAGGGAGGTGGGTCGCGGAGAGGTGGCGCCGTGGAGAGGTGGAGGCGCGGCGAGGTGGCTGGGAACAGCCGGTGGAGGTGCGGCGGTACGGGACCGCGGCCCTCGCCGCCACGGACGGCGACTCCTCGCCGTCGTTCCGCCGAACGGGCGCTACGCCGCGCTGCAGACCCGCAGCAGGTCGATGTGGCGGCGGGAGGTCAGCGGCAGGGAGCGGGGCAGGCGGGGGGCGTGTGCCGTCTCCGCCGCGTCCGTGGCTCCCATGGTTCCCTACCTGTTCGCTCGGTTTCCCGTCCACGAGTGTGGGAGCGTCCGCGCCCCTCGTCAAGGGTGCGGAATAATGCTCCCATGCGCATTTCAGCCAGGGCCGACTACGCGGTGCGGGCCGCCCTCCAGCTCGCCGCGGCCCAGGACACCGGGCCGCTGAAGGCCGAAGCCATCGCCGACGGCCAGGGGATCTCGCACAAGTTCCTTGAGGGCATCCTCGGGGACATGCGCAAGGGCGGCCTGGTGCAGAGCCAGCGCGGCGGCAACGGCGGCTACTGGCTGGCGAAGCCGGCGGCGGAGATCTCGGTCGCGGACGTGATCCGGTGCGTGGAGGGTCCACTGGTGTCGGTGCGCGGGGTGCGCCCGCCGGAGCTCTCGTACACCGGACCCGCCGAGTCGCTGCTGACGCTCTGGGTGGCGCTGCGGGCGAACGTGCGCCATGTGCTCGACGGGGTGTCGCTCGCGGAGCTGGCCTCGGCGAAGCTGCCGGCCGAGGTCGTGGCGCTCGCCGAGGATCCGGACGCCTGGACCAATCCGTAACCCGCCGACTCCTCCCGAAACCGCTGGTCGGCGGCGTCTCGTACCACCTTTCGAGATGTCATTGTCCGTGATACGGACGCCTCTTGGGGCCGGGGCGAACCCTCTGCCACTATCCCTACTATTCCAGTGGGGATACTAGGGATCATGTGAGGTGACGTGAGAACGCCGAAGAAGTCAGCGATACGCCCCACCTCCGCGCCGGCCGACCGCCCGGCCGACGACGAGATCTGGCCCCGCGTCACCAGAGAGCTCGCCGACGACCTCGCCGTGGACGCCCTGACCCGGGACCGCGCGGGCAAGGCCCCCTTCGACGAGGTGGCCCGGCTCCAGGAGGCGGGCCTGCCCGCCCTGCTCACCGCGCCGGGGCCCAGCGGCCGCGGCGCCGACTGGCGCACCGCGTGCGGGGTGATCCGCGAGATCGCCGCGGCCGACGGCTCCATCGGCGAACTCCTCGCCCACCACTGCGTCCTGTCCTGGACCTCGCGGTTCCTCGGCCCCGCCGCAGGACCGCTCGACCTCGACACCAGGACCGCCGAGGAGAGCTGGCTGCTCGCCGGGGCGGTCGAGCCGCCGCGCGTGGACGCCGTGCCCGCCGGGCTCACCCTGACCCCGGCGGGCGGCGGCGGCTACGTGCTCGACGGGCGGCGCGCCTTCGCCTCCGGTGTCACCGTCGCCGACCGGCTGATCGTCGGCGCCCGTTGTACGGAGACGGGTGACCTGCTCGTCGTCCTGGTCGACCCGGCCCACCCGGCCGTGTTCACCGACGCGGGCGCCGAGCGGGTCGGCCAGCGCCTCGCGGGCGCCGGGACGGTCACCTTCGACCAGGTCCCGGTCGGGTCGGAGCAGGTGCTCGGCGCGCTCCCCCAGGACGAGCACGCCGTCGCCCCATACTCGACCCTGGCGCCGCTCGCGCTGCGGCTGCTCCTGGTCCACGTCGGGCTCGGCATCGCCGAGGGCGCGCTCGCCGAGGCCCGGGACATCAGCCGGGCCAGCCAGGCGGCGGCGCCGCCCGCCGAAGGGGCGCGGGGGCGGGCCGCGTTCACCTCGGGCTTCGCGAACGACTTCGGCCTCGACGACGGCTTCGCGGCGGACCTCGCCGCCACGGGGACGACGGGCCGCCGGGGACTGGTCTCCTTCTCCGGAGTCGGCCCCGGGGACGATCCGTATCTCCTGCTCGCCTACGGGGAGTTGGCGACCGCCGCGCACGCCGCCGCCGCGGTGGTCGAGCGGGCCACGGACGCCCTCGCCCGCGGTCTGGTCGAGGAACGCGCCTTCGGCGTCGAGGATCTCGCGGACGTCGCCGTGCTCGTCGCGGCGGCCGAGACGGTCACCAACCGGGCGGCCGTGGACATCACCACCCGCATCCTCGAACTGGTCGACCCGGCGACCGCCGCCCGCCCGCACGCCACCGGTCAGGGCTTCGACCGCTTCTGGCGCAACGTCCGGGCCCTCACCGCCCCGGTCTCGCCGGACCACCGGCTGCGCGACATCGGCGACCACTACCTCAACGGCACCCACGCCCGCCTCACCCTGCTGGCGTAACGCCCCCGGACGGAAAGGCGGGCTCCCGGGCCCGACAGGGGCCGGACGGCACGGTGGTCCGGGACCTCCGGCCCTCTCCCCGGGCGGCCGATGGGCCCAAGCTGGAGGCAGAGGGCCGGTCGTCCGGCCGGCCCGACGCCGAGCCGACGGAGGCAGCCTGATGAGTCGTGAGATCGTCGCGGGAGTGGACGGTTCCCCCGAGAGCCTGGCCGCGGCGGACTGGGCCGCGCGCGAGGCGCTGTCCAGGGGGCTGCCGTTGCGGCTGGTGCACGCGTGGCGCTGGGAGCCGCTCGACCTGCCGCTCCTCCAGGACCCGACGACCCAGCAGCAGGCCGCCCAGGGGGTGCTCCGCGAGGCCGAGGCCGCGGTCGCCGAACGGCACCCGGAGCTCCCGCTGACCGGGCGAATCATCGGTGACACCCCGGTCGCCGCGCTGCTCGACGCCTCGCGCGAGGCCGAGCTGCTCGTCCTCGGCTCGCGCGGGCACGGCGCCATCGCCGGGTACCTCCTGGGCTCGTACGGGCAGCAGGTCATCGCCGCCGCCCGGTGTCCGGTCGTCGCGGTCCGCTCCCGCGACGGCGCCTCGACCGAACCGCCCGCCGGGGAGATCCTGGTCGGCCAGCAGGGCAGCCCCGAGGACAGCGCGCCCGCGCTGCGCTTCGCCTTCGAGACGGCCGCCGCGCGCGGGGCGGCCCTCCGGGCGGTGCGGGCCTGGAGCCTGCCCCCGCTCTTCGCGTACAGCCCGGGCTCGATGGCTCTCGCCGACGAGGCCGGCGGACTCGTCCCGTACGAGGAGAAGGCGCTGCGCGAGGCGCTCGCCCCCTGGCGGGAGCGGTATCCCGACGTCCCGGTGACCGAGCACGTGGAGCTGGGGAGCGCCGGGCAGGTGCTGCTGTCGGGTTCGGGCGCGGCGCAACTGCTCGTGGTGGGACGGCGGGCGAAGCGCGGGGCGCTCGGCTCCCTGATCGGGTCGGTGGCGCACGCGGCGCTCCATCTCGCGCCGTGCCCGGTCGCAGTGGTCCCGCAGGAGGTTGACGCACAGGATTGACGAGGGGTGTCGCGCTGTCCGGGGCCGGAAAGGGTTATCGCCGTCGCCCCGGTGGCTCTCCCCAGTGCCGGACGCCAGTGCCGGACGGTCCGGTGGCCTCGAACAGAGAGCGGAGCCCATGCAGCACGACGCGTACGACGCAGGCGCCTCGAAGGCCCGGGAGCGGGGCGGTCGCGGCCGGCATCGCAAGGTGGCGGGCGGTGCCCGGCGGGGTGCTCCGTCCTTCCGTACGGCGATGACGGCGCTGGGGGCGGTCGCCGCCGCGCTGGCGGTCACCACCGGGGTCTACGTGGTGTCGCTCGACACGGCGGCCGGGTCCCCGCCGACCGTCGCGGCGGGGTGGGCCACCGCCGCCCGCGCCGCGCTGCCCGCGCCGCGCGAGGAGGTGCCGCCGCGCGCGAAGGCGGCGCCCTTGGCGGCCGGGACCGCCGCGCAGTACGTCGACCAGGTCCTCAATCTCGCCAACGCCGAGCGGCGGAAGGCCGGTTGTGACCCCCTCCGGTCCGACGCCAAGCTGCGGACGGCGGCCCAGAGGCACGCCGACGACATGTCCGACCGCGACTACTACGCCCATGACAGCCCGGAGGGGCGGAGCCCCGGCGACCGGATCACCGCCGCCGGATACACGTGGTCGACCTGGGGCGAGAACATCTTCCGCGGTCCGCACACGCCCGCGGAGGCGGTCGACGGCTGGATGAACAGCGAGGGGCACCGCAAGAACATCCTCAACTGCGCGTTCCAGGAGGTCGGCGTGGGGGTGAACCTCACCGGCAACGGCCCTTGGTGGGTACAGGACTTCGCCACCCCCTGAGGCCTCGACTGTGGGGTGCGGCCTGAGCCCTCAGCCGAGGGGCGCGGCCAGTTCCTGCACCCAGATCGTGCCGTCGGGCCCGGACACCGCCGCGACGCCGGTGTCGCGGTAGGCGCAGTCGAGGAGGTTGCGGCGGTGCGGAGGGTCGGCCATCCAGTCGGCCACGACGGACGCCGGGTCGGCCTGCCCCCGGGCCAGGTTCTCGGCCCAGGCGCTCCAGGAGTAGCCGACGGTCCCGAAGCGGCTCCCCGCGTCCGTGCCCTCGGGGGTCGTGTGGCCGTAGTAGCCGCGCGCCACCATGTCCCGTCCGTACGCGCGGGCCGCCTCGGCCAGCTTCGGGTCGGTCCTGAGCGGGCCGCACCCCGCCTCGGCCCGATGCGCGTTGACCAGCGCGTTCACCCGTTCCGCCACGCTCGGCCGCGGCCCCCGGCTCCGGCTGGGGCTCGGTGACGGGCGCGGCGCGGGCGGCGGGGTCGCGGTGCGGGTGACGGTCGGGGTCGCCGGGGGCGGGGGCGCGGGCGCGGCCCTCCTAGGCTCCGCGCGCTCCACACGCGCCTCGGGGCCGTCCGGTACGAGCAGGAGTGCGGCGCCGAGGATCGCGAGGAGGGCCACGGGGACGGGCCAGAGGCGCCGGGCCCGGTGCGCTCCCTGGGCCGGTACGTGGGATCCGGCGTCCGGCCCGTCCCCCGCCCCCGCCCACGCCACCGTCTCCATCGCCCCGGCCCCGGCCCCGGCTCCGGCTCCGTCCCGTCCCGCCCACACCAGCAGCGGCGGTACGAGCCCGAAGCCGACGAGGAGTCCCTCGGCCGGGGCGAGGCCCGTGCGGGTGGGGGCGCAGTGGGGGCAGGTGTCGAGGTGGCGGGCGAGGCGTTTGCGCCAGAGCGGGGAGGGGTGGCCGTCCCAGCCGGCGGTGGTCTCGGCGAGCCGGGGGCAGGGCGGTGCGGCGGCGAGGGCGCGGACGACGGTGCGGCCGGTCTCCAGGCGGGCCTTCATGCGCTGGACGCGGACGGCGGCGTGTCGGGGCGGCACGTCGAGGGCGGCGGCGAGTTCGGCGCGGGTGAGTTCGCCCGCGGCCTCCAGCCACCACAGGGAGAGCAGCTCCCGGTCCTCCGCGTCGAGCCAGCGGGTCGCCTCGGCCACCTCGCGGCGCTGGCCGGTGAGGCCGAGGCGCAGGATGGCGAGGTCGGTGAAGTCGCCGGCCGGGTCGGCGAGGGCGGCGGCCCCGTCGAGGCCGGGCAGCGGTGCCTGGAGGCGCTCGCGCCAGCGGTGCCGTATCCGGTTCATGGCGATGGCGACGAGCCAGGAGCGGAACCTGGCCGGGTCGCGCAGGCCCGGCAGGCCGTCCAGGGCGCGGATCATCGTGTCCTGGACGAGGTCGTCGACGTCGGCGTGGCCGTCGAGGGCGCGGCCGACGATGTTGTAGACGAGCGGCAGGTAGGCCCGTACGAGATCGTCCCCGGCGCGCGCGTCACCGGCCCGCGCCGCCTCGACGAGCTCGGCGGTGCGGTGCTCGACGCTGTCCATGTGCTGTGCTCCCTGGTACCCGGTGACGGTGTCCGCCCGGTGCGGTCCGTCGTCGGGAGACCGCCGGGGGCGGCCGGGACAACACTTTTCCCGGTATCGGGCCCCGGGCCCGCTATCCCGACAGGTGCGGCAGGGTCGGCACCGTCGCCCCGCCCCCTTCCCGTACCGCCGCGACGACGGCGTCGTGCAGGTCGCGGCTCTCCTCCTCCGATCCGCAGGGAACCGGACTGCCCGACATGGTGAACCAGTCGGAGGCGCCGCTGTACTGCACGGCCACACGTGCTTCCCGCTCGACGAAGGTGGTGTGCACGGTCAGATCGCCCGTGACCACTCCGCCCTCGACGGTCAGCACCCCGCCACGCCCGGTGTAGACACCGGCGGTCGTCCATGATGCCCAGCTCATCCATCCAGACTCACACCCGGACGGCGGATCCGCCACCGACGGGACCGCCCCGGCCGGACGGATGTCCGGCCGGGGCGGTCCCGGTCCCGTGCGGGGTCCTCGCTGATCAGGCGAGGGTGGCGATGGCCTCGTTGAAGGTCGCCGAGGGGCGCATCACGGCGGCGGCCTTGGCCGGGTCGGGCTGGTAGTAGCCGCCGATCTCGGCCGGGGAGCCCTGGACGGCGATCAGCTCGTCGACGATCTTCTGCTCGTCGGCGGCGAGCGTCTCGGCCAGCGGCGCGAAGGCCTTGGCGAGCTCGGCGTCCTCGGTCTGCTGCGCCAGCTCCTGGGCCCAGTACAGGGCCAGGTAGAAGTGGCTGCCGCGGTTGTCGATGCCGCCGAGGCGACGGGTCGGCGACTTGTCCTCGTTGAGGAAGGTGCCGGTGGCGCGGTCGAGCGTGTCGGCCAGGATCTGGGCGCGGGCGTTGCCCGTGGTGGTGGAGAGGTGCTCGAAGGAAGCGGCCAGGGCGAAGAACTCGCCGAGGCTGTCCCAGCGCAGGTAGTTCTCCTTGACGAGCTGCTGGACGTGCTTCGGGGCGGAGCCGCCGGCGCCCGTCTCGAACAGGCCGCCGCCCGCCATGAGCGGGACCACGGAGAGCATCTTGGCGCTGGTGCCCAGCTCCAGGATCGGGAAGAGGTCGGTCAGGTAGTCGCGGAGGACGTTGCCGGTGACCGAGATGGTGTCCTCGCCGCGGCGGATGCGCTCCAGGGAGAACGTCGTGGCGTCGACCGGGGACAGGACCTTGATGTCCAGGCCCTCGGTGTCGTGGTCCGCGAGGTACGTGTTGACCTTGGCGATCAGCTGCGCGTCGTGGGCGCGGGTCTCGTCCAGCCAGAAGACGGCCGGGGCGCCGGTGGCGCGGGCGCGGGTGACGGCCAGCTTGACCCAGTCCTGGATGGGCAGGTCCTTGGTCTGGCAGGCGCGGAAGATGTCGCCCTCGGCGACCTCCTGCTCCAGCACGGTGGCGCCGGAGGCGTCGACGAGGCGGACGGTGCCGGCCGCGGCGATCTCGAAGGTCTTGTCGTGGGAGCCGTACTCCTCGGCCTTCTGCGCCATGAGGCCGACGTTCGGGACGGAGCCCATGGTCGACGGGTCGAAGGCGCCGTGGGCGCGGCAGTCCTCGATCACGGCCTGGTAGACGCCGGAGTAGGAGCTGTCCGGGAGGACGGCGAGGGTGTCGGCCTCCTGGCCGTCCGGGCCCCACATGTGGCCGGAGGTGCGGATCATGGCCGGCATCGAGGCGTCGACGATGACGTCGGACGGCACGTGCAGGTTGGTGATGCCCTTGTCGGAGTCGACCATGGCGAGGGCCGGGCCCTCGGCCAGCTCGGCGTCGAAGGAGGCCTTGATCTCCTCGCCGAGGCCGTGCGGGATGGACTCCAGGCCCTTGAGCACGGTGCCGAGGCCGTCGTTGGCGGACAGGCCGGCGCCGGCCAGGACCTCGCCGTACTTCGCGAAGGTCTTCGGGAAGAAGGCGTGCACGACGTGGCCGAAGACGATCGGGTCGGAGACCTTCATCATCGTGGCCTTGAGGTGCACGGAGAAGAGGACGTCCTCGGCCTTGGCGCGGGCGACCTGCTCGGAGAGGAAGGTGCGCAGGGCCTCGACGCGCATGACGGAGGCGTCGACGACCTCGCCGGCGAGGACCGGGACGGACTCGCGGAGCACGGTGACGGTGCCGTCGGCGGCGACGTGCTCGATGCGCAGGGCACCGGCCTCGGCGATGACGGCGGACTTCTCGGTGGAGCGGAAGTCGTTCTCACCCATGGTCGCGACGTTGGTCTTGGACTCGGGGGTCCAGGCGCCCATGCGGTGCGGGTGGGTCTTGGCGTAGTTCTTCACGGCGCCGGGCGCGCGGCGGTCCGAGTTGCCCTCGCGCAGGACCGGGTTGACGGCGCTGCCCTTGATCTTGTCGTAGCGCGCGCGGACGTCCTTGTCCTGGTCGCTCTGCGGGTCGTCCGGGTAGTCCGGGAGGGCGTAGCCCTGCGCCTGGAGCTCGGCGACCGCGGCCTTGAGCTGCGGGATCGAGGCCGAGACGTTCGGCAGCTTGATGATGTTCGCCTCGGGCGTCTTGGCGAGCTCGCCGAGCTCGGCGAGGGCGTCCGCGATGCGCTGGCCCTCTTCGAGCCACTCGGGGAAGCTGGCGATGATGCGCCCGGCCAGGGAGATGTCACGCGTCTCGACGTTGATCCCGGCCGTCGAGGCGTACGCCTGGATCACGGGCAGGAACGAGTACGTCGCCAGGGCGGGCGCCTCGTCAGTGTGCGTGTAGATGATGGTCGAGTCAGTCACCGGGTGTGCTCCGCTCCACGTCTGCGTCTGCGAGATTGCTCGACATCAAGATATCTCGTGATCGGGCTCCTCGGGAAAGGGGTCCTCGGGAACCGGACTCGCGAGCCGGTACGGGGCGGCCGCCGGGTCGAGCTCGACGTGCCGCAGCAGCCCGAGCAGCACGGCGGCGACGGCCGCTCCGGTGCCCGCGGCGAGGGCCTGGCCACAGCGGTGCGCGATCCGCGGCAGGTCGGCGGGGAGCGGCCCGGCGCCCGGCAGGCAGCCGGCCAGCAGATACGCCCCGGCGGCGAGCCCGGCGACGGCGGCCAGGACGAGCGGGACGGCGACCAGGAGCCGCTGCGGGGGCAGCCGGCGCCGGGGGGCGGGGCGGACCTTGCCCTTGCGGGCGAGGAGGGCGACGACCGCCGCGAAGGCGGCGAGCACCAGCAGGTCGGCGGCGATCACGTCGCCGGGGCGGTGCCTGCCGGAGGCGATGGAGTACGCGCCGATGCCGACGGCCCACAGGGAGGCCAGGCCCACGACGACGGCCCGCAGCCGGTGCGGCACCACCAGGACGAACCCGAGCGCGGTGCCCGCGGCGAGCACGGAGGTGCCGCTGGGGAAGCCGCTGCGCACGGCGGCGCCCGACGCGTCGACGAGGTGCGGCCCCGGCGCGTACCGCTGGAGGAGCTGGGCGACCAGCAGGGCGGTGGCCACGGTGCCGAGGGCGACGCCGGTGAGGGCGTGCCGCCTGCGCAGCGCGCCGACGACGGCGAGCAGCAGGACGGCGAGGACCAGGGAGAGGGTGCCGAGGCCGCGCAGCGAGGGGTGCTCGCGGAGGAACTGGGCCACGGCGGGGTCGGCGAGCCGCCCGGCGAGCACGGCGTCCCCCCAGCGTCTGCCGGTCGCGGTGAGCACGAGTCCGGCGTAGGCGACGGTGAGCAGGAGGACGGCGGCGAGGCAGGCGCGCCGCATCCGTATGCGTATGCGGGCGCTGAACGATCCGGCGGCCTCGGCGGCGACGGCGGCGTACCACCAGGTGTCACCGGCCGTCGCGACGCTCCGCGGGGAGCCGCCGGTACGGGGCCTGTCGAAGGGTGCCATGCCTCGATTCGACCCCGGCGCGCGCGGGGGCGCCCGCTGGAGTCACCCGAACGACGAGCGTCAGCGGGCGCGCTTCGCCATCTGGGCGCCGACCGACGAGCGTCAGCGGGCGCGCTTCGACATCTGGGCACCGACCGAGACGAGCAGCCCGGCCAGCATGACGCCGAGACCGGCGAGGGAGACGGCCGAGCGGACGACGGAGTCGTCGGCCAGGAGCGAGCCGGCCTGAAGGAAGAGCCCGGCAGCCACCACGAGCTGCGCCCAACCGAACACGGCCGGCCGCTGGACATGCCGCCGCTGCCACCGGAACACCCAGCCGCTCCGGATCGCGGCGACGCCGCTGATCACGAGCGCGATACCGAGGACGATGCCGGGTATGGCGAGGTACGACGTCATGATCTGCCCCCATGGACGCGTGGTGCCGCTGTGTCGGCGCGATCATGCCACAGCGGCCCGGGGGGCGGGGGCGTCGGCGGTCGTGCGCGTGGCGCCTGGCCCCGTTCGGGGTGAACGGGGTGTTGGCGAGGGCGACTTGGCGGCTTGCCTGGGGCGTGTTGCTGAGCCGGCGGGGCGCTGCGGGGTCCCGTTCCTCGGGGAGCGGGCCCCGTCGTTGCGGATGTCCAGGACCCGTTTTGGCGCGCGGGTCAGCGGGCGAGTTCCGCCATGGCGCCCCAGCCCTGCTGCGGGACCTCGACGTTGATGATCTCGGGGGTGCTGGCGATGGCTCCGGCCATGGTCTCCAGTCCGGCCTTGAAGTGGTCGGACGCGACGTGGGCCGCCCCCGCCTCGGCGTCGGCGAAGGCCTCAAGGAGGACGTACTGGTGCGGGTTGTCGACGCTGCGGGACCAGTCGAAGAACAGGTTGCCCGGCTCCTCGCGCGTGGCGCGGGTGAAGTCGGCGACCAGGTCGAGCCAGGTGTCGGCGTGCTCGGGGCGGGCGGTGAACCGTACGGCGATGAAGATCATGCCTCCACGGTGCGCCCCGGCCGGCCGCGCGGCCAGCCGGGGCGGGCGGAATTCCGGCAGGGCCGGAAACCGGGGGGATCCTAGGGGGCCCTAGGGGTCCTAGGGGGCCGCGTCCGGGAGGGCGGCGGTGAAGAGGGGGACGGCGCGGGCGAGTGCCGCGCGCACGGCGCCGTGGCGCTGCCGGAACCCGTCGGTGGGCAGGGAGACCGAGACCGCGTGCACGACCCCGTCGCGACGGGCGGCCGGGAGCACGGTGGCCAGGCAGGTGTACGCGGGGTCCGCCTCCCCCACGGAGACGGCGAAGCCGCGCTCCCGCACCCGGGCGAGCTCGGCCTCGAAGCGCTCGGGGCTGGTGATGGTCCGCTCGGTGAACCGGGCCATGCCGTGATCGGCCAGATACCGGCGCCGCTGCGCCGCGGGCAGCTCGGCGAGCAGGGCCTTGCCGTGGGCGGTCGCGTGGGCGCGGGCCTCGGCGCCGGGGACGAAGGGGTGAGCGGTGTCGGTGACGGGCGCGGTGGTGTCGACGACGGTGATCCGCCCGTCCCGGTAGGCGGTGAAGTAGGCCTCGGCTCCGGCGGTACGGCGCAGCAGCCCGAGGAGCTCGCCGATGCCGACCTCGCCGCCGCCGAGCCCGTGATGCCGCTGGTAGGCGCGGTGGAGTGCGGGGACGCGGGGCCCGGGGGCGTACCCCTCGGAGGTACGGACGAGGTGACCGCGCGCGATCAGCGGACCGGTCAGGTGGTAGACGGTCGACAGCGCGCAGCCGAGGGTGCGCGCGAGCGCCTTCGCGGTGACGGGCCGGTCGGCATCGGCGACGGCGTCGAGGAGCGCGAGGGCGCGGTCGACGGACTGGGGTCCGGGCTGGGGCGTGGGCGGGGACGAGGGCACGGCTCCAGCCTAAGGGCGCCCTGGGGCGTGGCCGGGCGCCACGGGCCCGGCCACGCCCATCCGGACACGGCCCGGGACCTTCGGCGGGGACAGGTGAGATGAGGCTCATAGCCCGATACGCCCGATTCCGCGTACGGTGTACAGATACCTTTGACTCCTTACCGCACCGGGAGGGTGTGTGCGCCGCTCCACGACCGACCACGCCACCGCGGGCCCCACGGGGCGCCGCGGCCACATACGCAAGGCGGCGCTCGCGACCGGCGCGGTCGCGGCAGTCGCCGGAGGGCTGTACGTGGCAGGCCTCGTCACCGCCGGGGACGACATATCCGCCGGCACCCGCGTCGACGGGGTGGACATCGGCGGGCTGAGCCGCGCCGAGGCCACGGCCCGGCTGACCTCCGCCGCCCCGGCCGCCTGGAAGGACCCGCTGAAGGTCCGTATCGGCGACACCGACGCGACCGTGGACCCGGCCGAGGCGGGCCTCACCGTCGACGTGGCGGCCACCGCCGACAAGGCGGCGGACCCGTCCAAGGACCCGGTCACGGTGATCGGCCGCCTCTTCTCCTCGGGGGAACGGGACGTCGAGCCGGTCGTCGCCTTCGACGACGCCAAGGCGCGCGCGGCCGTCGCCGCCACGGCCGAGGAGCACGACCGCACGGTCCGTGAGGGCGCCGTGGCGTTCAAGGACGGCAAGGCGGTCGCGACCCAGCCGCGTGACGGGCGCGCGCTCGACACCGCGGCGGCGGTCGACGCCCTGCGCGGCGCCTACCCGGCGGCCGGCGGATCGGCCGCCGTGACGCTGCCGGTCTCCGTGACGCAGCCGAAGGTGACGGCGGCCGAGGTCTCCCGCTTCATGAAGGACTTCGCCTCCCCCGCCATGTCGGGCCCGGTCACGCTGACCTCGGGCGACAAGCGCCTCGCGATCTCGGCGACGACACTCGGCGACCACCTGAAGGTGACCGCGTCCGACGGACGCCTGAACTCGTCCCTCGACACCGCCGCCCTGATGCGCGACCCCGACGTGGCCCGCCCGCTGGACACGTTCACCGGCGCCCCGGTCGAGGCCAGGCTCGGCGTCCAGGACGGCAAGGTCGTCGTCGAACAGGACGGCCGCCCCGGCCGCGAGGTGTCGCCGACGGCCTTCGGGCAGGCGGTGGAGCCGCTGCTCACCAAGGAGGGCGCGGCGGCCCGTACGGCCCCGGTGGCCACCAAGGTGACCCAGCCCGAGCTGTCGTCGAAGTCGCTGGCCGAACTGGGCATCAAGGAGCAGATGTCGACGTTCACGGTGAACTTCCCGGCGGCTCCGTACCGGACGACGAACATCGGCCGGGCGGTCGAGCTGATCGACGGCTCGGTGGTGAAGCCGGGCGAGGTGTGGAGCTTCAACCGCACGGTCGGCGAGCGCACCAAGGCCAACGGCTTCGTGGACGGCACGATGATCATGGACGGCCAGTACCAGAAGGCCCCGGGCGGCGGCGTCTCCGCGGTGGCCACCACGATGTACAACGCCCTGTTCTTCGCCGGCGTCCAGCCGGTCGAGCACGGCGCGCACTCCTTCTACATCGAGCGCTACCCGGCCGGCCGCGAGGCCACCGTCGCGTGGGGCACGCTGGACCTGAAGTTCCGCAACGACTCGGGCAAGCCGATCTACATCAAGGCGAGTTCGACGGACAAGTCGGTGACGGTCAGCTTCCTCGGCACGAAGAAGTACGACTCGGTGGAGGCGGTCGCGGGCCCCCGCACCAACGTCAAGCCGCCGGCCGAACGCAAGGACCCGAGCGCGAAGTGCGAGGTCCAGGAGCCGCTGGAGGGCTTCGACATCAAGGTCGACCGGGTCTTCAAGAACGATGGCACCGAGGTGAAGCGCCAGACGTTCTCGACGCACTACACGCCCAGGGACAAGGTGACGTGCGTGGGCAAGGACTGACGGACAGGCGACAGGGAAGGCCCCCTCTCCTCACGGAGAGGGGGCCTTCCCCATGCGCATCGGCAGACGATCAGGCGTCGCTACGAACGGACGAAGCCTCGGAAGCACTCACGTCCGCCCCCTCGGAGAGGTCACGGTGCCGGGTCTCACGGGCGCAGGCGACGGCGACGACGGTGAGCAGGGCGGCGGCGATGACGTAGAGGGCGATCGGGGTGGAGCTGTCGTAGTCGGCGAGCAGGGCGGTGGCGATGAGCGGCGCGGGGGCGCCGGCGGCGACGGAGGAGAACTGGGCGCCGATGGAGGCGCCGGAGTAGCGCATCCTGGTCGCGAACATCTCGGAGAAGAAGGCGGCCTGGGGGGCGTACATGGCGCCGTGCAGGACGAGCCCGACGGTGACGGCGAGCAGGAGGCTGCCGAAGGAGCCTGAGTCGATGAGCGCGAAGAAGGGGAACATCCACAGCCCCACGCCCACGGCGCCGACGAGATAGACCGGCCGTCGGCCGATCCGGTCGGAGAGCGCGCCCCAGAGCGGGATGACGGCGAAGTGGACGGCGGATCCGATGAGTACGGCGTTGAGGGCGGTCTGCTTGGAGAGCCCGACCTGGGTGGTCGCGTACACGAGGATGAACGCGGTGATGACGTAGTAGCTGATGTTCTCGGCCATGCGGGCGCCCATGGCGATGAGGACGTCGCGCCAGTGGTACCTGAGGACGGCGACGAGCGGCATCTTCTCGGCGGCGGAGGAGGCGTCGGCCTTGCGCTGCTCGGCGGCGGCGAGCGCCATCTTGAAGACGGGCGACTCGTCGACGGAGAGCCGGATCCAGAGCCCCACCATGACGAGCACGCCGGAGAGCAGGAACGGGATCCGCCACCCCCAGGAGAGGAACGCGTCGTCCGAAAGCAGCGCGGTGAGGGCAGAGAGCACACCGGTGGCGAGCAACTGCCCCGCGGGCGCCCCGGTCTGCGGCCACGAGGCCCAGAACCCACGCCGCCGCGCGTCCCCGTGCTCGGACACGAGCAGCACGGCCCCGCCCCACTCACCACCGAGCGCGAACCCCTGCACCAGCCGCAGCGCGGTGAGCAGCACCGGCGCGGCGGACCCGACGGTCGCGTGCGTGGGCAGCAGCCCGATGGCGAAGGTGGCCCCACCCATCAGCAGCAAGCTGAGCACCAGCAACTTCTTCCGCCCGAGCCGGTCCCCGTAATGCCCGAACACCAACGCCCCGAGCGGCCGCGCCGCGAACCCGACGGCATAGGTGAGGAAGGACAACAGGGTCCCGACCAGCGGATCCGACCCGGGAAAGAACAACTTGTTGAACACGAGGGCCGCGGCCGACCCGTAGAGGAAGAAGTCGTACCACTCGATGGTGGTCCCGATGAGGGACGCGGCGACGATGCGCTTGAGGGAACCGGGGGGCGTGGGGGCGTGTGTTGCGGCGGCCATGTGCACCACTTCCGAGCGGGGTGACGGGGACGTTGTCGTGTCGCCACACCGTAGGAACGGGCAGGTCAGGGGCGTATGTGGTGGGGCACCATAGTTCGGGGGGCGGGGGTGCGCGGGGGCACCATGCCGGGGGTGCGGGCGCCGGACAGTCGTCTCTGCAGGGGCTCCAGCACCCTGTGTCAGATTTACACTGTTCACCCCGTTTCGACAGTGGGCTTCTAACTCCCGTGCCGGTTCGGCGCCCGGTCTCAGGCGGCCGCGACGAGCGCGTCGAACTCGAGAGGCAGGGTCAGTTCGGTCTGTCTGGTGAAGACGGCGTCCATGAGGCTTCGCAGCCGCTGGGGAGCGTCGGGCATGACATGCGCGTACGTCTCGAGGGTGATCCGCGGGTCGCGGTGCCCGAGCCATTCGGCCATGTCCGATACGGGCACGCCCTTCGACAAGCGGGCAGAGGCGAAGAAGTGCCGCAGCCAGTGCGGCGTGATCTTCCTCGTGATGCCGGCGTTCCCCTTGGCCGCGCGCCAGAGCCGGTCGACGAGCGAGTACATGAGGATGGTGGTGCGGCCGACGTTGGAGAACAGGTAGTCGCCCTTCGAGCGGTTCAGGCCGTCTTCCACCCGGACGGTGCCGTGCTGCCTGACGTGTTCCCGCACCTTGTCGGCGATGTAGGTGGGCACCGGGATGGCCCGCCCTTCATCCATGTCGCGCCACTTCAGGTGCCAGACGCAGTGGGCGCGGCCTCGCCCCTTCGTGATCGCCTTCTGGCGAGCCGTCCTCGACTTCTCGTTCTCACGGTCCTGGGTGATCTGCCGGTCCAGATATTGATCAGAGACTCATGGGGTTCTCGTCCAGGACGTAGCGGGCGTGTGGGCCGCAGAGGTAGCCGCGGACGATGTGGGGCTGACGCTGGCGTCTGCGGAAGAAGCGGCGGGTCTCGGCGGCGAGTTCGGACCGATCGCGGGCCCGGTGTTGCTTGGGCAGGCTGTGCTTGAGATCCGCGTTGACCAGCTCGTCGGGGTACAGCTCGGGCGAGTACGGCGGCAGGAAGTGCAGCTCGACGTCGCCGGGGTGGGCGGCGAGCCAGTCCCGGACCTTCTTCGAGCGATACGCGGAGTGCCCGTCGACCACGAGATGGACCTTGAATCGAGCTGGAGCTGCAGGGGACTGGATCGCGGGGGTATTCGACGCAATCGACAATTTCCGAACGATGGTTCCGGGAGGGGCAAGGGCTGTGGACTGCAGGATGATTACGGAAGAAGGTTCAGGGTGATGGTATTGATCTCGAGTCATGTGAAGTCTATGACGTGGAGGGCGGGCTTGATGCCCTGTCAACCACCCGAGGCGGCTGGGGTCTGATTAAATGGCTGTTTAGGAAGTCCCTCGGGGGTGGGGTTAAACCTGACGCTAAGCCAGAACTTCCTGCAGTGGCAGGCGGGATCGAAGTAGATTGATCCGACAGATGGGAAGGGCTGGTGTGGTCAGCAGGTCGAGCACTTGAAGTGCATTCCGGAGGGGGTGGAAGCCAGAGGGGTTGGCCCACTCGATAACAGTGGATGGAGTATCGGTTGGGTGCCGTGTGGCAGGTCCGGTGGCGACAATCGGTATAGTGTCGCCACATATTGACCCAACGTCAGACAGTGGAGATCAGGTGCTCGATTTCATGAAGGCGGCGCGCGATCTGATTCGAGCCAGAGACGGTGGCGCGATTGGAGAAGATCATGAACTCATTGCCATCAATTTCGTGGAGGCGGCGACTTTTGAGAATCCAGACGTCCTCTATCGATCTCTGCAGACCCTCCTAGATGAAGATTGGATGGCTCTTCCTGTCTGGGCGCGGAATCTCGCGTTTCGGCTTGCCTGTTTGCAGAAGCCGGATGACGCGGAACTCCTCAAGACGGCAGCTGTAGATTTGATGCAGTTCGGCCCGGACTGGGACGAAGAGACTGCCGCCCTCATGAACCGAGTCGATTTCTTGCGTGGCGGTTCGTGAGAAGAGTCAAGAAACGGACAGGGTTAGTTGGCGCGGTCTCGCACTGACCAGGCCGTCGACCTGGTCAGGCAGACCGCGAACGGAATGGACGTCCGCGACATCGCCGCCGCCCTGACCACCTGGACCCCCTGACCGGGCGCCGGTCGACGGTCTCTCGAGCCGCGCCCCGGAAGGGGGCGGCATACCACCTCCACCGAGGGCCGCTTCGCGAGCCCAGCGGCCAGGCTGGAGGCTTCCCGGTCGGGCAGCAAGTCCACCGGACGCCGGCTTTCGACGTCGACCAGGACGGTGCCGTAGTGGCGGCCTTTGAGGGGCGCGTATTCATCGACGCCAACCACGCGCGGCGCCGGAACTTCCGGGTCGGGCAAGGCTTCGACCAGCCTCAGCACCGTACTGCGGCTGACGGACACGCCGAAGACGCTCGCCACGCGTGCCCGGCCGACGGTTTCTACGAATGGAACCCGGTCAAGGACGAGACGACCGGCAAGATCCGCAAGCAGCCGTACTCTATCCACCCCGCCGACGGCCAGGTGATGGCCATGGCTGGCCTGCACGAGTACTGGCGCAACCCCGACATCACCAACGACGGCGACCCCGACGCGCGGCTGTCGACCTGAACGATCATCACCACCGAGGTCACTGACGCCGTGGGACGCGTCCACCCCCGCATGCCGCTCGCCCTCACCCCCGACCGCTATGACGCCTGGCTCGACCCCCACCACACCGACACTGCGGGCCTGCGCGCCCTGCTCACCCAGCCCGCGAACGGACAACTGGCCGTCCGGCCCGTCTCCATGGCCGTGAACAGCGTCCGCAACAACGCCCCGCACCTCCTCGACGCCGCCACCTGAAGCAGCCGGGTGCGTGGCGCGGAGACCCGAACCCGCCCCGTCCAGGGCCGTCACCCGCACCCAGGAAGGGGGACCTGCGGGACCGACTGGTCGGCGCGGAGTGGTGGGATTGGGATGACGAGGACTACACCGACTACGGCCTCACCCCCGACCAGATCGCCCAACTGCGCGCCTGAGCCCTGGCCTGGGCCAAAGACCTCGACACGCAGCTGGTGGCCGAGGAGAACCCCGACGACATCTGAACGTTCCGCAGGAGCGCTGAGGTGCGTTGACATAGCCCCGCGCACCGCCTCCTTCGGTGAACGCAAGGGACCTTCCTCCGCGTACGATTCCGGGCGACCTCGCTCTACGCCTGCGGGAAGCATCTGCACCAGAACCGGTGGCCCCCATCTGAGGGCGGAAGCATCCCGACATCTGCCATGCCAGGGCTCGTCCCCATGGGCCTGACAGAGCTACCGTGCACGCGATTTCCTGACCCGCATCAAGGCGTCCACCCAATGCATCATCCTGGCCTGATGATCGTTCGAATCACCATCCTCGTCGTGTTCGTGTTGATCCTCTTAGTCATTCCGACCGCCTTGTGGCGCCGGTTGGTGCGAGACCCCTGGCGTCAACTTCTCGGCCAAGTCCAACGCCAGCACCATCAGGCTGCCTCGAAGCTCGCACGCCTCGTCCTGGACCCGGCGAGGGAAGTACTGCCTCAAGTGCTGCCGGGCCGGCCGGAACCCTCGATGGATCTGCCGAACTCCGTGACCCGGTGGTGTGCTGCCTTCCTGGTATGGATGCCTGTGCGCATCCTCCTGGTGCTGTTGATTCCTTTCGCTCTGTCACTGGCAAACGAACTGCCCCGCACCGAAGCGAACCCAGCGCCGCCACCACCCGCTGAGAACCCCTTGAGCAGCCTCCTCTCCGGCTCGTACCAGCTACTTCTCTGGATCGCGGCTCCGTTTGTGGCGCTCTTTGGTGACATCGATGGCTGGCAGGACCTCCGCGAACAGGCACCCGGGTGGTGGGACCTGCTGTGGGACCGCCCCGGCGTCGCCCTTGACCACCTGGCCGGCCCTGCATTCTTGATCTGCGCGATCATCGGTGGCGTTGCCGTCTCCCGAACCACCGCCTTCTTCGGCCGTGATGGCCAGCGCAGTCAACGACGTCGCAGCCTGGATGATGAGCGCCTAGCAGAGGCTCGCTTCCGGCCCGTCGGGGTGCTGCTCTCCGCTGCGACCCAAGCGGCTCGCGCGTTCTTAGAAACAGAAACGACGCCTTCTCTGCTGGACGCGCCGAGGATGAAAACGCACCGCGTCGAGCGCGTCATCCGCAAGGCATGGCGAACCCGCAATGGCAGGCCTAGGCGACACCAGCGCCAGGAACTGAAACTGCACGGCGCGAAGGTGGTGATGGCGCTACGGCTGGCCGAAGCGCAACAGGACATCGATCCGGGACCCGCGTTGAAAGAGATGACCAGGATCCTGGTCACGGTGGCGGAGAGATACGCAGAAGGCAAGGTCGGCGAGCTACTCGACCACGACGACCACGCTCTTGCTGGTGTCGACCCCGCACCGGACTACGAGCCGCTCAGAATTGCTGGGGTCTTCGGGGCCGGGGTTGTTGGCGCTGTGCTGGCTTCAGCCCTGGAACTGTCCGAATTGGCTCAGACGCTACTTGCGGCAGGTCTTGCGATCACGATGCTTTTCATCCTCTTCAAGAAGGCCGCCCGACCGATGCTTGATGCCTTTGCCTCCTTTTTTGGCGGCCCCTAGTACTCCAGCTGTAGATCGTGATCTTGTTGCTGGAGTGCGGTCGAGAGGGGGCCGCCGCCGGTCGTCGACGAGATGGAGCTGGCCGGCAGAGGCGTCCGCTACTCGAGTCCTCCGAGACGGCGGGCATCTTTGAGCTCGTGGAGCCTGGCAGCCGTCATCGGGGTCCACTCCCTCCTCTGTCCAGCGGCACGAAGGGCTTCCCCGACCTCGCTGAGCTTCGCGGAGGACAACACGCCCGCCCGCTCGATCAGGTCGTCCCGGGCCACGGTGGTCAGCCAGGTGCAAGGAGTAAAGCCTGGACGCGGGAACGCGAACCGCAGCACACCTTCGAAAGGCAGTCCTTCCAGGGCGCCTATCGCCACTTCAACGCCCAGGCCGCTGATGTCGACGTCCGCTGGAGCAACGACCTGCATCGCCTGGAAACCGGATGACTCGTCATCCGACAGCAGCACGGCCGGGCGTCGCTCGTCGAAGTCGACCCACCAGACTTCGCCGCGTTGCATGTGGTCCTCCTGGCACGAGACGGCGGGCGAACGTTGCGTGTCCCGAGCGGGACACACAACGGATACGGCCCCGTCTTCGCACGGCGTGACCGACGGGTGGTCAAGACGGGTGCGGCCACCGTTGATCATCGGTGTGTGAAGACTGAAGATCATGCGGTGCTGGGCCAGGCCGGAGTCGCGCCAGGCCTTCGCGTCCGCGGTGTTGCCGGGCACCGGCCGTGCCGCGGCGATCACCAGCTTGCTGTCGGCGTCGACGATGACCTGCACGTTCGTCGAGAACCGGTAGTTACGCGAGGACGCTCCGACCTTCCGGTCACGGACCGGGATCAGGGTGCCGTCCATGATCCACAGCCGCTCGACCGCGTCCGCCGGGCGCGAGGCCGGTTCGATCGCGAGCAGCGGCCGTAGCCGTTGGATCACCCGGCAGACCGTCGCCGGCGAGCACCCGAACAGAGGGGCGAGCTGCCGCATGGTGAGGTTCGTTCGGTAGTAGACCGCCACCAGCAGCACCCGGTCCGCCAGCGGCAAGCACCACGGCCGACCGCCACCGGGACCGTTCCCGCCCCGCTCCCGCACCACCTTCAGCAACCGCTCGAACTGCCGCATCCGCAGCCCCGTGAACGTCTCCACCCACAACGACTCAGCCCTCAACACCCCACACATACAGAGGAAATGCCCGCTCCGAAGTCTTCTGCAACACGCTTTAGGGCAGGTACTCCCACTGGATGCCGGTGTGCAGCACGAACAGGATCCAGCACAGAGCCTGCCGGTCAGACACCCGCGGCCGTCCCGCCACCAGCTTCGATGCCGGAAGGCAACAACGGCTCGATCAGCAGCCACATTTCATCGGATACGATCCACGGCCGAGAGTTTCTCTTCGCGACGAACGGTCCAACGAGCATCCAAGCCGACCGTCACACCATCAACGGCTTCTGTTAGGACCTCTAAGGGTTGTTTTGTGACTGTGGTTGCGGGACAACCGTCAGGCGCTCGGGTTCCTCCATAGATACCGCTCGTCCAGGGTCCCGAACCGCACATCCCCGCGCTCAAGGTCGACGAGGATGGGCCAGCAGCCCAATAGCTGCTCTCGTGCATCAATGATCAGTAAGGGCTTGTCGGTAATCAACACGTCGAAACGACATCCCCGGAGACCAGCACAATCATCCCTCAGCGCCTTCGCACCGAACCACTCTGACGAACTGAATTCAGTACGCCGAGAGTGTTCACTCCAGCGGGTGCGGTGGGCGTGGGCCCGGTGTCGACCCGGCCCTCTTGCACGAGGCTGCGCCGGGCCTCTTCCCCCGGACGGGCCGCGTAATGGCGGTCGGGGTCGTTCACGGCCATGTCGCCGCGGTGGGGACGCGACGGTGGGGTGACGAAGCCTCCGGCTGGAACCGGGTTGGTGCGGTTGGCCCAGTGCGGTCGCGTGGTCCGGGCCCGTGGTGAAGCGTGGAGCACGGCCGCCCCCGGAGGGGAGGCCGCTCCATCACCCCCGGGCCAGGGATTCCCGGCCCTGAAGTTCCCCAGGAGTGTCTCCATGAAGATCTTCGTCCGTAGACCCGGTGTCGTGACCGCGCTCGCCGGTCTCATGCTGATCACGGCCGCTGCCCCGGTGGCCGCGACGACGAGCGCCTCGACCAGCTCCCAGGCGGCCGCCGTCACGGTGGACGCCCTGTGCCCCACGGGGGCTACCACCGTGAACTACAGCCCGGGCGCCACCCTCACCCCCCGGCAGACGAACCTCAGCTTCAGCGGCAGCGCGGCTCCGTGCACCAGCACCACCGACCCGAACATCTCCGCCATTTCCTCTTTCTCCGGCACCGGGCAGGGGGAACTCGGCTGCACCACCGGGTCGTTCGACGCGACCGGCACTATCATCTGGAACACGGGGGCTATGAGCCAGGTCACCTTCTCCTCCCAGGTCGACCTGCGTCCCGACGGCATTCCTGTCATCGTTGCCACCGGCCCGGTCACCTCAGGAAAGTTCAGCGGATCCACCGTCGCCCTCACCGTGGAACTCCTGCCCGCCAACCCCCTGGCCTGCCTCACTCCGACCGGCGTGACCCAGACCCACGGCCCTTCGACCATCACCATCAGCCACCTGTGACCCCCTGACCGTTTCCGGCGGTCGGCATCCAGGCCAGTTCCTTCCCGTCGAGCGGAGAACGGGCCAACCGGCCCAGGGGGGGGCCGGCGGATCCCCTCCCCGGGCCTGAGCCATCCGGGGCCGGAGTCAATGAGGACGCCCAGCGAGCCGTTGGCGACACTGCACGCCGCTGGTCGAACTCCCGCACCTTCTCGGTACCGTGCCGGATCGGAGGGCCATCAAGACGCTCCGGCTCCCCGGTGCCCGGCTACAACCGGGTGAAGGTGCTGACGCCGCGCATGACGGCCGTGGAGACGGGCGGACCGCCGGCGAGGGTGAGCAGGCACAGTTGGCCGAGGCTTGCGCTGGTGACATCACCGGCGAAGGCGAAGGTGTCGCCGACCAGCCGGTCTCCAGCGGTGGCCTGGCCGGTCAGCAGCGTCTCGCCATTGACATCCGCGCCGATGCTCAGACTGGTCACGTTGGTGGTCGCGGTTCCGCTGGGAGCCAGTTTCCAGGAGAATTGTGCGGTTCCCGTGGTCTGCGCGGTGGGGTTCAGACAGCTGAGCCCGGTGGCGCCAAGCGTCGCGGCGAACGTTCCGGAGGCGATCGTCGTGGCGTTGCCGCTGGTGTCCACGCAGGAGGCGGCCTTGCCGGCGGAAATCGTGACCGTCACGTTCTGCGGCTTGGCGGTCAGAGGCGGAGCGAACGTGACCACGGCCGAGGTGGTGCAGGTCAGATCCACGCCTGGCGCGGCCGCGGGCGCTCCACCGGCTTCGGCGGTCACCGGCGAGGCGGCTCCGGCGGCGAGCAGCACGGCGGCCAGCCCGACGGCGGGCACCCGACGACCCGACGGCCACGACAGCCGGCGTCGTAGGACCGCCCCGTGGACGAGCGGGCGCGAATGGTGTTTGAGCAGGAACATGTTCTCTCCCCAGCAGGCACGTGGATGAGCGGACGAAGACGATTCAAAGACGGTCAGTCGATTTCGAGGTTGCAGAACATGTACCTGTACCCGACGAATTCGGCGAATTCGATGACGCCGTCGATGTCGGCATCGGCCTGAAATCCGACAATGCCCAGATCGGCCAGTCCAGTCGCTGCCTGGTCCAGTGCCAGGAAGCCGTTACGGTGGCTGCTGTGGGAGTGTGAACGCCTGGGCGAACCCGCTGACTTGTTCCCGGCCCAGCACCAAGGTCATGTCATCGCCGCACTCTCCGGTCACCGCCGCCTGGCTGACGACCGCACCGGTCGACGCGAACGCGTCGGCGTCGAGCGGGACCAGGACGGTCAGGGCGACGACCGCGAGGGGGCCCGGACGGCCAGGGAAGGGAAAGACAGGCGCACAGCTGCTCCTCAGGGTGATATTCCATATTCCCTTGGTTGCAGTATTGGTAAAAACCGGATGGAACTTGTCTGGCGCGCCAGCACGTACCCCCATTCGCCGAGCGCGTTCACCCCTCCCCGATGCCCTCTGGGACACGCCCGGAACCTTGCGGCATCGGTTAACCAGCGCGAACGCGAGGAAACGGACCGTGAGGACGTGGCGGCGGTCTTCGGGGTGTCACTGAAGGCGGTCGACATCTGGTGGGCGAAGTGGCAGGCCGGTCGGTGTGCATCAGGTGCTCGAGGAGGCCGAACAGGCCGCCGTGCGGCAGGCGGTCCTCGGTCACCGGCCCTGCGACGTGGGGCTGTCCGGCCAGCTGTGTACGCGGCGGCTGATCGGCGACCTGATCGCGAAGCGGTACCGGATACGGCTGACCGAGCCGGGGGTGGGCAAGTACCTGAGGCGTTGGGGGCTGTCCTACCAGCGGCCGGACAAGCGGGCCGTCGAGCAGGACACCGGTGGTGGGGCGGAGCGGGAACCGGTCCTCGGTCAACGCGATGTCGGCGATCAGCACCAGGGGCCGGAAGCACTTCATGGTATTCACCGAGAGTTTCACCGCCGAGGTGATGTGCCGCTTCCTGGACCGGCTGGCCGGCCACGCTGCACTTCCTGCCGCCGTACTCGCCCGAGCTGAACCCCGACGAGCTGGTCAACGCGGATCTCAAGCACAGCCTGCCCAAGCAACACCGGGCCCGCGATCGGGCCGAACTCGCCGCCAAGACCCACCGCTTCTTCCGCAGACGCCAGCGTCAGCCCCACATCGTCCGCGGCTACCTCGGCGGCCCACACATCCGCTACGTCCTGGACGAGAACCCCATGAGTCTCTGATCAATAGCACTTCACGACTCTGATGGATGTATTCGGCAGTCATGACCTGCCGAACGGTCCCCATCCACCGGCTCATCATGCCGAACTCCCCGCCCAGGAAAGGAGGGAACGACGTGTGCGACGACGCCTGGCTCGACGATCCGTCGTTCCGCCGCCCCGACTGCCAGGGCCACACCGAGGTCGCCCCCTGCTGGGACGACCCACCCGAGAACGGCGGCGCCGTCATCGGCGAGCTCCGCTCACCGCCAGGCGGCACGCGGACCAGGGCCGGCCTCCAGCCGACCCGTGGCCTCCCCCCAGGCACACCCACAGGACACCCGTGCGGGCCAGGGTGGGCCCGACGATCCGAGCAGCAGGAGGAGGGAGAGGCTCGGCGCCTGAGGTCAGCCCACCACCATGACCTGCGCGGCTCGGCGCCCGTTGGGGCCCTCCGTGATGCCGAAGACCACCCTCGCGTTCACCGCCAGCGTCCGGAAACTGTCGTTGGAGATGATCTCGGTGTGGTGGACGGGGAACTCCTCACCGTCATCGGATCTGATCGTTCCGTACCCCTTTGCGTCGTTGAACATCGTCACGGTGCCATTCGGCATGCCTGCGCCTTTCATCGTCCAGGTGGGAATCAGCCGGATCCTGCCACTGCGCGATACGGCGGAAACCATCCGAACGGGTGCCAGGCCGGTGCCGTCGCCATGACCAGCCTCACCGACGCCGTCAACGCCCTCCCCCGCATCCTCGGGCACGCCTACCCCCACGCCCTCCGCGCCTCGTCAAGGGCAGCGTCGCCGTCCCCGACACCGGCACCTACATCGTCGCCGACGGCGTCGTGCACAAGGCGGCGGCCCGTCGACTGGAGCATCGTCGTGCAGCAGTACCACTGCACGGAGCGCGTCACGTGCACCGTCGTCGAGAAGGAAGGCAACGGGCTGCCCGTGGCGTTCGGCCGGCTGACCGCCCCCAGTCCCGGCGGCGACAGCGGCATCGACGTGTGGCGTACGAAGCACCCGTACGACTGGGCGAACGAGAAGTGGGAGGCGGACGCGTGATCTTCGCCTGCGGCGAGCCCCACACCGCCGGCGTCACCCACCGCCAGGGCGGCCCCTGCCTCGGGGAGTGCGAGTGCATGCCCTGCGGCGTACGCGGCCACCCCTTCGTAGACTGCGCCGACGACGGCGCCGAAGGGCCGGTCTGCCCACAGCGCGGCGGCACCGACACCTGGTTCGACCGGCCCCTCTGCCCGGAGCCCTGCGGCTCGATGCACGACCGGTGCACCGAATCCGGGGCCGACGCCGACTGCACCTGCGGCAGCGCCGGGGCCGCCTTCATCCCCGCCGGGCACTACCACGACTGCCCCTGGTACACCGTCCCCGTTACCGACACACCACCACACCGGTCCTGGTGGCGCCGCCTGTTCCGACGATGACGCCGTCACTACCCGTTGCTGATGCTCTTGACCCAGCGGCCACCACGCCACTCGACGGTGAACCGTTCGCCGGCCCCATGTTCCCGGACAAGGGTGTCGAAGTCGCGGATCAGTGCGGCGTGAGCCTCGCGGTCGAGGTTCCCCGGCAGTCGAAGCGTCCAGCGCCCAGCCTCGCTTCGCATGATGGTCAGCTCCGCCTCCGGCTCTGGAGGCGCCGTCCGGGAGCGGCGAACTCGGTTACGCAGCGCCGTGAAGAACCTTCGGGCGCCGTCGTAGGAGTCGCTGGCCGCTCGCTGAAGCGTTTCCTGGAACACGGTTCCCGCGATGAAAGTGACGGCAGGAACGACGGCAGTGGCAACCTGGTCGACGTACTCCAGCGCGTCGTACTCAGCTTCCGCCACGGGCCTTGTCCGGGCTGGACCGGTCAGACTCAGTTCCAACGTGATGGTGCCGCCGTTCTTGTCGACGAAGCCGTACGACGCCCTCCCCTGCTTCAAGAGAGCCTTCGCCAGCTTCTTTAGCTCCTTCGCGAGATCTTTGTCCGGCTCCTTGTCGGGCCGGGCTTCCTCGTACCCGTACTCGTCCACACTCCGCTGATTAGGGTCTGCCACCACGATCCTGGCGAGAGCGCGGTAGACGTTCTTGGCGGAGGAATCGGCACCGACCTCAGTGGTCGCCACCTCGGGCCCCGAGCCGTCCGGCCGTGGCCACTTCACACGTAGAACCATGGCGCGCGAGCCTATCGGCCTGGCGTGGGTCACTAGAAGAGGCCGCCGGGCAGCAGAAGGAGCTGACCGCGCTCACGGGGCAGGCCGCGGCCGAGAAGGTCAAGATCAAGGCCCAGCAGCAGGCACAGCAGGAGGCCGAGAAGGAAGCCGCGTCACTGCGGAAGGTCAACGCCGTCGACGCCTCCAGCCTTCAAGGAGAAGGCGACGAAGTGGCTGTGGCGCAACCGCATACCCCTCGGCGAGATGACCCTCCTCGCGGGCAGGGGCGGCGTTGGCAAGTCGACGCTCGCGTTCCAACTCGCGGCGTGGCTGACCGTGGGCGACATGAAGGGCGAGTTCTACGGAGAACCGCAGAACATCCTCTACGTCATCGACGAGGACAACCCGCAGCCCTACGTCATCCCGTACCTCCGCGCCGCCGGCGCGACATGACTCGCGTCAAGATCTGCGAGGTACGGGACCACCTTGGCGGGCTCTCGAGGCTGACCCTCCCAGGCGACCTGGACGCCCTCAAGGCCGCCGTCGGCGACCATCGGTGCGTCGTCGTCATGGACCCCGTCAGCTCCAACCTGCGGGGCAAGAAGAACGACGGCGACGAGGTACGCGTGACAACAGCCTTCGGATCTGAAGGCCTCAAACACCCAGCACTCTCAACACCCGAACGAGCACCTAGATTTCCCGTGCTGGTTCGGTGCTGGTTCTCATGCCCCGCCGGCAAGAAAGCTGCAGGTCCTAGCGCTGCTCGAATGAGTTGTCGTACCAATCGATGGTGGTCTCGATGAGGGACGCGGCGACGATGCGCTTGAGGGAACCGGGAGGCGTGGGGGCGTGTGTTGCGGCGGCCATGTGCACCACTTCCGAGCAGGGTGACAGGGACGTTGCCGTGTCGCCACACCGTAGGAACGGGCAGGTCAGGGGCGTATGGGGTGCGCGTGGGGGCACCATGCCGGGCAGTCAGTTCGGTGTGATACATCGGCCAACTTGAGGCGTACGAGGCGACTGCCCGAATCAGATGTGCTCGAAGTACCGGTGCCACCAAGTGGCGTGTTCCGATCCGTTGAATTCTGCGAGACGGGTGACTCCGTCGTAGCGGCGGCGGAGGAAAGGGAGCGGGATCAGTGTGTAGCCCAGCTCGTCGAGTACTTTCTCGACCAGTCGGCGCTGCTCAACTGTAATAACCCCTTCACTGGCGGCGTGCCCCAGGTCCCTGTGGCTACCAAGTGCCGGCGTGGTAGCGGCTGCCAGTTTTCCGTAGTTGCTCAGCCGAATAGCGAGCGGCGGATCAAAAGCGTGGACGGACAACTCGATTCCATAGCTGGCGTCTTGAACTCCAGCATTCATGTCCCACGGGACTCCGAACTCCTTGGCGAGTTCCACCTGGAGCCGGGAAGCGCATTCCTCAGCGACCTGATGGTCATAACCCTCGGGCGCCTCCAGGTCGCTGGTACAAGGCATGACATCCAAGGATCGAAGGAGACCCATCACCTTCTGCTCGCTTTCCACGGATCGCATGCTAGTACATGCCCTTGCCTGGTCATCTATTCACCGTAGTCGTTCACGGGATACGCGGTCCGAAACTCGCCACTCCCATTCAGAATGAGTCGTATCCACTTCTCCCCTCCCCCACAAATACCCTTGTCGTATTTCACATAGGTCACCAGCAGGTGTCCGGAAGCTAGCTGCCGGGTCCGATATTAGCGAATCCGACGGGACAACTGGTTTCGGCCCCGGGTGATACAGAGGGTGTATTTGCCACCCTTGCCCGTCATGGCCTTGAGGAATTCGTCTGCTGGGTGGCCATCGTCCCGGGTTCGGTGGTCGCTTCACCGCAGTGTCGTTCAGATGCCTTCCCCAGTAGAGGGGAGGACGTCGGGGTGGTCAGGGCCTGTTGCGCGGAGGCGGAAGTCACGGTTCTGGCGTTCGAGCTCTGCCGCTTCTTCCCCCTGGCCGAGCCTCGCCAGCACCACAGCGAGGTTGTGGCGTGTGGTGAGAGTGTCGGGGCTATCGGGGCCGAGTACCCGGACGCGGTCGTCCAGGAGCTGCTGGAGAAGGCCGGCGGCTTCTTGGATTTGCCCGAGCTGGTAGAGGGTGGTGGCGAGGTTGTGGCGGCTGGTGAGGGTCCCGGGGGCATCCGGGCCGACGAGCCGTACGAGGTCGTCGACGTTCTGCTGGAGTATGGAGACCGCTTCCGCGGCCCGGCCGAGCTGCACGAGCACGGCGGCGAGGTTGTTGCGGCAAGTCAGCGTCGCGGGGTGGTCGAGGCCGTGGACCCAGATACGAGTCTCCAGAGTCGACTCGAGAAGGTCGAGCGCGCTCTGGTACTCACCGCACCGTTCGAGGGCGAAGGCAAGGTCGTCGTAACTCGTGAGGGTCTGGGGGTCCTCGGGGCCCAGAGCCCGTAGGCGAGCATCCAGGACTTGGTTGAGAAGGCTGACCGCCTCGTCTGCCTGGCCGAGTTGCAGCAGCGCGATGGCGAGGCTGGTCCGCGTGGCGAGGGTGTCGGGGTGGTCTTGGCCCAGCACCCGGACCCGGGTCCGCAGTATCTGCTGGAGAAGGCGGGCTGCCTCCGGCGTCCGGCCGAGTTCCATGAACGTGTGAGCGACGTTGTTGCGGCTTCTGAGGGTGTCGGGGTGATCAGGCCCTCCCACGCGGAGGAGGGCTTCCAGGTTCTGCTGATGCAGGTCGGCTGCCTCCTGGTACTGCCCCAAACCTTGGAACGCCAGGGCGAGCCTACTGCGGCTGGTGAGGGTGTCGGGGTGATCGGGCCCTCCCACGCGGAGATGGGCCTCCAGGTTCTGCTGATGCAGCTCGGCTGCCTCCTGGTACCGCCTCAGGTCTGCGAGCGCTGCAGCGTAGGTCGACCTGCTGGTGAGGGTGTCGGGGTGATCGGGGCCCAAGAGGCGTGAGAGGCCCTCCGTCGCGCGTCGGCCGAGAGCGAGTCGCTGCGTGTAGGCGTCCCTTCCTCTTTCGAAACGCACCAACGTTGCCAGGCGCCGAAGAAGCGGTGTGTTCTCGCTGTTGCCTGGCAGTTCGATGACGGCGACGGTGTGGACCGTGAGCCGCTGGAGCGTGGCCCGGTCGCCGGTCTGAACGTCGGTGAACTCCTCGATCAGTTGGATGGTGCGGTCAGCGACGGCGTGGTGCCAGCGGGCGGCGCCGCCAGGTTGCGCGGTCAGCGTGTGGGCGGTGATCTCGCGGACGAGCGGGTGCAGCACGACCAAGCCGAGTTCCGGGACCCCGCTGGGGTGGGTGGCGATGTCGAGGAGGCCGTAGGTGTGCAGGCCGTTGACGGCGTCCTCGACCGCTGGGGCAGAGGCGGGGTGTCCGCTGGCCGCGGTGACGAGCTCGGGCGTGAGGTAGGTCAGGGGGACGGGCGCGGCGGCCAGGAGTGAGAGCAGGCACAGGACGGGGCGGGCGAGGGTCGTGCCGTCGGCGGTCAGCTGGTCGAGGGACAGGTCCCAGGTGTGCCGGACGATCGTCCGGGCGACACCGGGATGGGAGGCGCGGGGGTGTTCGGCGCCGAGGAGCATGTCGAGTTCGGTGTCCAGGGCCTGCCGGTAGGCGGTGAACGTGCGGTGGCGGCTGCCGGGGGCGGCGAGGTAGCGGGCGGCGGCCTTCAGGGCGAGTGGGAGTCCGCCGAGCCGTTCGGCGAGCGCTCGCGCCTCGGTGGGTGAGCCCGCGGTGAGGGCCGTGTCGAGGAGGATCCGGCCGCCGTCGGGCTCGTCCAGTGGACCCAGCCGAAGCACCGTTGCCGAGCCGCCCCAGACGGTGGGGTCGGTGACCCGGCTCGTGACCGCGAGCAGGCCCGCACGCCAGGGGCGGATCCAGCCCCGGTACTCGTCAACGGGCCCGGAGCCGTGCGTGAGGGTGTTGGGGTCGTCAAGGTTGTCCACGACGATCAGACACCGTCGCCCTGTCCGGCCCAGGTGCTCCCAGACGGTGTCGGCGAGGCTCATCCGGCCCGCCCGCGCGGCTTCCAACGCTTGCTCGGGCAGGCCATGGGCTACGGCGATCTGCACCATCCGTTCGGCCAGGTCGTGCTCGCCCTGCCAGCGGATCCAGAACACCGGCACACCGGCTGCCCGCGCTCGTGCGGCGAGTGCGGCGGCGACCGTCGTCTTGCCCATCCCGCCAGCCCCGGCGAGGACCGCGATCCGGTCTTCGCTCCGCGTCCGGGCAGTGCGCCACCGACGCCAGCGGCTCGCGAACGCCGCCGGGTCGAGCAACAGCTCCAACTGCGCGATCACCTGATCACGGCCGCGTACCGGCTGGTGCAGAGCGGGCGGGCCAAGCGGCGCGGCGGCGCCCGCGACGATCCGGCCCACCGGCACCGGCCGACCGGGCGTCGGACCGCTCTCGGCGGCGTCGAGGCGCCGACCGTAGAGGTGCAGCCCGAGTGCCGCGAGCACGAGCACGCCGAACACCCCCCACACCACCCATGGATCGTTCGCCCAGTCCGGCACCGCCGCGGTCACATAGTTCGTCACCACCGCCAGCCCCGCCGCCACCAGCGCCCCGCCACCCGCAACCACCGACCCCCGCCGCGCACTCCCGCTCCGCACCCTGCCCCCGTTCCCCGTACACCTCGTAGAGCAACAGGATGCCGCCGGGCGGGTGTCCCGGGGAGGCGAACGACGCACGAGGGAAAGGCGGGTGAGTGTCTGCGGGGGCTCGGTTCTCGCCTCGTCGTGGAAGCGACCGTGAGCTGCCGATCCCGCGCCAACCCGCCGGGCCGGCAGGGTTCAGCCCACGAGCGGGCTACGCGCGCAGGGTGCCGATCTCGCCGGGGTCGGCGGACAGGTATCGGCTGGCACGCGGCCTCGGGGCCGACCGGGGGCCCTCGTCTTCACCTGTGCAGCCGGTGCCTGCGCTGTTTGGCGGGGCGCACTGTTCGGTGGGTGTGGTGTTCCGGGCGCGGGTGGTGGGGGGTGGAGCGCGCTTGCCCGCCGGTCTCACAAGCATGGCCTCATGCGGCTGTGGAGGTCCATGTGTGCTCAGTGGTGCGCCCCGGAGTGTGCTCGGCTTTCCCTCACCACCCGGTTACACATCGTAGTGAACTGGAACGAATATTGATCCGATACAGGCCTTCATGTGCGATCTATTCGGTAGCTGTCCGTGTGGGGCAGTCCAATCCGATCACATGGAGTGACTATGTCGCCGAAGAGGGTTTCGCCCGAGGACACCAAGTCGCAGCCGGCCCCGGCCCCTGCCCCGGCCCCCCAGGCGCCTCAGCCGACGAGCCTGAGGGCTGAGACGACGAAGGGCCAGTTCGCGGGCGGGCTGTCCGCGCAGGGCAGAGCGCATCTGACCTGCAAGGGCAAGCCTGTGCCCTGGCAGGACATCGAGTGGTACGCCGGCAAGCGCGGTGAGCTCCTGGGCACCTCGCAGACCGACGCGAGGGGAATCGCCGAAATGGAAGGCGGCAGCATCAGCGGCATCTTCACCGCCCTCCAGGGCGAGATCGGCGGGTACTCGGTCAAGTACCTGGGCAACGACGAGTACCTGCCCTCCGAGGCCCACGGACATATCGTCCCGCTGTTCGACATCGGCAGCTGACGCGCGGGTGCCGGCCGCGAGGCGAGGGCATCCGCTGTCCCCCTCACGGCGCGCGGCAACCGCACTCCCGACGGCGTCCACCGCGCCGGTGACCCCGTAGATCCGACCCGCCGGCGTGCTTTGCGCCGTCGTCGCTTCCACCCGTGATGCCCGCCAAGGCGCCCTACACCCGCCCGCCCGGGCGTGGGCAGCCGACGCGTTCCGAAGCCGGCCCCCGGGCGGCACATCCGACCGCCGAAGGCGCCGCAACGCCATCGGCATCGGCATCGCTGCCCACGCCCCCCGGTGCGGCTCGCACGTGCGAGCCCCAACCGCGCCCCGACCCCACGCGAAGCCCGGGCACGGTGCCCCGCCCCCCCCGTGGGCAGATCGGGGGGGTGGGGCAG
>NZ_JBEOUE010000037.1:0-56908 GCF_040303965.1 Streptomyces sp. NPDC094032 | reverse complement strand
GCGAGCTCGCGGGGACCCACCGGTTCCGCATCCTCAAGATGCGGCGCGCCGCCGCCTACTGGATGCTCCACCGGTGCGGGTGGCCGGGCTCCTGGGGGCAGGCGAAGACATTGAGTTCGCCCCACCGCCCCACCGTGACCTCGGTGGGCCGGGCGAACAGGTGCGTGGGCAGCCCCAGTTCTTCCACCGGCTTCCAACTGCCGCTACCGCCGTCCCACTCCGAGCTGTCGACGGTCAGCAGCAGACGCATGGGCGTGGAGCAGTCCAGGCAGTTCATGGCGTACGGATCGGTGGCATGCCACGAGGCGAAGCCGCCGGCGCGCCACCCCGGCGGGATGGACAGGTCGTACTGATAGGCCACCGAGGCGCCGCCGTCCTCGTCCTCCGACTCCTCGGCTTCCTCCTCCAGCTCCTCCTCCCAGGCGTCGATCCGGGCGCACAGGTCCTCCGGGAGGAGCCCGGCGAACGGATAGGTGGTCACCTGCTCCGGATGCAGCACGCACGGCTCGGGCACGTACCCCTCGTAGCCGACGACCTGCGGCTCCGGGGGAGCGGTCATCACCTCGGCGACCTCCCACGACCGGCGCCAGCGCAGGTCGAGCAGCATGCCGTGGCCGGTCGGGCCGTGGGCGTCGAAAGGACACCAGAACACCTGGAGTAGATCGCAGTCGTCCGGCCCGGCCGGCAGGTCGGGAACGTCCCTGCGATACAGCTGGGCAAGCCCGATCAACGGCAGAGGACCATCCGCGGCAGCCTCCGGGACACGGTGCTTCCGCCCCAGCCGCTCCAGCAGCTCCCGCTCCTCATCGGTAGGACCGGGGTCGGACTCACGAGACCACGCCGCAGCGAGCACCTGCCGCTGCCGATGGACATCCGCCGGGCGCACGCCACGCGTGGCGCCGTGGGCCTCGGTGCACACCGGCCACGCTTCGCCGGCCGGCCACAGCAACGGACCACCCACGGAACTCTCCGCCACGCCGGGGCGGCCCGGGCGCGGATGGAGCCGGGTGGTGGTGCCCCGGTAGGCAGCCAGATCCGGGAAGAGCGCCTCGACATCGAGCGGGCGCGGCGGCGTGGTCCTCGACATGCCCCGACCCTAAGACACCCCCCCGACCACCGTGACGCACCCCCTCGTGAGCCCGCTCGGTCGCGCAGTCGGCGCAGACATCCCCGTGGCGTCGAAAGTCCTGTTGTTGGCGTGGCCGGTCCTTGGCCGTGTGGTGGTCGACTGCGTAGTTTCTTGATCGTTCTCGGGTCGGCCGGATCGGGATGGTCGGGACCGGCCGGAACAAGGTGCTCCGCCGCGCCATCCGCCCGTCTTCCGGAGCGATGCGACGCCGCGGCGGATCCGTAGCCCTGAGCCGTTCTGCATGTCTTGCTTGGCCTATTCCTGTGGGGGGAATCATGAGAGAGTCACCGCCGTCGTTCTGGAGCCGGCGCCGGATGGTCACCGCGCTGGCCGGAGCGGCAGCCGCCCCGGCCCTGCCGTCGGTCCTCGGCTGGGGAGCCGCGCCCGCGCACGCCGCCGAGGGGAGCGCGACGAGCACGGGCAGCCTGCCCGAGACCGACCGCGGCAAGGCCGTATGGGCGTACAAGACCGGTGGCCGTGCCGTGCGTGAGGCCGCGGCCGCCGCGCTCGTCGGTTCGCCCGCGGCGGTGTCGAAGTTCCTGACCACCGACCTGCCGGTCGCGAAGGCGGACGACAACCGCTTCGCCCTCATCGCCGCCCTCCCGTTCGCGGACAAGTCGGTCCGTGAGTCGGCGAGCAACGCCCTCTCCGCCGGTGACGACGCGATCGCCGCCTTCGTGCGCGACGGATTCGTCCAGCCGGTCGCGACGGACCTGCGCGCCGCGGTGTTCACCATCTTGAACAACAGCGGTCCCGGGGTGAAGCGCGAGGCCCAGCGGGCCCTGGACGCGGGCACCGACGCGGCGCTGCGGAAGTTCCTCGACCAGACCCAGGTCACCGCTCAGCAGGAGGACGAGCGCGTTGCCGTGTTCACGATCCTGGGTACCGCGTCGCCCGAGGTGAAGAAGTACGCCGAGCGGGCGCTGAGCGACGGGTCGCCCGCCGCGATCCACCAGTTCCTCGTGTCCGGGCAGTTCATCGCCCGTGCGCGGGACGAGGAGAGCGCCACGATCGACCAGCTGGTCGCGATCGTGGAACGGGAGGGCAAGCGGGCCAAGCTCCAGACGGAGCAGGCCGTGGTGGCGTCCAACCGCGCGAAGGAGGCCGCCGAGCGGGCGAAGGCGGCGGCGGTGAAGGCGGCGGCGGAGGCGGCCGCGGCGCAGAACGACGTGGCCAAGTCGGCGCAGGCCGCGAACGATGCCGCGAGCGCGGCTCAGGGCGCCGCCGACGCGGCCAACACCGCCATATCCGCGTCCCGTACGGCGCAGTCGGCGTCGAGCCGGGCCGCGCAGGCTTCGCAGGCGGCGGCAGCGGCGGCGGCTTCGGCGGGCAGCGCCGCGTCGCGTGCCTACAACGCCGCCATCGCCGCCTCGAAGGACGCCTCCAAGGCCTCCGCGGCGAAGCAGGCGGCGCAGGGCGCCAGGGACGCGGCCGGCCGTGCCCGTACGGCCGCCGCGGCCGCCGACCAGGCGGCCATCGCCTCCCAGGAGGCGTCCTCGGCCGGCTCAGCCGCCGCGAGCGCGGCCCAGAACGCCGCCGCGGCCGCGAACGCGGCGGCCTCCGCCGCTGCCTCCGCCGGTGTGGCCAAGACCCAGTCGGCGCGGGCGAAGCAGGCGGCCGCCGAGGCCGACGCCGCCGCGGCGCGGGCCACAAAGGCCGCGGGCACCGCCAGGACGCTCGCGGACCGGGCCGCGAGCGCCGCCCGGCTGGCGAGGGACGCGGCCAACAGCGCGGCCACGCACGCGGAGAAGGCAGCCGACGCCGCGGACGACGCGGCCGCGAACGCGGGCAAGGCCATCGAGTACGCGAAGCGGTCCACCGCCTACGCGGAGGCCGCCGTGCAGGCCGCGACGACGGCCTCCGACGCCGTCAAGGAAGCGCAGGCCGTGGAACAGGCGGCCCGTGCGGCGGAGACGGCCCGGATCGCCGAGGACACCGAGCTCGGTGTCCAGGAGGCCCGCCGTCAGGCCCAGTCGGAGGCGGAGGAGCTCAGCCGGGCCGCCAGGGAGCGCACGCAGGCCGACAGGACCGGCAGCGAGATCAAGGACCTGATCGCCGCCGCCGGTGTGGCCCTGCGGGACGGGGACACGGCCACGGCGGTGACGAAGGGCCGTGCGGCGGCCATCGGACTGCTCACCTCGCAGGGCACGTGGTCCCGGCAGGCCGCCGAGTTCGCCCTGGCCGGCACGGACCACGACGTCGTCAACTGGGTCGACGCCGATCGTCTGCTGGCCGAGCGCCAGGACGACCGGGAGACCGTCCTGGCGCTCGCGAAGGCGGGCACGGCCGACATCGCCGAAGCCGCCCACGCGACGCTGGCGAGCGACGCCCCCGACGCGGCACGCGACTTCCTCACCACCGGTGTCATCGAGGCCGCCGCCACGCAGAACCGTGTCGCGGTGTTCGCGATCCTGAACCAGTCGCCGGGCAAGGCCGTGAAGGCCAAGGCGGACGCGGCCCTGGCCGACGGCAGCGCCATGGCGCTGCACCGCTTCCTCACGCTGGATCTGGCGGAGGCGGTGAAGGAGGACGACCGCACCGAGGTGTTCACCCTCCTCGACGCGGGCGGCCCCTACATGAAGTCGGCCGCGCAGATCGTCCTGGAGGGCACCGCCTTCATGCGGCGGAACTTCGTCATCCGCGACAAGTTCAACGTCGCCCGGCTGGACGAGGACCACGCCACCCACGTGGCCGCCATACGCGCCGCCATCGCCCACGCGGCCAGGGTCGCGTCGCGGGCGCTGGTGGACGCGGCGCTCGCCTCCAAGGCCGCCGCCGACGCCCGCCAGGCCGCCGCCGACGCGTCGTACTGGGCGGCGAAGGCGGACGGATACGCGCAGGACGCGGCGGACTCCGCCACCCTGGCCAAGCAGCACGCCGACGCGGCGGACGCCTCGGCGGCCGCGGCGGCCCAGTCGGCCGCGAAGGCCGCCAAGGCGGCGTCCGTCGCGCAGGGGGCGGCCCGCTCGGCGAACTACTCGATGCGCCAGGCGATGTCCTCCGCGGTGCAGGCGGTCTCCTCCGCGACGTCCGCGCAGTCCTCGGCCAGCAAGGCGCAGGCCTCGGCCGCCCAGGCCGGGCAGGACGCGCAGGCGGCGGCGGCCGCGGCGAGCGGCGCGCAGCAGATCGCCGTGGCCAAGCGCAAGGCGGAACTGATCGCGGCCGCACTGCAGGCGGCGCAGCAGGCCCGCAAGGACCAGTCGAGCGGCACCTGCCCTTCGCAGACGCCCGAGAGCGACAAGCCCTGGTACGTGGACTGGGGCCTGTGGCCCGGGGACACTTCCAGCGACGCCGACTGGGCGTCGGTCACCGGTCACTGGAGCACGCTCGCCGGTTCGGCCTCGATCGCTCTCGGGGCCGCGGCACTGGTCCCGTCGCCCGCCTCCCCTGTCCTGGGGACGGGGGCGGTCGTCTTCGGCGGTGCCTCCGTCGCCCTCCAGGGGACGAGCGCGTACTTCACGGGGCAGGCCTACGGCTGGGACGACCAGCGGTTCCACACCGCGCTCGGCCTCACGGTCCTCGGCGGGGCGTTCTTCGGAAAGGGCCGGCTGCTCAACAAGTTCGGCCTCGCCGAAACCGTCGGAGCCAAGGTCTCCGGCCTGGCCGAGGACATCACGACCACGGTCATCGGCTGGGTGACCTGGTAGCACGGACGCGCGCCGCGCGAGGCGGAGCCGCACGGGGGGCTCCGCCTCGCCGGCCGGGCCTCGCGGCCTGGCGGCGGCCCCGAACAACTGTGAGGTCCCCATGCTGACTTCCTCCCTCCCGGTCGAGGGCTGGTGGGCGGTCGCCGTACTCTCCGGCACCGCGCTCGGCATCGCCGCCGCCTCGCTGACCGTGACCTGGAAGCACAGGATCGCTTCGCTGGCCGTCCCCGTGGCGACCGCGGCAGGCATGGCCGGACAGGCCGCCGCACGTGGCTACGAGGCCAAGGAAGCCCTCTTCCTCTTCACGCTCCTGTCCCTGACGCTCACGGTCATGCGGCTCGTCTTCGCCCCGTGGATCACACGCCAACGGGCGCTGCAACGGGCCGGCGTCCAGCCCGACGGCAACGTCAGGAAGCAGACGGCCGTCTTCCTCGCCACCTTCGTCGCCGTCCTGATCGCCGTGGGCTTCCTCCTCGGCTGACGGCGACCCCGTCCGGCTGCCTCCAGCCCCCCTTCTCGTATTCATTCTCGTAAGGAAGAAAAGAAATGAAGCTCATTCATCGCGTCATGGCCATGGGTGCGGTGGCCGCCGCATGCATCACCGGCGCCGTCACCGTGGCCCACGCCACGGAGCGGACGGATTCCGTCGCCGCCGTCGCCGTCGACGTACCGCCCAGCGCCGTGGAGAACTTCGGCTACCCGGACGCCGCGAGGATCGAGACCGAGCTCGGCATCGTCCTCAAGAGCGGCGACGGGCACATCACGCTCGCCGACTGCTCGTCCGCCACCGGCCTGCTCGAGGTGTACTCGCGGACCAAGGGCAAGATCTGCTTCAGCACGGTCGGGTCCGAGGGCCGCCTCGTCCTGGAGATCCCCACGGTGTACGGGATGAAGGGCAGCTCCTCCCACCAGGCGCAGGTCTCCCTGACGGCCGACAACAGCCGGCAGGACATCACCGTGGCGGCGGACGAGTGGAAGGCCGTGGGCGAGAGCGCGGACCCGCAGCGCCGCGACCACGTGCTCGTCGGCATCACCACCTCCCGGTAGCGACACGCCGCCGCGGCCCGGCCGCCGGCACCACGTCGCAGCCACCCCGACATCTTCCGAAGGAACATCCATGACCACCAAGCGTTCGCGCTCGATGTGGGCCCTCGGCGCCGTCGCCGTGCTCGCCAGCACCGCGGCCATCGCACCCGCCAGCGCCCTCAACGGAACCGACGCCCCGGCGCAGCTCAACTTCACCGCCAAGATCAACGTCGGTGACGACGTCGCCTGCACCGGCGTCCTCGTCTCCCAGCGCTGGGTGCTGACCGCCGCCACCTGCTTCGCCGCCGACGGCAAGCCCGCGGCGGGCAAGCCCGCCGTGGCCACGACGGTGACGGTCGGACGCACCGACCTGACCCAGACCACCGCCGGTGGCACCCGAACCGCCGTCGAGCTCGTCCCCCACGCAAGCCGGGACCTGGTCCTGGTGAAGCTGAACACCGGCATCGCCGGCGTGAAGCCGGTCGCCCTCGCCGCCACCCCGGTCACCGCCGGCGAGAACGTCCAGGCGGCCGGATTCGGCCGGACCAGGACCACCTGGGTACCCGACACCCTGCACACCGGCGCCTTCACCGCCGACGGCGACACCACGGCGAACGTCTCCCTCACCGCCTCCGGCGACGCCCTCGTCTGCCAGGGCGACGCCGGCGGGCCCGTCCTGCGCACCACCGGCCAGACCACCGAACTGGTCGCCGTCACCAGCAGGTCCTGGCAGGGCGGCTGCCTCGGCACCCCGGCCACCGAGACCCGCACCGGCGCCGTCGCCACCAGGACCGACGACGTGAGGGCCTGGATCACGAGCACGGCGACCCCCGTGCCGGGCGACATGAACGGCGACAACAAGCCCGACCTCGTCGCGATCGAGGACACCGGCAAGCTGTGGCTGTACCCGGGCACCGGCACCGGCGCGCTGGGGGCGCGGGTGCAGATCGGCAGCGGCGGATGGAGCGGCGCGTCGGTGACGCACCGCGGCGACTGGACCGGTGACGGTGTCGAGGACGTCGTCGCCGTCGTCGCCGGTGAACTGCGCGTCTACCCCAACCGCGGCGACGGCACGCTCGCGGCACCGATCAAGATCGGCACCATGTCCACCGCCGCCAGGATCGTCGGCGTCGGCGACACCGACCGCGACGGACAGCCCGACCTCGTGGCCACCTACGACGACAAGCTGTACCGGTACAAGGGCACCCGCGGCCCCGCGCCGGCCGTGGCCGCCCCGGTCCTCATCGGCACCGGCGGCTGGAGCCAGATGACCCTGACCGCCCCCGGCGACGCCGACAAGGACGGCACGGTCGACCTGCTCGCCCGCGACACCACGGACGGCGTCGTACGCCACTACATGGGCCAGACGAACGGAACGTTCGCCAGCTGGACCGAGTACGGCCACGGCTACACGACCACCACCCGCCCCCTGATCGCAGGCGCCGCCGACGCCAACCGCGACGGCATCGCCGACATGTGGGCCACCACCGACGAGGGCACCCTGAGGTTCTACAAGGGCGGCTCCTCGATCCACGGCCCCATCGACGGCCCGAGCGTCGAGGTCGGCACCGGCGGCTGGGGCACCATCAAGTCCATCAGCTGACACAACCTGCCGCCCCGCCGCCGCGCCCCGGTCCTCCCGAGGCGCGGCGGCACCGCGAGAGCCAGGGATCGGCCCCCGGGGCGCGGCCGGACCGAAGCGCTTCGTCCGGCGGCACGAACGGGGCAGGTCCGCTTCGTCGTCGCGGCCGGATCCAGGGCCTGATCGGCTGCCTAGGCTGGTCGTACGCTCAGCCGACGACCAAGGACGGTTTCCATGACGGCAGCAGTCGAACCCGCGCGTTGGCACCATCTGCTCAGCGCGTCAGCGGCCAAGTACGGCGTCCCCGGCGCGTCGCTCGCCTTCTTCCACGACGGCAAGATGCACGAGTTCGCCACCGGTGTACTCAACCGGGACACCCAGGCCCCCGTCCGCACCGACTCGCTCTTCCAGATCGGCTCGGTCACCAAGGTGTGGACGGCCACGCAGATCATGCTGCTTGTGGAGGCGGGCCGGCTGACCCTCGACACTCCTGTCGTCGAGGTCCTCCCGGACTTCCGGGTGGCGGACGCGACCCTCACCAAGTCCGTGACCGTACGGCATCTGCTCTCGCACACCTCCGGCATCGACGGCGATCTCTTCCTCGACACCGGCCGGGGTGACGACACCCTGGAGAAGTACGCCGAGGCGTGTCGCGAGCTCACCGCGATCCACCCGCTGGGCGCGACCCAGTCGTACTGCAACTCGGGCTTCTCGGTGCTCGGCAGGATCATCGAGCAGCTGACCGGCAAGGTCTGGGACACGGCACTGCGCACGCAGATCATCGAGCCGCTGGGGCTCACCCACACCGTGACACTCCCGGAGGAGGCACTCCGCCACAGCGCCGCCATGGGACACGAGCAGGACGGTTCCGTGGCCCCGGTGTGGGGTCTGATGCGTTCCGTGGGACCCGCCGGGCTGATCTGCGCGCGGGCATCCGATGTGGTCAGGTTCGGACAGGCCCATCTCACCGACGGGCTGCTCCGCCGACCCGAGGCGATGTGGGACGCGCAGGTCACCGTGCCGTGCCCGATGCCGTTCGCAGCCGCCTGGGGTCTCGGCTGGATGCTGGACACCCTGTCCGGTCACAGGGTCGTCTCGCACGGAGGGAACACGATCGGCCAGTCGGCCATCCTCTGGGTCGTACCGGAGCGGGACTTCGTCGCCTGTGTCCTGATGAACGGCGGAGACTCCTCGGGGATGCAGCACGCGATGGCGACCGGACTCTTCGGCGAACTGCTCGGCATCGAGGTCCCCGCCGCCCGCCGGCCCCCGGCCACCCCGGTCGCCGTCGACACCGCGCGGTACACCGGGGTGTACGAGAGCGTGGGCAGCAGGGTCACGGTGAGCGCGGCCGGCAGCGGCGGGCTGCGTCTGCGGATGGAGGCCAAGGGGGCTCTCGCCGGTGTGACGCCGGTCAGGGAGTGCGATCTGGTCGCCGTGGGCGAGGGAACCATGATCGCCCAAATGCTCGACGGGGGGCCCTGGATGCCCATGGCCTTCTACGAACTGGCCGACGGCTCGCCCTACCTCCACCTGGGCGCCCGGGCCCTGCCCAAGACGGCCTGAAGCGGTAGTGCGCTGACCGGTACTCCTCACCACGGGCAGGCGTGATGTCTGGATACGCGCATTACCGCGACCTCATGACGAATCGGCCGCACCCCTCGCTGCGACGGATCGTCGAGGACCTGGGCAGCACCGTGCTCGACGTCGTGGTCGCGCCTCCCGGTGATCTCGAAGCGGCGATCACCGGTGTGCACATCTACGATCCGCTGGACGAACTGCGGGTGAGTCCCGGCACGCTCCTCCTCGCCCTCGGGGTCGAGGGCGGCGAGCGGATTCGCGCCCTGACGAGGGCGGCGGCACCCGCCGCCGCCCTCGTCGTCAAACAGCCGGTGGAACCGGACGAATCGATGCGCCAGGCGGTGGCCGATTCCGGAGTCGCCGTGCTGGGCCTCGCTCGTGCCGCCTCCTGGGCCCAGATCGCCGCCATGCTGCGCGCCCTGCTCTCCGAAGGGGATGTCGCCGACCCGGACGACGGCCTGCCCGGCGATCTCTTCGTGCTGGCGAACGCGATCTGCGCGCTGCTCGACGCACCGGTCACGATCGAGGACCGGGCGTCCCGGATCCTCGCCCACTCCGGCCGTCAGGAGGAAGCCGACCCCAGCCGGGTCGCCACCGTGCTCGACCGCCAGGTGCCGGAGCGCATCCGCCGGATCCTCCACGAGCACGGCGTCTTCCGGCAGCTCGACCAGCGCAGGGAACCCCTCTTCGTCCACCTGGAGGAGGAGGGCATCCGGCGGACCGCGATCGCGGTCCGCTCGGGCGACGAGATCCTCGGGTCCATCTGGGTCGCCTCACCCGAACCCCTGGACTCCCAGCGCGCGAGCGCGCTCACGGACGCGGCGAAGATCGTGGCCCTGCGACTCCTGCGCGAACGGGCCGGTGCCGACACCCGGCGACGGCTGCGGGCCGACCTGCTCTCCACCGTCCTCGAAGGCGGTCCCGGCGCGCCCGGGGCCGCCGCCCGGCTCGGTATCGCCGACGGCGAGCCGGGCGGCGTGTGCGTACTCGCCGCCCAGCTCGCCGATGACGGCACCGCGCACACGGACGCCGACCGGCAGCGCTTCTGCGACGCCCTCGCGCTCCATGTCGGCGCCATCCATCCCCGTTCGGCCGCCGCCGTCATCGGCACGGTGGCGTACGCCGTACTGCCTCTGCCGCAGGGCCGGCCGGACGACGAAGGCACCGAGCGCAGGGCCGTCCGGGTGGCCGCGAACTTCCTGGCCCGGATCGGCGTCAGGTACGCCGCCCGCATCGGTGTCGGCCGCCCGGCCGCCACACTGGCGCGGGTGGCCCGCTCCCGCGCGGACGCCGACCGGGCGCTGCGCGTGCTGACCTCGCACCAGGACCCCAACGCGGCCGCCGGCTACACCGAGCTGCACATCGAGTCCCTCCTGCTCCAGCTCGGAGACCTCGCGACGATCCAGGAGCATCAGCCCGTCGGCCCGTACCGCACCCTGCTCGCGTACGACAGCGAGCACAACAGCGATCTCGTCGCCACGCTCAGCGCCTACCTCGACGCCCTGGGAGACGTCCCGACCGCCGCGGCGCGCATGCATGTCCACGCGAACACGTTCAGGTACCGGCTCAAAAGGGTTCTGGAGATCAGCGGTCTCGATCTGGACGACCCGCGGCAACGGCTCGGTGTCATGCTCCAGATCCGCATCTTCGGTCCCCGGCGCTCCGACCGGGAAGAGGGCCGGTGAGCAGTCGCCCCTGAATCTCAACCCACAATTCCCGCCACGTTGGCCGGAAGGACAGACGGGCCTCCGGCTTTTGTGCTCCGGCACGAATACCGGGGGACCGGGATCGGACAGGGTGATGCATCACTCCCACCCATCCTGAAGTTCCGCTTCTGGAGTCCTCGATGAAACACACCCGAACCACCATGGCGGCGGCCCTGTCCCTGCTGCTCGCCACGACCGGTTGCGCCACGACCGGCGGCTCCGCCCCGGACGGCGACACCTTCACCATCACGTCGTCCCTCGCCCCCGGCGCCCTCGACCCCTCGAAAGCGATGGCGGGCGGCACCAACCTCCTGCTGTCCATCGGCTACGACACCCTGGTCTCCAGCGACGAGCAGGGCAGAACCGTACCGGGGCTCGCCGAGAAGTGGCAGGTGACGCCCTCTTCCGTGACCTACACCCTCCGTAAGGGCATCACCTGCTCCGACGGGTCACCGCTGACACCGAGCACGGTCGCCGCGAACGTCGCCTACGACACCGACCCCGCCAACAAGTCGCTGCTCTACGGCGTCGTCGTGCCCGTGGGCCTCACCGCCACGGCCGACGACGCCGCCCGCACCCTCACCCTGGCCACGCCCCAGCCGTTCAGCTTCATCCTGGAGAGCTCCGCGATGATGTACATCGTCTGCGGCAAGGGCCTCACCGACCGCAAGCTGCTCGCCCAGGGCATGTCCGGATCCGGCCCGTACGAGCTCGCACAGGTACGGCCCGGCGACCGGTACACCTTCCGGCTGCGCAAGGACTACGCCTGGGGTCCCTCGGGCGCCACCTCGGCCGGCATGCCGGAGAAGCTGGTCGTCAGGGTGGTCGCCAACGAACAGACCTCCACCAACCTCATGATCGGCGGTGCCGTCAACGCCGCATTCGTCCAGGGGCCCGACCGGGCCCGGCTCAAGGCCATGCCGGACATCCGGACCAAGGACGTCTACAGCGGCAATGCCCAGTTCCTCTTCCAGCAGAGCGAGGGCAAGCCGACCGCCGACCCGGCCGTCCGCAAGGCGCTGTCGATGGCGCTCGACGTCAAGGACCTGGGCCTGATGGCGTCCAGCGGCAGCGGCACCCCGCCCAACGGCATGGTGGCCGAGCCGCGCCCCTGCCCCAGCGTCGACTTCTCCCGCTATCTCCCGCGCTACGACGTCGCCAAGGCCAAGGCCACCTTGGACGCGGCGGGCTGGCGGGAGGGGGCGGGCGGCGTACGGGTCAAGGACGGGCGCAAGCTGTCACTGACGCTGCTGTTCCCCCTCGCTCAGGGGGAGGCCGGTACGGCCACCGCCGAGTACGCCGCCGCCGAATGGAAGCGCGTCGGGGCCGAGGTCAAGCTGCTCGGCGTCACCGGCGGCCGGCTCGACGACGCCATCAGCGGCACCCTCGACTGGGACATCGGCGCCCTGCCCATCGGCGTCCAACTGCCCTCGATGCTCATGGGCATCCTGTCCGGCCCCACCCCGCCCGACGGCGGCAACTTCACGCATCTGAGGAACGAGCGGTACGAGACACTCACCGGCCAGGCCCTCGGCACCCCGGGCGAGCCCGGCTGCGCGCTGTGGAACAAGGCCGAGGCATCGCTCGTGGAGAACAACGACATCATGCCGATCGTCAACCTCACCACCACGCTGGCGACCAGGAACGGCTCCCTGCGGATGCTCCCCGGTCTGCTGTACCCGACCACCATCCGGCTGCAGACGGAAGGCGAGTGACCCCATGTCTCCGAACAGTCAGGCCCAGCGCGCCCCGCGCGTCGCTCGACGCCGGCTCCCTATCGTCTTCCTGCTCCGAGCCGTGCTGCGATTGACGCTCTCGCTGGCCGTGCTGCTGGTGGCCTCGTTCCTGATGCTCCAGCTGATGCCCGGGGATCCCGCGCGCGCCGGCCTCGGCCCCGCCGCCCCGCCCGAGGTGCTCGCGAGGAGACGGGAGGCACTCGGTCTGGACGATCCGCTCCTGCACCAGTTCCTGGACTATGTCCGGCAGGTGCTCAGCGGGCACCTCGGGACCTCGTTCCTCACCTCGGAACCGGTGGGCGACGTCATCGCCGACCGGCTCCCCAACTCCGTCTCCATCGCCCTGCTTGGCGCGGCGCTCGCGCTGTGCGTCGCGATCCCGCTCGGGATGTGGGCGGCCGTGCGCACCGAGAACGGCCGCCGTCCGCTCACCCGGACGGTGTTCTCCGGCGTGACGGGAACGGCCAACTCGATCCCCGAGTTCCTCTACGCGATCGGTCTGGTGACGGTCTTCGCGGTCGGCCTGCGCTGGCTGCCGCCCGCCGGAATGGCAGGCCCCTCCTCGTACGTCCTCCCCGCGGTCGCCCTCGCGATCGGCCCCGCGGCGCTGCTCGCCCGTGTCTCCCGCGTCGAGACCCAACGCGAACTGGGCAGCGAGTACATGCGGCTCGCCCGAGCCAAGCGCCTTCCCGCCTCCCGGCTCTATCTGCGCCATCTGCTGCCGAACACGCTGACCGCGACCCTCACCATGGGAGGACTGCTGCTCACCGCGCTGATCACGTCGGGTGTGCTGGTGGAGAGCGTCTTCGCCTGGCCGGGGCTGGGCCAGCGCACGGTTGAAGCCATCACCCAGCAGGACTACCCGGTCGCCCAGGGCGTGGTCCTCGTCTACGGGGTGATCGTGCTGGTCGTGAACTTCCTCGTCGACCTGCTGATCGGCTTCCTCGACCCCAAGTCCCCCCTCAACTCGGCCCTCACGCCCGAGGAGGCATGATGCGACGCCTGCCCCGTACCGCGTCCGGCTGCGCCGGCCTCGCGATCGTCACCCTGATGGCGCTGCTGGCCGTCTTCGCCCCCATGATCTGGGGGGACGACGCCACTCGCTTCGACCCGTCGGCGATCGGCGAGGGCGCCTCGGCCGCCCATCTCCTCGGCACGGACGCGCTCGGCCGTGATCTGCTGGCCCGTACGCTCGTGGCCACCCGTTTCACCTTGCTCCTCGCGCTGCTGGCCACCGCCATCGGCACCGGCATCGGGCTCGTCCTCGGCACGCTGCCGTCCGTACTGCCACGGCGCGCCGGGCAGTCGGTCACCTCGGCCGTCAACGCCCTGGTCGCCTTTCCCGGGCTGCTGCTCGCGATGTTCACCGCGGTGATCGCCGGCCTCGGTGCGACGGGCGCGGTCCTGGGCATCGCCGTCGCGGTCGCGCCCGCGGTCGCCCGGCTGACGAACAATCTGGCGGTGTCGATCGCCACCTCCGACTACGCGCTCGCGGCCCGGATGATGGGCGTGCCCCGCCACCGCATCCTGCTCCGGCACGTCGTGCCCAACGTCGGCGAACCCCTCGTGATGACGGTCGCCCAGGCGATCGGCGGGGCGCTGCTGGGACTCGCCGGACTGTCGTTCCTCGGGCTCGGGGTGCAGCCTCCGTCGTACGACTGGGGCAGGCTCCTGTTCGACGCCTTCGGCCCCATCTACGTCACCCCGGTGGTGGCGGTGGGCCCGGCCGCGGCGATCATCCTGGCGGGACTCGGCTTCGCCCTGCTCGGCGACTCGTTCTCGGACGCCGCGGCGCGGCAGTCCGCGTCGGCCGGCGGCAGCGGCAAGGCCGCGGCGAAGGCGGAGGTTCCCTCGGCCGTACCCCGGGAGGAGGACCGAGAGTCGGTCGACGGCGAACCGGACGCGGCGCTGGACGTCCGGGGTCTGAGCGTCACCTTCCCCAGCGGGGCGCGCCCCGTGCGCGATCTGTCGCTGACCGTCCGGCAGGGCGAGATCGTGGGCCTGCTCGGGGAGTCCGGCAGCGGCAAGAGCCTGACGGCGGCGGCGATCGGCGGCCTGGTCCCGTACCCCGGCCGCGTGGACGCCCGTCGGCTGCGGCTGCACGGCCAGGACGTGGACGCGCTGCCGGAGAAGGAGCGCAGGAAGCTGCTGGGCACCTCACTGGCGATGATCTTCCAGGATCCGATGGCGTCGCTCAATCCGGCCCTCAGGATCGGTGGCCAGCTCGCCGAGGTCTCGGTCGTCCACCAGGGCGCCACCCGCACGGACGCGTGGCAGCGGGCCATCGACCGGCTCGGGCACGTCGGGCTGCCGGATCCGGAGCGGACGGCCCGGATGCATCCGCACCAGCTGTCGGGCGGCATGCGGCAGCGTGCCGTCATCGCGATGGGTCTGATGGGTGCGCCCCGGCTGATCATCGCCGATGAGCCGACGACGGCCCTGGACGTGACCGTGCAGCGCCAGATCCTGAGGCTGCTGCGTGAAGTGACCCGGGAGACCGGCGCGGGCGTGCTCTTCATCACCCATGACATCGCGCTGGCGAGCGAACTGTGCGACCGGGTCGCGGTGATGTACGCGGGGACGATCGTGGAGGAGCTGGAGACCTCCCGGCTCGCGGACGGCGCTCTGCACCCGTACACCCGGGCGCTGCTGGGCTCGGTGCCGACGATGGACACCGACCGTACGGTTCCGCTGACCGGCATCCCCGGCACTCAGCCGGCCCCCGCCGATCTGGGGCCGGGATGCACCTTCGCGGACCGCTGCGCGTCCGCGACCGATCAATGCCGCACGGAACGCCCGGTGCTCGTGGAGCACGCCGCGGGCCATCGCGCGGCCTGCTGGGAGGCGTCGTGAGAATCACCGATCTGACCGTGCGGTACGGCTCGCGCACCGTGGTGAAGGGGCTGGATCTGGAGATCCCGCCGGCGAGTGTGGTCGGTCTGGTGGGCGAGTCCGGGTCGGGCAAGTCGACGGTGGCTCGCGCGATCACCGGGCTGGTCCCGTACCAGGGCACGATCGAGGGTCCGGACCGGCGCAAGGTCCAGATGGTGTTCCAGGATCCGTACGGTTCGCTCGATCCCCGTATGAGGGTGGGCTCCTCGATCGCCGAAGGGCTGGCGGACCGGTTGTCCCGCGCGCAGCGGGCGGCGGAGGTGGAGCGGCTGCTGTCGCTGGTCTCGCTGGCCCCGCAGTACGCCGGCCGCTATCCGCGGGAACTGTCCGGCGGCCAGCGGCAGCGGGTGGCCATCGCGCGTGCGCTGGGGACACGGCCGGAGCTGCTGATCGCGGACGAGATCACCTCGGCGCTGGATGTCTCGGTGCAGGGCTCGGTGCTCAACCTGATCCGCTCGCTCCAGGCGGAGCTGGGCCTTTCCCTGCTGTTCATCTCGCACAATCTCGCGGTCGTACGGTACGTGTGCGATCGCGTCGCGGTGATGCACCGGGGACGGCTCGTCGAGGAGGGGCCGGTGGAAGAGGTGATGGCAGCCCCGAGCCAGGCGTACACGCGGGCACTGCTGGACGCGGTGCCGAGGCCGGCCACCGCCTGAGGCGGGGCGACGACATGAGCCGCCTGCCCGGACCGGGCAGGCGGCTCACGTCGTTCCTCTTCGCTTTCGCTCAGAGGGCGATCCACTCGGTGGAGGTCGTCACCTCGTCCAGGATCGCGGGCACCGGCTCCACGCCGATTCCGGGTCCGGTGGGTACGTCGAGGTGGCCGTCGGAGAGTGCGAACGGCGGGGTGATGTCGGTGGTGTCGTAGCGGCTGGACGCCGAGGTGTCGCCGGGCAGGGTGAATCCGGGCAGGGCGGCCAGGGCGACGTTGGCCGCGCGGCCGATACCGGTCTCCAGCATACCGCCGCACCACACGGCGACGCCGTGGGCCCGGCAGAGGTCGTGGATCCGGCGTGCTTCGAGGTAGCCGCCGACGCGACCGGGCTTGATGTTGACGATGGAGCAGGAGCCCAGCGAGATGGCCGCGGCGGCCTGTGCCGCGGAGTCGACCGACTCGTCCAGACAGACGGGGGTGGCGAGCCGGCGGGACAGCTCGGCGTGCTGGACGAGATCGTCGTCCGCGAGCGGCTGTTCGACGAGGAGCAGGCCGAACTCGTCGAGCCTCTCCAGGTGGCGCGCGTCGGCGAGCGTGTAGGCGGCGTTGGCGTCGACCTGGAGCAGCAGACCGTCACCGAAGCGTTCGCGTACGGCCCGTACCGGCTCCACGTCCCAGCCGGGGGCGATCTTCAGCTTGATCCGGAGGTAGCCCTCCGCGATGAACCCCGCGACGGCGTCGAGGAGTTCGGGAACGGAGTCCATGATGCCGACCGAGACGCCGCTCGGCACCCGGTTCCTGGTGGCGCCGAGGTAGGAGGCGAGGGACCGGCCGCTCGCCCGCAGCTCCGCGTCGAGGACCGCGCTCTCCAGAGCGGCCTTCGCCATCTGGTGGCCCTTGAACGGTTCCAGCGCGGCGGCCACCGTGTTCGCCCGGACGTCCCCCGGCAGCGCGGGAACGAGGAAACGGCGGAGTGCGGCGGCGGCGCCGTCCACGTACTCGGAGTTGTAGCGGGGCTCCGCCATGGCGACGCATTCGCCCCAGCCCTCGCCGTCCGGTGTCTCGACACGGAGCAGCAGGATGTCGCGGGCGGTCTGTTCGCCGAACGAGGTGCGGAAGGGAGCCTTCAGCGGCATCGCGATGCGGCGGAGTTCGATTCCGTTGATCTTCATCGGTTCTGTGACTCCATGGGGGGCAGGTGTTCCGGTCGGGAGAAGGACGCCGACGCCGGTCGGAGAGGGGCGCGGTCGACCACATAGCCGGTTCGACCGTGCAGGCCGGTGACCCGCGCGCCGTCGGCCAGCAGGCCGCCGAGCACCTCGCGGACCGCCAGCCGCCAGGAGGTGGCGGCGGCGGGATCGGTGCGGCGGAGGGCCTCGATGTCGGGCGGCAGCTCGACCAGTACGGTCGAGGAGTCCGTCGACAGCAGGAGCGGACGGCCGTCGCGGCCTTCGGCGAGTACGGACACGGGGGCCTCGGCGACGGCGACGCCGTGCCCGCTGACGCCGTGCCTGCTGACGCCGGGCCCGGTGGTGCGCACGCCCGAAGCCGCGGCGCTCACGTGCGGCGCGTGGAGATCCCAGCGGGCGAGCACGCGGTCGGAGTCGTCGCCGCCGTTGATCGCGTCCCGCATCCTGCCGTAGAAGCCGGAGTGGTACTCCTCCAGCGTCGCCCCCAGCTTGGTGAGGTTGAAGTACGCGTTGCGGCGGACCAGGGGGTCGAAGGTCCAGGTGATCCGGTCCAGGCCGCGGGCGAGGGCCCAGTCGCGCTGATGCTGCTTGAGGGCGAAGCCGATGCCCCGCCCCTGGTCCGCGCCGGTGACATGGGAGTGCAGTGCCAGGCCGGGAGGAGCGGAGAGGAATCCGACGGAGGCGCCGACGAGTCGAGTGCCGCGGTAGGCGCCCGCCACGTAGTTGCCCGCGTGGGACAGCGCGCGCATCAGTTCGACTCCGATGGGACCCTCACCCGGCGGGTACTGCCAGATGCGGCCGAAGAGCCGGTCGATGTCCCCGAGCTCCTCCACCCGGTGAACTTCGCGTACGGTCAGCTCACCGGGAATCGGGCCTGCGGCGGGCGTCATCGGGCACGCCCCAGTTCCGCGCGGAAGAGACGGTGGACGTTGCCGCCGAGGATCTTGCCGATGTCGGTCTCGGTGTGGCCGCGCCGGACGAGTTCCGCCGTCACCAGGGGCAGGCCCGCCGGACCGTCGAGCCCCGGCAGGGTGACGAGCGGGTCGATGTCGCCGAGATCGAGCTCCTCGCAGCAGGGCGGGGTGACGTCGAGAAGGACCTCGCGTACGAAGTCGGGCCCGATGCCGACATGGTCGATGCCCGCGACGGACGCCACGTGCTCGATGTGGTCCACCAGCTTCTCCAGGGTGCGGTCCTCCTCGGCCTCGGCGAGGAAGCCGGGGAAGAAGTTGACGCAGACGACGCCGCCCGTGGCGGCGACTCCCCGGAGCTGGTCATCGGTCAGATTCCGGTGGTGATCGTGGAGTGCGCGGGCCGACGAGTGGGTGGCCAGGAGCGGGCGGGTGGCCAGTTCGAGGACGTGGGCCACCCCGGTGGCGCCGAGGTGGGAGATGTCGAAGATCATGCCGAGTCGTTCCATCTCCGCCAGGGCCCGGACTCCGGCGGCCGTGAGCCGGGAGCCGGTGGCGTCCTCTCCGCTGCCGTCGGCGAGCGGGGTGCGGCTCCAGTGCGCGATGGAGGCGACGCGTACACCGAGGCGGTGAAGGGTGTGGAACAGCTCGACATCGGCATCGACGCCCGGCGCGCTCTCCAGGGCGAGCACGAGTGCGATCTTCGACGCGGCGAGAGCGGCGTCGATCTCGTCGCCGTCCACGCAGAGGGCCACGGTGTCCGGGTTCCCCTCGGCCAGGACGTGCGCGGTCTCGATCATCCGCAGGGTGCGGCGCAGCGCGCCTTCCGGGCGATAGGGGTCGTCGATGAAGACGGGCAGTACCTGGACGTCCACGCCTCCGGCCTGGAGCTGCGGCAGCCAGCGTTCGCGGAAGAAGTCCGCCCAGCGATGCGGGGGCCGCGCCGACACCGCCATCAGCAGATCGTTGTGGGTGTCGGCGACGACGGAGCGTCGGTGGAGATCAGCGGTCATGTCGGAGCCTTCCAGTGAGAGTTGGCCCTGACGCTAGGACGGCCGATGGGCCCACAGTTCATCCACGACGACGAAGAAAACGACCGCCTTCGTCGTCCGGACCGACGAGAGACGTCGAGATGTAATGGCTGTTACATCTAGCCATCGCGCTACTCGATATGTAACATCTGGGATGTCGGCGGAGATGATTCCGCTCGCTTCGGACGTCCGAGAGGGAACGACGTTGATCGACATCTCTGCGCCCCGCCGCGGGGCGACGGCGGTGCTGGCATCGTGCCCGCCCGCCAGGCCGGCAGATTCGGTGGGGCTCGCGACCCGGGAGGGTCACTACCCGGCCGAGCGCTCGGGCGGCCAGCAGCAGCGCGTCGCCATCGCCCGCGCCCTCGCCATGAAACCGAAACCGAAACCGATGCTGTTCGACGAACCAACATCGGCGCTCGACCCCGAACTCGTCGGCGACGTCCTCGACGTCCTCGACGTCATGCGCCGGCTCGCGGACGACGGCATGACCATGGTCGTCGTCACGCACGAGATCGGCTTCGCCCGCGAATCCGGTGACCTCGTGGTCTTCATGGAGGAAGGTGTCGTCGTCGAATCCGGTGATCCCCAACGGGTCCTCGCCGAGCCGGAGCAGGAGCGCACCCGTGCCTTCCTGGCGAAGGTCCTGTGAGCGCCCCGCTCCGGCAGCAGCGCCTCGACGAAGCGCTCCTGTCCCTGTCCCACGCGCACCAGGCCCGGTACCTGGAAGACCTGGCCGAACTCGTCGCCATCGACTCCGGCTCGTACAGCGCCGAGGGCGTCAACCGGGTCGCCGACCTGGTCCGTGCCCACCTCGAACGGCTGGACTTCTCCGTGGAACGCGTCCCGCTGCCACCGGCCCACCGGCACCGCACCGGGGATGTGCTCATCGGCCGCAAGCAAGGCCGCCTCGCCGTCGCCGACGGAGGCCGCAGACTCCTCCTCGCCGCGCACATGGACACCGTCTTCGACGACGGGGCAGCCGCCGAACGCCCCTTCTCCCTCAGCGGACCCCTCGCCCACGGACCCGGCGTCAGCGACGACAAGGGAGGCCTGGTCGCGGGCCTCGCAGCACTGGAGATCCTCGCCTCGGCAGGCATCGAGGACTACGCGGAACTCGTCTTCCTCGCCACACCCGACGAGGAGATCGGCTCACCCGCCAGCAGGCCGGTCACCCGGCGGGCGGCCGAAGGGGCGCACTACGCCCTCGCCCTCGAATGCGCCCGGGAGAACGGCGACCTGGTCATCGCGCGCAAGGGCGTGGCCGACTTCAGGGTCACCGTGACCGGTCGCGCCGCGCACGCGGGCATCGAACCCGAGCGCGGAGCGAACGCGGCCCTGGCCGCCGCCCACCTCGTCATCGCGATCCAAGCGCTGAACGGCACGTGGGAGGACGTCACCGTCAACGTGGGCGTCGTGCGCGCGGGCAGCCGCTTCAACATCGTCTGCCCCGAGGCGGAACTCCTCGTCGAGATCCGCTCGGCCACGGACAGGGACATGCGCGCGGCCACCCTCGCCCTGGAGGAGGTCGCCACGCGGCCCGTCGTCCCCGGCACCCGTGCCACCGTCGAGGAGGTCGCGTCCTGCCCGCCGATGGAAGACACGGCCGCGTCCCGCCGGATGTTCGAACGGGCCCAGGACATCGGCGTACGCCTGGGCCTGGCCTTCGGTGCCACGGCGACAGGCGGCGTGGGAGACGCCAACACCATCGCCGGCACAGGGGTCCCGACACTGGACGGCCTGGGACCGGTCGGCGGCGCCGACCACACCCCCGAGGAGTGGCTCGACGTCCGTACCGTCCCTGCCAGGGTCGCCCTGCTCGCCTCCCTCATCGCCGACCTCGGCGACAGCCGCGGCGACTGAGGCCGCCGCCATCGGGGCGCGGGGCCGCGAACGTGGCTCAGGCGTTCGGCGTTAGGCTCGGCGCGCGGGCGGCACGCCCGCCGACGACCCAGAAAGGAACCCGCGATGGCCTCCGGCGCACTCGCCGACGTGATCCGGCAGAAGCTGGGCGACCTCAGCCCGGCCGAGCGCAAGGTCGCCCGCGTCCTTCTGGCCAACTACCCCTCCGCCGGCTTCGAGACCGTCGCCGTCCTCGCCGAACGGGCGGGCGTCAGCGCCCCCACCGTCATCCGCTTCGTCAACCGGCTCGGCCACCGGGGCTTCCCCGACTTCCAGACCGCCCTGCGCGAGGAACTCGACGAACGCAACGCCTCACCCCTGTCCCTGTACGAATCCGCCGACCGCACGCGCACCGACGAGGCACCGGACGGCGAAGCGTCCCTGCTCGAACAGGGCGGCAGACTGTTCGGCGGCGCCGTCGCGCAGACCCTCGCCGAACTCCCGCCCCACGACCTGGAACACGCCGTCGCGCTCCTGGCCGACGGCAAACGCCGCATCACCCTGACCGGCGGCCGCTTCACACATCTCCTCGCCCAGTACCTCGGAACGCACCTCATGCAGGTGCGCGGCGACATCCGGCTCCTGCCCACGGGCGACGTCGAGCGGACCGCGCTACTCGGTATGCTCACCCGCCGCGACGTCCTGGTCGTCTTCGACTATCGCCGCTACGAGCAGGACAAGGTCACCATGGCCCGACTCGCCCTCGAACAAGGCGCGAAGGTCGTCCTGTTCACCGACCGATGGCTCTCCCCGGTCTCCGCGCACGCCGAGGTCGTCCTACCCAGCCTGGTCACGACACCCTCACCGTACGACAGCTTCGTCCCCACCCTCGCCGTCGTCGAGACCGTCGTCACCGGAGTCGTCACGACCCTCGGCGACGACGGCCTCGCACGCCTACGGCACACCGAGGAGATCGCACGGCGCCTCGGGCTGCAGTGACCCGCGGCACCCTTGTCGGTCTGACCCGCCACCGGCCTTGTGCGTACGGCGACTCAGTTGCCGATCCGGTCGGTCACCGGCGTGCCGCACTCGTCGTTGCCCAGGCCGGGCCCAGTGGTGCAGACCCAGAGGGTGATGGTTCCGTCACGGTGCTCGGCGCGCCTTCCTCCGCGCGCTCGGCATCCCCGGCGGTGCCGTGCCCGCGGAGCTGACGGACCGCGTCCATCTCTACCGCACGCTGCTGGCGGGCCAGCGGACGCTGGTCGTCCTGGACAACGCCGCCGGAGTCCACCAGGTGAGCGACCTCCTGCCCAGCGGGGTGCGCTGCGCGGCCATCGTCACGAGCCGGACCACCATGGCCGAGCTGTCCTGCCGCAGGCTCCCGCTGGGCGTACTCGACCACGCCGCCGCGGCCCGCGCGCGCGAGGAGGCGGACGCGCTGCGAGCCGGGGCAGCCGGTCCGTAGCCCGCGTCGGCACACGCGACCGCGTCGTAGCCCTCCCCTCGCCGAAGCGGTCCGGGCGTACCCGTCGATCGGACTACCCCGTCGATCGGGCTACCCCGTCGATCGGGCTACCCCGGCGTGCGGGTCGCGGTGGCCGGAGGTTGTCTGGAGAAGTCTCGTGCCACCCCACGAGACGCTCGCGACCGGGAGGCGCCAGGACATGCAGCCCCAGTTCAGGACGCGGAACATCGCGTCGGCCCGTGGATTCCTCTCGGTCGCCGAATGCGCCGACGTCATCGGGGCCATGGCACGGGCGCCGCGCGAGCCGGCCCAGATCGTCCGAGCGGGCGAGTCGATCCTGGACGAGTCGCTGCGCCTGTGCTTCGACCACCACTTTCCGGAGGACTTCAAGCGCCGCGTCGGCGAGCGCATGGCCTCCTATTTCGACGAGCATCGCGCGGCGTTCGACTCGGACGCTGACCATTTGTACGGCCCGTACTTCATGTCGTACGAGAAGGGCAGCTACTTCCGCGCGCACCGGGACGTGGCCAACCACAAGGACGATCCGCCCCGGCTGGCCGCCCACCGGTGGTCGCTGCTGCTGTACCTCAACGGGCGCGACGGCGGCGAGGCCCTGCCGACGTTCGACGGCGGCGCGCTCACCGTCTACGAGACCGACCCGGGGCTGCGCGACCGACGGGTGGTCGTGGTGCCCGAGCCCGGCATGCTGCTGATGTTCCGCTCCTCCCTGATGCACGAGGTGGCCGGCGTGCGCGACGGCACGCGGTACGCCGTCGCGGGGTGGATGTCCCGTGCCGACTCCCCGGCTCTCGGAGGCCCGCGATGACCCACCACGCTCCCGCGAACGAGTCGGTCCGGCTGGCGGTGACGAAGGAGCCCGACATCGAGACGCGGATCGCGCTCGCCGCGTTCTGCCGACGCAACCGGTATCCGTACCTCTATACCGAGGTCCTCGAACCGCTGCTGTCCCGGGGCGGCCTGGTGCTGGCCCTGGCCACGACGGAGCGGCCGTGGCCGCCCAGGGGCATCGGGTCGCGGACCGTCGAGGCCGTGGGCATCGCGATGATCGGCAGCGAGAACCGGGCCCATCTCACCCCCGTGCTGACCGACCGGCGCAACGCCACCAACATCGGCCTCGTCGGTGCCGTGACCAAACAACTGCTGGAACACCTGCGCGAGGCGAACGCGCCGTCGGCCGGATATCTGGTCCGCCAGGGCGACCGGGCCCTCGAACGCGCGCTGGAGCGGGCCGGTTTCACCGAGGCCGACTTCCAGTCGTCCACCGACTTCGCCGACTACCTGGAATTCGCCGCGGCACCCGGGCAGGTCCTCGACGCCCTGAGCCTGGGCCGGCTGCGGCTCGGCGACCTCCTGGCACTCGTCCTGGACGGCGGCGAGCTCGACCGGCTGAGCGCGTACCACTTCGCACTGAGCGCCGGACTCACGGCCTATCTGCAGGACTCGATCCGGTACGCGGCCCTCCTGCCGGGGCTGATCGACCTGATCGCCACGTCTCCTCCCGGAGGCGTTCCGCCCGGCACGCCCGGCCCCCCGGTGGAATGATCCGCACGGCGTCCGGCGCGGAGCGGGGGCCGCTCGGGCGCCCGGTGACCGTGTCGCTCGTGATCGCGAGCCTGGACGAGGGCGCGGAGCTGCACGAGACCCTGAGGTCCCTGTTCGCCGGGTCGGACGTCGCCGACGAGACCATCGTCGTCGACGACGGCGGCACCGACGGCAGTTGTGCCGCCTTGGAGACGGAGGAGTGGCGCGCGCGAGGGGTCGTGGTGCACCGCATCCCGCGCGGCGGCGTCGCGGCGGCCCGCAACGCGGGCGCCCGGCTCGCCCGGGGTACGCACCTGGTGTTCCTGGACGCGCACTGCCGGCTGGAGCGGGACTGCCTCGGCCGGCTGCGGGCCGCGCTGGCCACCGGACCCGATGCCGTCCTCGCACCCGCCCTGCGGGACTTCGGCGCCACGGAACTGGGCTGCGGCGCCCGCCTCGTCGACGCCGATCTACGGGTCCGCTGGCTGCCCCCGGGGCCGGACGGAGCCCCGTACCCGGTGCCCATCGCGCCGGGCGGCTGCCTGGCGGTGCGGCGGGCGGTGTTCGAGGGGCTGGGCGGCTTCGGGGCCTTTCGCGAGCTGGGCCTTGAGGACGTCGACTTCAGCCTGCGGGCGTGGCGCGCCGGGATCGACGTACTGGCCGTCCCGTCGGCACGGCTGGAGCACCGCTTCCGCGCGTACCCGCCGTACCGCCTGAACTCCGCGAGCCGCGCCTACAACGTGGCGCGGCTGGCCCTCGTCCACTTCGACGGCTCGCGCCGCGAGGAGTGCCTGCGCAAGGTGATCGGTACGCCCAGGGCCGCCGAGGTGCTCGTCGAGGCGTTCACTGGCGACTGGGAGGCGCAACGGGGCGTCGTCACGGCGACGAGCGTACGTTCCGCCGAGGCGTTCTTCGAGAGGTTCGGCGACTGGAGGTGAGGCAGGCCCTCCGCACGTCACGGCCTGGCGGCCTCCGTCTCCCCCGGCCCCTTCCGCTGGTGGCGTGCCGCTGGGGCGGGACGGGACGGAGCCGCTCCGGGCGGCGCGGGCGGTGTCAGGCGGAGGTGGAGCATGGCCTCGAAGCGGGCCGCCGGGTCGGTGGGATCGAAGCCCGACACCTGTACGAGGCGTTTGAGCCGGTAGCGGAAGGTGTTGGAGTGGACATGGACCGCGGCCGAGGCGGCGATGACATCGCCGAAGTTGTCGAGCCAGGCGGCGAGCGTCTCGGTGAGCGCGCTGTGGTGTTCGGCGTCGTAGGCGCGGAGACGGTTGACGGGATCGTCGGACGGATGGGCGTCGATGTGGACCTGGTCGGCGAGATCGAGGAGCAGGGAGGGCAGGTAGACGTCCTTGAGCGCGGCGGAGCGGTGGGGAGTGCCGGCGGCGGTGAGCACGCGCAGGGCGCGGTCGGCGTCGGCGCGCGAGCGGGGAAGGTCGCTCGGGTCCGCGGCGAGCCGGCCGATCCCGATGACGGCCGGGACTCTGCTGCCCGCCCGGGAGAGGAACGCGTCGGCCACGCGGGTGGCCGTCTCGACGGAGCTGCCCGGCAGCACGGCGTACGTCACATCGCCGAGGTACGCCGTGGCGGTCCGGGGATGGATCGCGGAGAGGTGGAGCGCGAGCGCCTCCGCGGTGCGACGCGCCGTGGCGAGCAGGTCGGCGGCGGCGATGTCGTCGCCCAGCAGCGCGAGTGCCAGGACGCAGGACGGCTGGTGGGTCAGGCCGAGCCGGGCCGCGGCCCGCGGCGCGGCGGCACCGCCTTCGAGGACGGTGGCCACGAGATCGGCGCGCAGCCGGTGGCCGACGTCCTCACCGGCCCGGCGGCGCAGCAGATGCAGCGCGGCGACGTTCGCGGCCTCGGCGAGGGCGCGTTCGCCGTCCGGGCCCAGGCGGTCCCGGATGATCACCCAGATGGAGCCGAGGATCTCCCCGCCGGCCCGGACGGCGATCGCCGCCCGTGGCTTGTCGTGCGGTCCGGCGACGTACAGCACACCCTCGTTGCGGTAGAGGGCGTGGAAGGCGCCGCGCGCCTCCAGATCGCGCAGCTTGTCGGCCGGCACCTGGCGGTCCAGGACCGTCGTGATCCGGGCCGGGTCGCCCTCGTCCTGACGGCTGGAGAAGGCGAGCACCTTCCCGCCGCGGTCCTCCACCGTGACCGGACCGTCGAGGAGCGCGGCGATCGCGTTCGCCAGGGCGAACAGATCGCCCGAGAGGGGGTCGCCCCACGCCGCGTCGCCCGGCTCCTCGTCCGCGAAGTCGTCGACGGCCAGCAGGCCCCGGAGCAGCGCGGCCGCCTGGGCCCAGGAGGCGCCCGGGGTGAGGCCGAGGACGGGGACTCCGGTGTCCTCCGAGGCCGCCGTGACCGTGTCGTCGACGGCCACGGGGGACCGGACGACGACCGCCGCCGCACCGAGCGCGGCCGCCTGCCGCGTCAGCGCGGCGACCGAGGCAGCGCCGGCGACACCGACGCCGAGGACGACGGCACCCGGCCACCGCGCGGGTTCCTCCAGAGGATCGTGGATGAGTACGCCGCGCACGGGACGGGACGGGTCCGGGGTGCCGGCGGCGAGTTCCACGAGGGTCGACCCGAGATCGGTCAGGACCCGCCCGAGGACGACCGGGGCCGCCGGGGTCATCGTCCAGCCCCCGCGGAAGCACGGAGCGCGTCGACCGCGATCCGGGCCGCCCGGCCGATGGCCCGGTCCGCCTCGGGATCGATCTCCTGGGGTGTCGCGGCCCGGGTGAACACCGCGACCGCGTAGCGGCCGCCGTCGCGGTGCTCGACGACTCCGGCCTCGTTGCGCCAGCCCGGCAGGGTGCCCGTCTTGCCCGCGACCCGGTAGTCGTCGCCGAATCCGGACGCCAGCCGGTGCGGCCAGATCTGGCGTGCCATCACGTCCCTCACCTCGCGGCAGGCCGCGGCCGGGCCCGCCTCGTCCCGCCAGATCTGGACCAGGAGCGCGGCTGTGTCACGGGCGGTGGACCGGGTCGTGCGCCCCGGCACGCACACCGAAAGGCGCATGATCTCCTCGGCCGGAAGAGCGGCGAGAACGGGCTGGGCCTCGGCCAGGGAGGCGGCGCCGAGATCGGCGAGCAGTGCCCCGACGATGTCGGAGCAGCCGCCCACCAGGTGGGTGTCATGGCGACCGAGAAGGGCGAGGAGCTCGTTGACCCGGTCGAGCCCCACGCGGCGCAGGACGACGTCGGTGGCGGCGTTGTCGCTCATCGTCAGCATCATGCCGACGAGGTCGCGCAGACTCATCTCCACCGGGTCCGCGCAGCCGGAGACACCGATGCCGCCGTCGCGCAGCCCGAGGGGTACGGGGTGGCGCTCGGTCCGGTCGAGCCGGCCGGCCTCGGCCTCGCACGCGTACGCCAGGGCGATCGGGATCTTGAAGACCGAGGCCAGTGCGACGGGGGTGTCCTCGTCGAGTCCGACGGCCGCCGGGCCGTCGATGTCCCGGGCGAAGAGGTGTCCCCGGAGGCCGGCTTCCGCGAACATGGTCCGCAGTTCCCGAGGGGCGGTCGCGGTCGTGCGGACGGTGCTCATGGCGTGATCCATTCGGTCGACACGGTGACGTCGGCGAGAAGACCGGGAACGGGCGTGACGCCGAGCCCCGCGCCGTGGGGGACGTCGAGGTGTCCGTCGCGCAGGACGAACGGTTCGGTGATGTCCGTACGGAAGTAGCGGCCCGACGCCGAGACGTCGCCGGGGAGGGTGAAGCCGGGGAGGGCGGCCAGCGCCACGTTGGCCGCCCGGCCGAGCCCCGTCTCCAGCAAGCCGCCGCACCACACCGGCACACCGTGCGCGGTGCTCACGTCGTGGATCCGACGGGCTTCCAGGTAGCCGCCGACCCGGGCGGGCTTGATGTTGACGACCGCGCACGCGCCCATGGCGATGGCGTCCGCCGCCGAGCGGGCGGACACGACCGACTCGTCGAGGCAGACCGGGGTGCGCAGCTGTCGCGCGAGCTGGGCGTGCGCACGCATGTCCTCCTCGTCGAGCGGCTGCTCGATCAGCAGCAGGCCGAACTCGTCGAGGCGGGCCAGATGGGGTGCGTCGGCCAGGGTGTACGCCGTGTTCGCGTCGACCTGGAGCGGCACGTCCGCGCCGAAGCGCTCGCGTACGGCGCGTACGGGTTCGATGTCCCAGCCGGGCTGGATCTTGAGCTTGATACGGCGGTAGCCGTCCTCCAGATACCCCTCGACCGCGTCGAGGAGCTCGGGGACGGAGTCCATGATGCCCACCGAGACGCCCGCCGCGACGCGGTCGGCGGTGGCGCCGAGCCACGTGGCGAAGGACAGCGAGCGGGCTCGGAGCCAGGCGTCCAGGACGGCCATCTCCACGGCGCTCTTGGCCATCCGGTGCCCCTTGAAGGACGCCAGCGCCGGGGCGACGGTCCACGGCGTCACCTCAGGCTGGGCGAACAGGGCGGGCAGCAGGTGGCGGCGCAGGACGTCGGCGGCCGCGGCGGTGTACTCGGCGGAGTACACCGGGGAGGTCATGGTGGAGCACTCGCCCCAGCCGTCCCCGGCGGTGGTCTCGATCCGCAACAGCAGCAGGTCACGTGTGGTCTGGGTGCCGAAGGACGTCCGGAACGGCGACACCAGGGGCATCGCGATCCGGCGCAGTTCCACTCCGGTGATCTTCATGCGTCAAACTCCAGACGTGGTGACAGGACGTACCAGCCGTCCCGGGTGAAGGTGGTGACGGTGTGTCGCCCGCCGGCCATCAGGCCGCCGAGGACGTCGCGCACGGCCAGCCGCCAGGCGGTGGCGGCCGCGTCGCGGCCGGTCCTGCGCAGCGCTTCGATGTCGGGCGGGACGCGGACCAGGACGGTCCTGCGGGACCAGTCGCCGGGACGTTCACCCCGGACGGGCCGGCCGTCGGTGCCGATGTCGAGGGCGACCACGGCCGGTTCTCCGGCGCGCTCGCCGCCCGGGGCGGGGCGGGCCGCCGGTCCGGCGGTGAGAGCCCAGCGCACCAGCAGCCGGTCGGAGTCGGTGCCCGCGTTGACCCCGTCCCGCATGGCACCGTAGAAGTTCGGCAGGTACTCCGTGGGCACGGCGCCCAGCTTGCGGAGGTTGAAGTAGGCGTTTCGGCTGATCAGCGGGTCGTACGTCCACGTGATCGTGGTGATGCCGCGGGCGAGCGACCAGGCACGCTGGTGGAGTTTGAGCGCGAAGCCGATGCTGCGGCCCCGGGCGCCGTCGTCGACGGCGGCGACGTGGGAGTGGAGTCCGGCCGTGGACAGCAGCCCCAGGCACGTGCCGATCGTCCGGCCGTCCTGCTGGACGGCGACGACGTAGCTGCCGGAGTGCGCCAGCACCAGCAGCAGTTCCGGAGTGATCACGGGGTTGTCCGGTGCCGGGCGCCACACCCGGTGGAGCAGGTCGCGCGCCTCGCGCATGGCGTCGAGGTCGTGCAGCTCGCGGAGGGTGACCCCGGCGGCCAGCGCGGCGCGCTCGGCGAACAGCACGGCGGAGCCCAGCTCCTCCGTGGAGGCGGTGCGCGGGCCGGCCATCACGACCACCCGCGCAGCTCGTCCACGAGCGCGGCCACCAGAGCGGCTCGTGCCGGGATCTCGGCGACGACGACGTGCTCGTCGTCGGCGTGCGCGCCGCCGCCGACCGCGCCAAGGCCGTCCAGGGTCGGGGCGCCGACACCGGCGGTGAAGTTGCCGTCGGAACCGCCTCCGACGGCCGCGCCCCGCAAGGCGCCCAGGCCGAGGGCCGTGTTCAGTTCCTCGGCCAGGGCGAACAGCGCGGCCGACGAACCGGCCGAGAGCGGTGGCCGGTTGAGGCCGCCGTTCAGGATGAGCCCCGCGCCGTCCAGCGTGCACGCCAGGCCGCGCAGGGCGGTGTCGACCCGCCACTGTTCCCGCTCCGTGCGGGCGCGGACGTCGATCTGGAGGGACGCCGTGTGGGGCACGGTGTTGCGGGTCGTGCCGGCGCCGGCGACGGTGGGCGTCACGCTGGTGCCGGCGGCCCGGTCGGTCAGAGCGTCGACGGCGAGGATCTGATGGGCCAGCTCCGTGGTGGCGTTGACTCCTCGCTCCGGCTCCAGGCCGGCGTGCGCGGCGCGCCCGGTGATCGTCAGGTCGTACAGGGAGGCGCCCTTGCGTTCCGTCTTCAGCGCCCCGTCCTCGGCGGCCTCCAGGACCAGGACCGCGCCGGTGCGGCGGGCCTCGTCCTCGATCAGGGCGCGGGAGTCGGCGGAGCCGCCCTCCTCGTCGGAGGTGACCATGACGGTGACCCCGTCCAGGTCGTCGAGGCTCGCCAGGGCGTGGAAGAGCTGCACGAGACCGGTCTTCATGTCGAAGCAGCCCGGCCCGGTGAGGATGCCGTCCGTGACGGCGAAGGGGTGGGTGGCCAGGGAGCCGACCGGCCAGACGGTGTCGAGGTGGCCGAGCAGCAGGACCCGGTCGCCGCTGCCGAAACGCCAGCGCAGGTGCGGTCTGCCGGTGTCCTGGAGCCACTCGGGCGACTGGCCGGTGAGCCGGGTGCCGAGCGCGGCGAGGACCGTGGCGCAGTGGACGACGGCGGCCAGGTCCGACGTCGGGGATTCCGCGGTGACGAGGGCCTCGATGTCGTCGATCATCTCGGGGAGCCGCGCCCGCAGCCGGGCGACGGCGGCCGGTGCGGCGGAGCGCGGGCGCGCGGGGGTGTGGGGGCGGTCGGTGGAGGGGTTCATCTCAGCTCACCTTCGGAGTGGCACGGCCGCCGTGGTGCACGAAGCGCGAGCCGTCGGGCAGGGTGAAGAACGCGACCGGCATCCAGCCGCCGTCGTCGGGGCGTCTGGCCACGAAGGTCCCGGCCGCCAGGGGCCGCAGGCGCAGCTCGGTCTCGGGCCGCTCGGCGAGACCGGCCAGGATCCCCGTGAAGCGGTCGCGCAGGAGCAGTCCGCCATCCTGCTCGACCACCTCGATGCGGGTGGAGCTGCGCTCGTACACGCCCGTCACGTCGGCCGGGGCCGCGGCGGAGTGCCCTTCGGCGGGGAGCAGGGGAGCCGGCATGGACACGCCCGCGAGGTCGCGGGTGATCTCCCGGAACAGCTCCGCGTACAGGGCGCCGGTGCTGCCGCCGTTCGCGAACAGGCAGATCGCGAGCCCCACTTCGGGCAGCACCCGCAGATACGCGTTCTGCCCGATGGTGCTGCCGTCGTGCCCGTACACCGCGAGTCCGTCCCACTCGTCGAGCGCCCAGCCCAGACCCCAGGCACGGCCGGACGGGTAGGGGCAGGGCAGTTCGACCTGCGGGCTCTGCATGGCCCGCACGGAATCGCGGCTCAGCATCCGGGTGCCGTCGCCCGCGGAGCCGCCGCCCAGATGGAGACGGACGAAGGACAGGACGTCGGCGGTGGTGGAGCAGATCAGACCGGTCGGGCCGGTGGAGCGCCCCATCGCCCACTCCGCGACGACCCGCGGGGGGTCGCCGTAGTGTCCCGTCGCGGCGCGGTGGCGCAGGACGTCCTCGGCCAGGGTCGCGGTGTGGGTGAGGCCGAGCGGCCGGAAGAGCCGGTCGCGCATCAGCGCGTCCCAGGTGATGCCGGTGACCCGTTCCATCACTCGGCCGATCAGCGTGTATCCGGCGTTGCAGTACGACATGGTGGCGCCGAGGGGATGGCTCGCCGGCAGGTCGGCGAGCAGCTCGGCGTACCGCTCCAGACAGTCGTCGCCCCGGCCGGTGTCCGGGAAGAAGTCGCCGTCGATGCCGCTGGTGTGGGAGAGCAGATGGCGCAGCGTCACGTGTCGGGTCAGGTGCGCGTCGCCCAGGCGCAGCTCGGGCATGACCTCGATGAGGGGGCCGTCCAGGGTCAGGGCCCCCTCGTCCACGAGACCCATGGCCGCGGTGGCGGTCCACACCTTGGTGAGGGAACCGATCTGCCACAGCGTGTCGGTGGTCGCCTCGATGCGGGCCCCGGCGTTGGCGAGGCCGGTGACGGCCTCGATCTGCCGCCCCTGGTACCAGATGCCCAGGCCGGCTCCGGGGACGGAGTGGCGGGCGGCGAGTTCGGTCAGACGTGCGCTCCAGTGGGCTGCGTCGGGCGGGTTGGTCGGTTTCACGGTCACGATGAACTCCTGTGGGGCGCGCGGATGGCGCGGAAGACGGGTGCCGGTCGCGGGTCCTCGGGCCCGGTGGGGTGGTGGGCCGCGACCGGCGGTGTGGCGGCCGGCCGGGTGGGGCCGGGTGCCGTACGGGGGTGGGGCCGGTGATCCTTGTGGGGTCCGGCTCCGGGCTCGGCGGAGTCGAGGCCGGTGCTGCTCGACGAGCCGAGGGTCAGGGGCCGGGCGCCGGTGGGGCCGGAGGCCGGCGGAACCCGGCGGGTTCGGGGGCCGACGTGGCGTCGGGGACCGGACCGCCGAAGGGGCGGAGGGTGTGTCCGGTGACCCAGTCGACGACACGACGGGAGTAGTCGGCGCGCTGCGACGGCCGGCCGTTCAGGACGAACAGGTGCGAGCCGCCCGGGTAGAGGACCATCCGGACGGGCACCCCGCGGGTGCGCAGCGCGTGGAACCACTGCTCGGCCTGGCCCGCCGGGCAGACGTCGTCGGCCAGGCCGTGGAGGATCAGCGTCGGGGCCCGCACGTCGTCCGCGTGGGTGAGCGGGGAGAGCGCCCGCCGTCGGTCGGGATCGGTGATCTCCTCGTACGCGATCCTCAGGCCCTCGGCGGAGGTGGCGACCAGCGACGGCAGGTCGGCGATCAGTCCGCCCGGCACGACCGCGGCGAAGAGGTCGCTGCGGGCGGAGAGCCAGCAGCTGAGGTAGCCGCCGTAGCTGTAGCCGGTGAGGGCGATCCGCCCGGGATCGACGAGCCCTTCCGCCACCAGCGCCGCCACCGGCTCCAGCACGTCCCGCTCGTCGCCCTCTCCCCACGCGTCGAGGGCGGCGGTGAGGAAGTCCTCGCCGTAGCCGTCGCTGCCGCGGATGTCGAGGGCGAGGATCGTCCAGCCGCGGCCGACCAGCTCCTGGTGGTAGAGATGGACGGGGTCGGCGTGCGGGGCCCAGCAGTTGTGCGGCCCGCCGTGGAGATCGACGAGCAGCGGCCCGCCTACGGGCGCCCGGGGGTCACGGGTGATCAGCCCGTGCACCCGGGTGCCGTCCGAGATAGTGAACTCGCGTGGGGCGACGGGCGCGAGCGTCACCTCGGGGAGTGCCTCGGCCATGTGCGCGGTGAGCCGGGTGAGTTCGCCGGTCTCCAGGTCGAGCAGCTCGATCTCGCCGTACGAGGAGCCGTCCGCCACACAGAGCGCGGCCTTGCCCGCCGCGACGGAGCAGCCCGACACGCCGCTGCCCGTGGGCAGCGCAAGCTCCGACGCCTGGGCGCTCCCGAGGCCGGGCCCGTCGTTCAGGAGAAGCCGGTACAGCCGGGTGGCGCCTCGGTCGCGGGCGCAGAAGACGACGCTCGCGCCCTTCGGGCGGTCGAACTGGGGGAGGGCGCCCGGATAGCCCGGGCCGCCGGGCATGACGTTGCGGTCCAGGCCGGCGGCGAGCGCCGTGGGTGCCGAGCCGTCCAGTGGTTGGAGCCGCAGGGTGTCGTGGCCGGCCCCGTGGGTGGTGCGGCCGGTCAGCAGCAGGGCCTTGCCGTCCGGGTGCCAGGCGACCGCGCGGACCGGCCCGGCGGCGGGCCCGACCGGGGTCGGCAGGGCTGTCGGGCCGAGGGCGTCGACGACATGGGCGGCGACGGCTCCGGTGAGGTCGTAGTCCCTGCCGACGACGGCCGGGAAGGCCAGCTCGGTGCCGTCCGGCGACCAGGCGGGCGTACCCGTGACGTGGAAGTCGCCGAGGGTCAGCTGGGTGATCCGGCCCGAGGCGGTCTCCACGACGAACAGCTGGGTGCGGCCGGTGCCGCGCATGCCCCGGCCGTCGACCTTGCCGAGGCGGTCCACGACGACGGGTTCGTCCGGGGCCTGACGGTGCACCTCGGCGGTGACGGCGATCCGTGCGCCGTCCGGGCTCCACACGGGTGTCGCCGTGCCGTGGTCGAGCTCCGTCAGCCGGCGGACCCCGCCGCCGTCGCCATCGAGCAGATGGAGTTGCCCGCCACGCAGGAACGCGACCGTCGTGCCGTCCGGGGACCAGCTCGGGGTGTGGTCGTCCGGGCCGCAGGTGAGGCGGTGGGGGGCGGGGCCCGTCGGCCCGCCGCCGGCGGCGGCGAGCCACAGCGATCGCACCGGCCGGTCCAGCCCGGCGTCCTGGGTCGTCAGGGTGTACGCGACGTGGCGGCCGTCGGGCGCCAGCGCAGGCTGGTCGGGAATCGCGAACCGGTACAGGTCGTCGACGCGCAGGGGCCTGGTCGTGGTCACAGGGACTCCTCCAGGGTCGGTACGCAGGACAGCAGGGACGCGGTGACCGCGTGGCCCGGGGTGTGCAGGACGCGGTCGGCGGGCCCGTGTTCGACGAGCCGGCCGTGGTCCATGACGGCCACGTGGTCGGCCAGGTAGCGGACGACGGCGAGGTCGTGGGAGATGAAGAGCAGGGAGAAGCCCAGTTCCCGTTGGAGTCGCCGCAGCAGGTTGAGTACGGCGCCCTGGACGGACACGTCGAGCGCCGAGGTGATCTCGTCGGCGATCAGGACACCGGGCCGGGCCGCGAGCGCCCGGGCCAGGGCGACCCGCTGCCGCTGGCCGCCGGAGAGTTCTCCCGGGGTGAGCTTCGCCCGGGCGGGATCGAGGCCGACGAGGTGCAGGTAGTGTCCCGCCTCCTCGGCCCGGGCGCGTGCCGAGGCCCCGTGCCGAGGGGACCACCGCGACGGCGGCAGCGCCTCCGCGACGGCCGCGCCGACGGGCATCCGCGGGTCGAGCGAGGCGTACGGGCTCTGGAAGACGAGCTGGACGGGGCCGCGTCGGGGCCGGCGGGCCACCGGCGTCCCGTCGACCAGGATCTGGCCCCCCGTCACGGGTGCCAGTCCCACCGCGGCGCGGCCGAGCGAGGACTTTCCGCAGCCCGAGCCGCCGACCAGCCCGGTGATCCCGCCGTCCGGGACCAGGAGGTCGACGCCGTCGACGGCGGTGAACCGGCCGTAACGGACCCGCAGTTGACGCAGTTCGAGGGAACTCATGCGGTGGCCTCCTCGGCGGTGGACGCGTCCCGGTCGTTCGGGAGCGCGTTCCCGGGACCCGGCGTGGCCGGGGCCTGCGGGTGCCAGCAGGCGACACGGGCCGCCGTCCCGTGCGGGACGAGTTCCGGGGCGTCGGTGCGGCAGCGGTCGTCGGCGTGCGCGCAGCGGGCGGCGAAGGGGCATCCCGGGTGCGCGTCGTCGGGTTCCGGAGGCAGGCCCGGGATCGTGGCCAGTTCCCGGTCCCGGTCGGTGGTCAGGGTCGGGACGGCCTCGATCAGGGCGCGGGTGTAGGGGTGCGCGGCCCGCCGGGCCAGGTGCGCCACCGGCAGGTCCTCGACGATCCGGCCGGCGTACATCACCAGCACCCGGTCGCAGACTCCGGCCACGATCGCCAGGTCGTGGGAGATCAGGAGCAGAGCGGCCCCGGACTCCCGGCGGACCTCGCCAAGGAGGTCGAGCACCTGCCGTTGGACCGTCACGTCCAGCGCCGTGGTGGGCTCGTCCGCGATGATCAGCCGTGGTGTGCCCATCAGCCCCATGCCGATCATGGCCCGTTGGCGCATGCCGCCGGAGAAGGCGTGCGGCCGCTGCCGTGCCCGGCGCTCCGCTTGGGGGATCCGGACCGCGCGCAGCTGGTCGACGGCGCGGGCCCAGGCCACGGGGCGGGCGGCGCGCTCGTGGACCTCGACGACCTCCGACAGCTGCCGGCCGACGCTGAGCGCCGGGTTGAGCGAGGCCATCGGATCCTGGAAGACCATGACCAGGGCCGTACCGCGGGGCCGCTCGGTGAGCAGGTCCCGGCCCTCGAAGCGGAGCGTGCCGGCCTCCACCAGGCCGGGGGACGGCACCAGGCCGGCCACGGCCTGGGCGGTCAGGCTCTTGCCCGAGCCGGACTCGCCGACCAGACCGATCGCCTCGCCCTCCACGACGCTCAGGGAGACGCCGCGCACCGGCCGCCGCCCGCCGGGAAAGGTGACCCGCAGGTCGTGCACCTGGAGCAGGGCCTCGTCGGCGCGGCCGGGCCGCGGCGCGGGGCCCGGCGCGGCCACGACACCGTCGTCGGCGGGCCGTGCCCGCCGCCCGGCCTGGGCGAGCACCTCGCCGACCAGCGCGAAGACCACGCCGGTGAGGACCACGGCCGCGCCCGGAGCGAGCGCCGCGACCGGGTTGAGGTAGAGCCGGCCCAGCTGTTCGTCGAGCAGCCGTCCCCAGTCGTACGCGGGCGCCTGCACCCCCAGGCCCAGGAAGGACAGTCCGGAGAAGGCGACCAAGGCGCCCGCGGCGGCCTGGGCGGCGAAGAGCAGGCAGGGTTCCGCGATGTTGGGCAGGAGGTGGCGGCTGATCATGCGCAGTCTGCCGACTCCCAGGATCCGGGCCGCGGCGACGTACTCCGACCCGGCGACCGAGGCGGTCAGGTTCTGCACCAGCCGTGCCCCGGGCGGAACCATGGCCAGCCCGACGGCGAGGACCGCGCCCGTGGCCCCGACGCCGAACACGGTGGCGAGGAACAGGACGAACAGCAGGCCGGGGAAGCTGATCAGGACACCCACGAACGCCGTCACCGCACGCCCCGCCCGACGGCCGAGGACGGCGGGTGCCACGCCGAGGAGCAGGCCCCCGAGCACGCCGATCGCGGTCGCGGCCAGCGTGAGCCCGAGAGTGATCCGGGTCGCCACCACCACGCGGGCGGCGATGTCCCGGCCGAGGCTGTCGGTGCCGAGCAGATGGGCGGCGTCGGGCCCCTGGAGGATGGCCCCGGTGTCCACCCGCTCGGCGGTGGGGCCCAGGACGACGGGACCGAGGAGGGCGACCAGAGCGAGCGCCAGGACGCCGGTCAGGGCGGTCAGTCCCACGGGGGTGCGCAGGGCGTGCCGGAGTCGGCGGGCGTACGGCATCGTCAGCTCCCTCGGACGGTGGATCGGGGATCCACGACGGCCACGGCCACGTCGACCGCGAAAGTGATCAGCAGCGCGGCCGTCCCGTAGACCAGGACCACGGCCTGGACCATCGGATAGTCCTTCTCGGTGATGGCCTGGACGATCGTGGTCCCGAGGCCGGGCCATGCGAAGACCTTCTCGACCAGGACGGTGCCGGTCAGCAGTGCCATCAGCGTCAGGCCGCCGACGGTCAGGGAGGAGGCCAGCAGATTGGGCAGGGCGTGCCTGAGATAGCGCAGCCGGGCGGGCAGCCGTTTGGCGGCCGCGGTGCGCATGTACTCCTCGCCCAGGACCCGCAGTGTCTCCACCCGTACGATCCGGGCGAGCGCGGCGGCGGGGACGACGGACAGCGCCACGACGGGCAGCACGTAGGAGTCGAGGCCGCCGCGGGAGGCCACGGGAAAGAGGGGGAGGGCGACCGCGAAGCAGGCCACCAGCGCGACGGCGAGCAGGAATTCGGGCACCGCGGCGAGAGCGCCGGTCACGGAGCCGAAGGCCAGCTCACCGCGGCGACGGCGCCCGTCGCGGGTGAGGACGGCGGCCCACATGCCGCCGGGGACGGCGGCAAGGAGCACCACGAGGAAGGCCGGAAGGGCGAGGGACAGGGTCGCCGGCAGCCGGGCGGCGATGACGTCGGAGACCGGGAGCCCGGCACCGATCGACTCCCCGAGCCGGCCCTGGAACAGCTCGGCGAGGTAGTGCCCGAACTGCTGCGTCACCGGGCGGTCCAGGCCGAGTGCCTGTCTGCGGGCCTCGACCAGCGCGGGATCGGCGGTGGGGCCGAGCGCCGTGCGGACGGGGTCGCCCGGTATCAGATGGATCATGGCGAAGGAGGCGGTGACGAGGGTCGCGAGCGAAACGACGAGCCGTCCCGTACGGCGCAACGTGAACGCGGTCCACGGTCCCGGCGCGGTGCGGGGGCCGGCGGCCGGAGCGGCGGCCGGGTCCGCCGCCGCGCCGCCCTCGGCCGCTTCGGCGGTGGCTCGGTTCGTCTCGGCGCCGGCTCGGGCGCGCGCCGGATCGTGGGGCACAGGCGTCTTCCGCATGCCGTCACCCCCTGCGCAGACTGCCGGGGACGATGCCGCCGCCGTCGACCTCGAAACGGACGCCCTTGCCGAACGTCCGGACCGTGCTGTCGACGATCGGTGTGACATCCGTGCGCCGGATCAGCGCGGCGTCGGCCCGGTCCCACAACGGACAGCCGTCCCGACCGGGGCGGGCGGCGGCCTCGGCGGCCAGCCGTCGGTACTCCGGGTTGTCCACGGAGCCGAGGTTGCTGCCCGCCGGCGGGGGAGGACCGTCGAAGAAGCGGGTCAGCTGGTCGGGCAGCGGCACGCTGATCGGGCTCCAGGCCACGTCCCAGTCGCCGCGCGTGAGCACGGCGAGCAGGCCCGAGCCGTCGATGGGCTTGGCGGTGGCCTTCACCCCGAAGGCGTTCCACTCCTTGACGGTCAGCTCGACCGCCGCCGACACCTGGGGCCCGGCGATGACCGGATGCACCAGGGTGACGGAGAGCGTCCGGCCGTCCTTCTCCCAGAAGCCGCCGTTCTTCCTCCAGCCGGCACCGGTCAGTTCGGCCTCGGCCTTCGCCGGGTCGTGCGGAGCCACGTTCCCGGTCACGGTGTCGCCGGTGCACGGGGTCGGAGGGGTCTCGCCGAGATTGGTGGCGGGTGTTCCGGTGCCGCCGGTGGCGACCGAGCCGAGCCGCTTCAGGTCGAGGGCGCCGACCAGGGCCCGCCGGACGGCCTGCGCGGTGGTGGGCCGGGCCGGGGACTCGTTGAACAGGAGCTGGCCCGTGGGTGTCCGGGTGCCCTTCCACGCGACGCCGGCCGCGAGCAGACGTTCCGCGTCGGGCCCGCTGACCTGCCCCGCGTCGATCTGTCCACCGAGCAGCAGGTTGGCGGTCGTCGACTCGTCGGCCACGACCTTGAAGACCAGCTTCTCCGGCCCGGCGGCGTCCGCCGGTGCCGGGCGCGTCCCGGCCGGAGGCGTTCTGCGCACGTAGGTGTAGTGGTCGCCGGGGACGGCTTCCACGAGGCGGTAGGCGCCCGTGGCGGCCGTGGCCCGGGAGAGCCGGGACGGATCGCCGAGGCTCTTCCGGCACACCAGCGGCAGCAGGCGGGCCATCTCCACGAGGAACGGAGCGGAGCCCGAGGTGGTGACGGTGACCGTCCGGGTCGCGTCGTCCGCCGACGCCTTCGCCCCCGCGTCGGCGGGCACGGCGAGACCGAGCAGCGGCGACTGGTTCGCGGGGTCGGCGACGTGGTTGTAACCGGCGGCCACGTCGGAGGCCGTGAGCGGACCGCCGTCCTCACAGGTCAGCCCCGGCCGCAGGACGAAGCGTACGCGCCCGTCGCGGACCGACCAGCTCTCGGCCGCCCCGGCGGTCGTCGACCCGTCGGCGGCGGCGCGTACCAGGGTCGCGTAGGCGAACCTGTTCATCATCAACGCCGTGCTGTTGACGGTGCCCAGGGGACTGAGGCTGCCCGGGTCGGCGCGGATGGCGAGGGTGACCGTCCACGCCCCGTCGCCGGACGCCCCGCCGCCGCAGGCGGTGGACATCAGCGCTGTCGCCGTGACCACGGCGAGCGCACGGGCCGCCCGGTCGCGTCGTGCGGCGGCCCTCCTCGGTGAGGTCATGGTGTGTCTCCTTACTGATGACGGACGCGGAGCCCGTCGGCCGGGCGGGGAGGAGGTGATGGCGCGGCGGCCGGCCCGGGCCCGCCGGCGGAGGGGCCGGTGGGCCCGGGTGCGGTGCGCTCTCGTTCAGGCGCGGGGGATGGCACGGGTCGCGTGCAGGAAGGCGGCCCGGTCGCCGTCCCCGAGGAAGGTGATGGTCGGGAACTCGCCGTGCTCCCGCGCCGTGCCGATGAGCGTGTGCGCGTCGAGCGGGACCATCGTCACGTCGCTCAGCGGATCGGTGCCGTGCAGCTCGGCGCTCGGGCCGAGCGGCCACAGGACGAGCCGCAGACCGTCCTCGGTCTCGGTCACCTCGGCCCGCTGGGTGACCGACTCGTACCGTCCGGCGAAGTACCGGGCGTCGACCGAGGCAGGCTCGGCCGGTGGCGTGGGCATCGGGGGGACGGTGACCCCGGCGAGTTCGGCGAGGAGCTCCGTGACGAGCCCGTGCAGGCCGAAGAACTCGCCGCCGTTGAGGAGGATCGCCACCGCCACGTCCTTGCCCGGGACGACGCGGAGCAGGGCGGTCTGCCCCATGGTGCCGCCGTCGTGGCCGATGACCGGACCCCCCTCCCAGTCGAAGATCTCCCAGCCGAGGCTCCAGTGGCCGCCCAGCCGGCCCGTGCCGGGGACGACGACCTCGGGGCGCCGCATCGCGGCGACGGACGCCTCGCTCAACAGACGGGTACCGTCGGGAGCCAGACCGCCCGAGAGGTGGAGCCGGGCGAAACGCAGCTGGTCACGGGCGGTCAGGGCCAGGGTGGCCCCGGCCGGTGCGTTGGAGCGCGGCATCTCCCAGATCGGCGCCTTCACCGGCTCGCCATCAGGCCCGGGGACGTGCCCCATCGCGACCCGGTGCCGGATCGCCCGCCCCGGCGAGGTGACGGCGTGGGTCATCCCGAGGGGAGCGGCGATCCGCTCGTGCAGGGCCGCCTCCCACGTCAGCCCCGTGAGCACCTCGATGATCCGCCCGAGAACGACGTAGCCGCTGTTGCAGTACGAGAACATCTCACCGGACGGGAAGAGCTGCCGGGCAGGGATCGGCAACGCCGCCACGAACCGCTCGACGGCGTCGTCACCCGGACCATGATCGGTGAAAATATCACCCTCGAACCCCCCGGTATGACACAACAGTTGACGCACCGTCACCGATTCCGACGTATGGACATCGGCGACACGGAACCCCGGCAGATGGTCGGCGACCGGGGAATCCAACGTGAGCAGCCCCTCGTCGACCAACTGCATGATCAGAGTGGCCGTCCACACCTTGGTGATCGACCCGGTCTGGAACACCGAATCGGTCGTCACGGGGTAGCCGAAGTCCCGGTCGAGCACGCCATAGGCGGCTTCGGTGACCTCGTCACCATGCAGGACGGCGATGCTCGCGCCCGGGATGCGGTGACGCTCGGCGACCTCGGCGAGCCGTTCAAACAGATCCTCGGAATTCATGGGATTGCCTCCGATGGAGAGGGAGCCGCTCGCGATCGAGCGACGGAGAGAGAAAGGGGGGACGGAAACCGCAGTCGGATCCCGCCGTACCGCGTGAACCGTTCGGGGTGATGGGCGATGGATGAACGGTAGGAAGCAGGCACCAGGCCTGTGATCGTCGCGGAACACGAAGGAACGCAGCCCCTGTGGTGCCCCCGTCCGAAGACGAACGCACCCGGAACACACGGCCCCCTACTCGACCCGGGACGAGCCACGCCGACGTAACAGCCGCCGTACCGGCAGCAGGCCCGCCGACAGACAGACCAGGCCGAGGAGGGCGCCGCGGACGGCGGGGTACACGGACAGCACCGACAGCCCGGTCACCGCGAGGTCGAAGACCGGCAGGGCCAGCGCCGCCACGAAACCGATCCGCTCGCGGTCGCGCAGCCCGCCCATGCCCACGTCGCCGAGCGGGACTGACCTGTGCGTGGGTCGGCCGAGACCGCACTGAAGCCGCCGGTACGAAAACTCCAACTCACCTGCTCCACCGAGGTCACCCCGCCGCAGAACTGGGAAACCTGCTCCAAGGACATGGCGTACGGCGTATCCCCGCCCGTCGTCATCCGTCGCATGATGTGGCCCTTCGACGCCGTTGGCCGGTCATGATGAGGCTTCGAAACTAGGCTCGGGAGAGGCGCGGCAGGCAGGGGTCACACCCCCGCTCCGCAGGTGTAGCCCGCTCCACCCCGAAGGTGGACCGAGCAGGCATGACAGGAGAATCAATCGCGACGCACCGTTGCGCCCCCCCCATAGACCCGAAGCGGCACTGCCTGGGCGCTCCGCACCCTGCGTTCCCCGGCCGACGCATGCTCCCCGCGTGTGCGGGGGATGGTCTGGCTATCGCTGGTACGGCGTCGGGTTGGCGGACCGGATCGCGGAGGCGGCGTGAGAGCTGGCGGACGCCAAGGTCGGGCACGGCTGCGCACCGCAGCCGATCGCGGCGGCCGATGAGCGTCCGCGCCCGTGCGGACCGGCTCGGCGGCAGCCCCGGCTTCGGCCGCGCCCAGCGGGTCCGCCGTCCAGGTGGAGGCCGGTCGCCATCGGACGGGTAGCGCCGCGCGCTTGCTGGACACCTCGTCCGGCAACGGAGAGACCAGGCCCGGCGCCACGTGCGCCGGACCCCCTCTTGCTGTCGGGGGGCATATCGGAAGGGCGCCTGGAGGGCGTACCGCGTGCCGACCCGTGCTGCGCTGGCGCACGCACGCCGCGGCCGACCAACAGAGAGCAGTAGCCAAGACCCATGGAGCGACGGTTGCTCAGCTTCGCGCTGATCTGATCCGGGTGAGTCCCCCGACCGCCGAGAGTCCGGCGTTGAGGGCCTCAGCGGTGGCTGGTGAGGTGATGAGCAGGAGTACTGAGACGTGGGGGTGCTCGTCCTCGTCGAGATCGTCTGCCCCGTCGTCACCGGGAATGGCGTTCGGCTGAACCTGGAGACGGGTCGTGAAGGCGAGGATGGCCTGGAGGTAGACGCCGCGGTACTCGTTCGTCGAGCCGTTTGGCGAGCAGGTGGGCCAACTCCTTGGCCGTGTGGGCGTTCGTGCCGTAGATGTCGAAGACGGTCGTCTGGGCATTCTCATCGGGCCGCGTGGCTCTCGGTGCGTTTCGCTACCGGACCGTTCTCGAAGCGGGCGCGCGCGGACGAGCGGGGCGCCCGCCAGCGCCGCGGGTGACCTTCGTCCTCAGCTTGACCGTGGAGAACGTCGACTCGATGGGGTTCGTGGTCCGCAGGTGGACCCAGTACGCGGCCGGGAACACCTCAACCAGCGCCTTCCAAAGGCCCATCGCGCCGTCACCGACGACCGACTCCGGGTCGTGCATGCCCCAGCGGCGGGCCCACGACTCGGTGGACGCCCGCAGCCCCTCGGTCAGCGCGATGAGTTCCTTGATGCCGTCGAGGGGAACGCCGAGCAGGACCTCCGGGTGCGCCCGGTCAGCCACACGGTGCACGAAGTCACGGTCCGACAGGTCCCGTCCGGGAAGGCTGCGTGGTCGTCGGACACAACTTCGTCTGCCGGGTCACCGTCGCGGGCGAGAGCCCTGCGGTCGAGCAGGGGCAAGACCTCACTGCCCTTCGGGGACTTCCGGCACCGTCCGCCGCGGTGGCGGCTGTTGCGGACCACCGGACGGCGGCCGGCCTCGTCCCGCTCGCCTGCCAACTCGGCTATGTACCGGTTGACGTCGGCCTCTAGGGCGCCGGCGAGCATCCGCCGGGCGCCCTCACGGACGATCTCGTCCGCGCTGCAGGCGGACCTACTAGATGACCAGAAGTCGATCACTCGGTGAGGTAAACCCTCCGCGCTCCACGAAGCATCTCTCCCGAGACCGATCCACAGGTATTGAGCATTGCTCACCAACGATCGCCCACGGCTGCATCGCCCGGTACCCGCGCAGCACCTGTTCCCAAGGTCGTTCGTCGCGACCGTGAAGCGCTTCGTGGGCCTCGGGCATTGGGATCGGCTTCACTCGCGGGGCCGCGCCCTCGGCGGCGAGGCGGTCGTCGGCCGGCGGGACAGGCCGCCCTTGCTGTTTCAGGTCAAGGCAGGCCGATACGGTCAGATATCGAACAGGAAGAAGTCCTGCGAGTTCGGGATCTGGAGAGCGATAGGTGTCTGATTTGTATTCACCATGCTTGCGGTGTTCATGTTCGGGACATCAGAGCTCTGCAGTAGCGGCCCCGAGCTGAATGCGTGAACCTCGGACACGGCAGTTTCGGTCAGGAGCGTCCACACCTGCTCTGCTTGCTGTGGATCCACGAAGGACACCATCATGTTGTTCGGCAGGGGGGTCGTTTGATAACCGTGTGAGTCGTACACCTGTGACGTGTCGACGATGTTGCTGTTCTGGTTCAGCAATCGCGGAGGGCCGGTCTGAATAAAGTCAAGTCCCGACTGGATGGAGCTGTTCGTGTTGCCATGGCCGACGCGAAGGTTGGCAGGGGAGTTGTTGAGGGCCCTGATCAGATCGTTTGCAAAAGTGTTCGCACTGTTGAGCACTGCCATATTGCGGGCCGGGTTCGACAATAGTTGGTACAGGCCCAGCGCCGCCGCGTTGGCATTCGCCATCTCTCGCAGGTTTATGTTCTGCAGAGTTTGTACCTGTGGATGATTGAGATGCCAACTGGGCAATGCTCCTTGATTGGGGAATATCGACCTCACCAATCCCTCCAGGTAGCCGACATTATTGAAATTCGTTGTGGCTAGGGATTCGTTTACTGCATTGATCACGCCCTCGGATATCGTTTCGTACGAGATTGTGTGACAGCGGGCTTCGTTCGCACCTACGGACAATGCGGTCTGGAGGTCGTTTGCGAATGGGTGCCGACCCCTTTTGATCAGCATCGTGCCCTGTACAACGGACATCCTCTGCACCGATCCCGTGCCAGGTGTCGGGGCGGCCTCGGCGGGACTTGCATCCGCCGTCGAAACCGAGGGAGCGAGGGCCATCGCTCGCGTCGCATTGGCCTCGGCCTCGCGTTCGAAACGGTCGGATGGATCGCTGATGCTCAGGCCTTGGCCGTTACCGGTGCCAGCCACGGGTCCTGTGCGCTGTTGGATGACGTGGGTCAGCTCGTGGGCGAGGGTGTGCTTGTCAGCACCGCCGTCGCCGATGACGACATGGCTGCCAGAGGTGTAGGCGCGGGCGCCGATCTCCATGGCGGAACCCCTTGCCGCTGCGTCGTCGTGAAGACGGACATCAGAGAAATCAGCCCCCAAGCGCGCCTCCATTTCGGCACGGATGGTGTCGTCCATGGGGCGGCCGGGAGTGCGGAGAACGTCATGAACAGCGGACCGCTGCACGGAGGGGTGTGCCTCGTTCTCGACACCGGTGCCGTTCTGGTGACTACAGCCAGGGCCGTGCTGATGCTGCGATGGTTGGGCCCATGGGTGACCAGCCTGGCGGAGCAGCTGGATCATGGCCATGTTTCCCGCCGTCCGCTGGATGTTCAAGAAACCCGGTGGGGGCAGGGGCGCTCGCGGAGTCGTGTGGCGATGTGAGTGCTCCGAGCCGGAGATTCGGCCATGCTCGTGCGTCATGCGGAGTGCCGCCTTTACCAAGGAACCGGGCAGGAAGTACCACGACAACGCCTCGATGGCCTGGAGAGAAGGACGGTCGGGGCAGAGCCAAGGGCACGCTCGGCTGCCCGTCCAACCAACCCCCGCCTGGGTCCTGAACGAAGAGATCACCCAGTACCGCCACGACGACTGACCGGTGTCCCCTGAGCGGTGGACGGGAGGACACAAGGGGGCGGGGATTTCGCCCGTGGCCTGGACTGCTGTTCACCTGCGCCACAGCCGCCCGGCGGGCCAGGACAGAGGCGGAGCGAGGGGAGGGCTCATGCCACAGCGGAGACCGGGGGCCACTGGCAGCAGCGTTTCAGATCGGGGCCGTTGGCCGAGCTGACCAAGAGCTGGTTCCGGCGGGTGGAATGCCCGGCACGCGGCGCGACCGTCGGCCGGGCATGCCGGAGCCCCGCACCACAAGTCCCGCCGCGAAGCCACCGGAACGCCTCCGTACAAGGAGTGTCGCGCCCAGGGCCCCACCGAGACCCCGGAGCCATGCCCGGCCACCGCCCTCGACCAGCCCCCAGCGACACCGTGGCGCTGGTCCGCCGTTGCCTGGCTGACCGGGCCGGCCTGGCAACGGTGAGCGAAGAAGTCCTCGACCACTACGACCACGAGGTGTGCGCGCTGCTCCTGGCCGTGCACACCGAGGCGGTGACCAAACAGATCGCATACACCGACGCCCACCAACCCCTTGAACGCCTCCTCTCCGACTTTGAGAGCGAACAGACGAAACCAAAGGACGGAAGGCCGGTACCCCCCTCACGCCCCTGAGCCTGAGCGGCGCTGGTCCGGTGCCAATGCCAAGTGCAGCGTCCGGGTCCCGGTCGTCGGCGCCGCACCGGATACGCAGCGGCCGAGAGCATCTCCGCGAGATCTCGGCCCTGGCGGACTCGGCGCCGTCGAGCCCTCCGTTGCATGTCGCACCTGTGGCGCAGACGAAGGAGTTCTTGGCGGCTTCCGGCCGGATGCCCGAAGCGGTACCCGGAGCGGCCCAGCGGTCAGACCCAGGTGTACGTGTGCCTGGTGACCGCTTCCAGGGAGGCGTCGGTGATGGCGGCGCGGCGGTCGGGCAGGGCGGCGAGGGTGGCGCGGACCTAGGGGATGATGTGGAAGCGGTAGACCATATGGAGCTTGCGCGGCGGCGGGGCGGGGGCGCGTGACGCGCTGGTCGACGACCCACATCAGGCCGCCGCTCTCGGCATGCTCGACGCCCCCGCCGGGCGGGGCGTAGTAGGCGGAGCCGGGATGAGGGCGATGTCGTCGCCACAGAGCCGGTCCGGACTTGATCCGTGAGAGCAAGGCTGGGGACCGGAGCTTCGGCTGCGCTAGTTATGGGCCGGACGGACCTGGGCCTGGCACCAGCGCCGCATCGCTGCCGGACACTTCGTCCGTGGCCTCCCCTACGGCGCTGGCCCCGCCGCCGCCAGCCGCAGCGGCTGATCGTTCCAGCAGCTCCTGCAATCCTCACGCACGTCTACCCACCACCACCATGGTCGTAGGGCGCGACGGCCGTGAGCCGCTCGAGCCCGGCGCGGCGATCGATCCGGGCCAAATGAGGACGGCGTCACGGGGGAGTACTGACCTTGTGATGGCCTCGCCGTTCAACGAGGCCATTTATGCCGATCCGGGTTGTTCTCCTGCATCACAAGCACGAGAAAGTCATCACGGCCTCCCGGCCCGGTGGGTGAACGTCCATGAACCTGCTCAAAATGTGTCCGGCCAGCCAATTGCACCGCACGGTAATCGGCACTCCATTCCTCGCCCATGTCGTCACAGCGGTGGCATCGCCACTTGAATGGCCCTCGGTTCACAGGCTGTCGACCTCTCCGTTTGGATCGGTTGCGCCGATAGGGGTGGGCGGGCAATCACGGAACTGGGGCGTAACAACGACCCCAGCCCCCCATCTTGGCAGGGTAGACGATCGACGTCTGGCGTTCGTCGTTTCCGGCCTGAGGCGTCGGTATCGAGACGGGCGCCGCTGGACGGCGGGGGTGTACGACGCGCGCTGCGATCGCGGATCTTGGGCTTGCCTGGGTGAAGGCCAGCGGCCGGTTGGACGCCGTGCCAGCCACGGGAGGCGCGTCAGGTGCCTGCGACGGTTCCCGGACTGAGGGTGCGGCAACGGCGAGGGAGCTTCAGCCGGCTTCCCCGATCTGGGCGCCCTCTGCGGTGAGCCGCAGGTCGCCGGATTACCCATGGGCCCGAGCAGTGACTTAGGCAGGATCTTTCGAAGCGCCCGCCAGGCGCTGGATCTGAAGCAGGGTGAGGTCGGCAACGCGGTCGGCTACTCGGCGTCGGCGATCTCGCGGATCGAGCGCAACAAGATGCGCATCGACCTCGACACCCGCCTGCGCCTGGCCCAGGTACTCCGCATGCCTCCCGAGCGGGTCAGCGGGTTCCCCGCCCCTGCGCACCTGGTGATCGATACCGCGGGAAACGCACCTGTGCCGGACGAGGACGACGCGATGCGACGCAGCACGACACTGCTGGGGGCGCTCGCCGCCGGTGCATCGGCTGCTGTCAGCGCAGGCACGGCCGAGGCCCTGCCCGCCCTGGCCCTGGACGACGCACTGTTCCCTCTCCCACGCACCGGACCCGCACTCCTACGGACGCTGGCCTCCGCGACGCCGGCCGCACGGGAGACCTTCACCGCCGCACGGTACAGCGACCCCAGCCAGGACCTGCCCAGCCTCCTCGCCGCTGCCGAAGCAACCAGGGACGCAACCGCCGGCCAGGCCCGCCAACAGGCCAACGGCATCCTCGCCCGCGCCTACGTCATGGCCGCCGAACTCGCAGCGAAACAGCACTCAGACACCGCATGGGTCGCGGCCGATCGCGCCCTCGCCGCCGCACGCGCCACCGGCATGCCCATCCCCACCGGAGAAGCCTCCCGCGTACTCGCCATCACCATGCGCCGCGCCGGCCGCTGCTCCTCCGCCGTCCGCCTCCTCACCCACGAAGCAGCCCAACTCGACCCCGCCGAACTGCGCACCGGAGCCGTGCGCACCACCTTGATGCTCACCGCGGCCTACTCGGCAGCCGCCGGACACGACCGCACAACGGCGCTCGCCCTGCTCGACGAGGCAGCCGAGTCCGTTGAACGCCGCACGCACGCCGCCCCCGACGGGCTCTTCACCGTCGAGGCCACCAAGACGCAGGTCGACGTCTACCGCATCGGAGTCCACAACACCCTCGGCACCCCCGACGAGGCCGTTCAGATCGCACGCGATCTGAACATCGACCTCATGTCGACCGCCGAACGCCGTGCTCGGGCCTGGACCGACACAGCGCGGATGTGGCAGGCGCTCGGCAACAGGCAGCAGACCTTCGCCGCCCTGCGCCGCGTCCAACAGGAAGCAGCCCAAGAGGTCCGCCGTCCCGCACCGCGGGCGCTGACCGCGAACCTCCTCTTCGGTCCGACGCGTCTCCCCGGCCTGAGGGAGTTCGCCGTCCGCACGGGGGCCGTGCCCGCCTGAGCGGACCGGCTCACCCCGTCTCCTAGAAGCGGGGACGGCGCGCGGTCACGGCGCCGGGATAAACGAGGCCGCAGGCTCGTCCTTCTCGACCATCGCGATGATCTCCCGCATCCGCTTGCTCATCGGCGGCAAGGCCTCCAGCGAGAACCGGTCAACCTCGACCGACTCGTCATCGCAGACCCGGGCCGCTTGACCCGGGTCTGCCGGGCGGCATGCGAAAACGATCTCCAAGCACTGTGTCCGGTCTCCGTTGCGGTGCTGTACCGGCGGCGAGTGCATCACCGCCGCCAGACGTTCGATCACCACCCGCACTCCGGTCTCCTCTTCCACTTCCCGCGCCACCGCAGCAGCCGGGGCCTCGCCCGGCTCCACGATCCCGCTCAGAGGCGTCTACGGGCCGGCAGCAGACCGACGTTGCAGCAGCACCTGCCGGTTCTCGTCGCGGGCAACCGCGACCACCCCGGGAAGCCACAGCAGATGGTTGGGGCCGACGGCCCGCCGAAGATCTGCCACAAAATCAGGAACCGTGGCCCACACCCTGGGACGCCCCGACTGCAGCTGGAGCACGTACTCCTCCAGCCCCTCGTGCCGTCCGCTGCCTCGGGTCCGCCGCCAGGGTCGATACGAAGGCACTCCGCCCTGGACGGGCCGACTGGCGAGCAGCACCGTTCTATCGGCATGGTTCGACGGGCAGGTCCCTGTTGCCCGCCCGACGCGGCGGCGCGTCCGGCCGTGCGCCGTGTAACCGTCGCTTCCATTGGCCGAGGTCTGCGAACTCCTGACACGACCTTCAAGGCAGCCCTACCGTGACTCCATGAGCGAAGAGAGTAACACTCTGTCACCTCGCGACGAGTCCCGGCTGGACCTGGCCGCCTGCGCCCGCACTCTGTCCGAGAGGTCCGCCCGTCTGGTCGCCGTCGAGATCGACCCCGAGCCCGGCACTCTGATCATGCAGGCCAGGGAGATCCAAGCTATGGCGCAAGAGCTTCTCAGCGCGGCCGTCGTAGCGGAGCGGGAGCGGTACACGTCGCCGGAGCAGGTTGTGGAGGCCGCTGGGAACGCGCACTGGGAGCAGACGGTCCTGGCCTGGGCACGGGACGGCCGGCGTAACCGAGCCGGCCTGCCCGGGCTGATGCTCGCCAGAAGCCTCGACGAATGGGTTGCCAAGCACAACCCGGACGTCTTGGACGCTGTCACCTGCGGGCTGGACGCCACGCGCTTCCCCGGTTCGGCGGCGTTCGCGGCCTACGAGCGCGAGCGCGTCGCCGCGCTGTACGCGGCGCTTGAAGAAGCGGAAGAGGCCCGGGAGGAGGTGTGGAAGGAGCTCAATGCCCTGTCAGAGAAGGAGGACAGTGTTGATCACCCGACCAATCTCCGCGTGGTGGCGGCCCTGCGCCGCCTGACTCAGCTCTACACCGACTTGTCTGTGGCCGACCCGCCTCTCGCCGTCGAATACCGCAGCCGGGCCACTTGGAACTCGACCGCCGCCGACCGCTTCGAAGAGCACGGCCCCATGGGGGGATGACGTCACGATAGCCGCAGGGGGCGGACGCGGGCCCGTCCCCGGCGCGCCCGACGTCGTCGCGGACGACGCGTCGGCCCCCGATCGGTCAGGGCATCGCCGAGTCCTGACGGCGGGGCGGCGGGGGTACGGTGGGGATCTGGCGAGGTGGGAGCCGAGCTACTTCCAGGCGCGCGACATCGCGGTCCGGCGCCTGGTCTCCGCGCACCCCGACGAGTACGAGCGACTCCTGAAGGACGCCTTCGGTGCCCGAGTTCGTCTCCCGGAGCCGTTCGGGCTTGAGCTGGACACCAGCGAGCTGGCCTGACAACTGTGCGCTCGGAGCGTCGGCCTGTCACCTGAACCCAACTCTCACGGGACCGGCCCGGCTCGAGCGGTATGGGCCGGAGCGCCTCTCCGCCCGCCGGGGACTGGTACCCAACCTAGGAACGGTTCCTAGGCGCGGTTCCCCTCCGGGGCAGTTACTGAATTCAGCAACTGCCCCATGTCGCCTCAGCCTTCCTGACCCGCCAGCGGGCGCCCGGTCAAGGTGAGCACCGACCAGGCCGTCGAGCTGGTGAGACATATCGTGACCGGCCTGAACATCCGCGACATCGCCGCAACCCTGACCACCTGGACCTCCCACGCTCAGCGCCGACACCGCGTCGTCCTGGTCCGCCGACCGTGAGGCGCCCGGCGCGAACGTCCTGGGGCCGTCCGCGCTGTCAACACGGTGCCGCACCCACTGCCTTCCGGGTCGGGGGAGAGGTGGTTCCGGCCCGGGCGACGGCTGCCGCGCCTGCGGCCGCACTGACCACCTTCTCGGTCAACAGTCGTGGACTTTTCAGTCATTCCGATCGAAAGGCTCTGCCGCAGGGGCGCGGACATCCCACCGTGACAGGGAGTCCGCCCCGGAACGGGGTGATCGAAGAGCACGGAGGAAGGGAAGCCATGGGGGTACGTGCACGGTTGCGCGGGGGCGCGGTGTCGGTGGGAGCCGCGGTGCTGGCGGTCGGGGCGCTGGGGGTCGGGGTGGCTCCGGGGCAGGCGGTGGCTGCCGACCAGTGGCGGCCGCAGCCGGGGACCCTGTACATCTCCGACTTGCCGAGGACCGAGTCGTGGCGCGCCAACCCGACCGTCCGGGGGTGGGGCAACGATTTCGACTGTCCGGCGGGCTGGCCTGCCGAGCCGGCCGAAGTCAACGTGTGGAACAGGGAGTTGACCACGGCGGAGACCGCGTTCGCCCAGCAGAAGGTGGCGGTTTTCGGCACGGAGGCCGAGGCCATCGCCTTCGCGGACAAGGCCCGGCAGGACTACTTCGCCTGCGCGCACGCCCCGCAGCGGCCGGGTGTGACCGCGACCTACCGCGATTACGGGGTGATCAACGTCGAGGAGGGCGCCACCCTTCAGGGGTTGCACACCTTCGACTCCAACGCCACCGAGCGTCCCGACTTCAACTACCTGTGGGGTGTGGGCCGTGACGGCGACACGGTGACGCTGGTCCTGTGGCAGAGCTACTGGGGCGATCCGCCCGTGATCCCGTGGAAGAACACCCTGAACACCGCGGTGAAGAAGCTGTACTGAGCACCCGCCGCCGGCTCATCGCCGCGGGTCCCGGCCGGAGCGGGCGTGGCGGGCCGCGGCCAGATCGAGCACGTGGCCGGCGCCGCTCCCCGCGGGACTGTGGGGCCGGGCGGTGTGGCCGCGGGACAAGGAGATCAGGTGCCGGCTGACCGACGGAGCCTGGTCGGGGATCCCCCGCTCGATGCGCACGGTGTGCCCCCGTGGGGCCGCCGTGCCGGACGCCGATCAAGTCAGACGGGCCCCAGGCCGAGACTCGGGGGGGGACCACCGGCCGAGCCACCTGGGGTCCCGTTGGGCGCTGCGCCGCCTCGGGTCGACTGGTCCAGCCCCTGCTGGCGGCGAGCATCTGGTGGGCGGCGGCGAGCGCTGCCCGAGGGACAGACGTTCCGAAGAACGACTGACCGGCGGTCTGCCAGAGCGGCGGGCCCACCACCACCCACGCCGCTCCAAGCGCCCCCGCCGACCTGGGCGGGCGGCGATCTCGGGCCGGGCGTGCTTGCCCCCGGGGGCAAGCACGGGGGATTGCGACACGCCCCTGGCCGGCGCCTCGCCTACGGCACGTTGACGACGTCGTTGCAGGACGGGGCGATGCGCTTCGCGGTCTGGTGGGCGACCGCGGTCTTCCAGCGGGTGCGCTCCTTGCCGAGCTGGGCGCCGTCGGCCGGCGTCGAGAAGTAGACCTCCCGGAGTCTGGGGCTCGTGGTGCTTCCCCAGTCGTCGATGCCGATCACGTACCGGTGTCCGGCGGTCAGTGGTGCCCGGTGCGGGCCGGTGGCCTTGATCCCGCCGCCGGGTACGCGGAAGACGACCTGGTCGACGGTCGCGCCCGAGGGCAGGGTGCCCTTCAGGGTCTTGTCGACGCGGACCATGGAGAAGATCTCGACGTTGACGTCGTTGGGCTGCTCCTTGACCGTCTGGTCGACCGTGACGACGGCCACGTGATCGACGATGCCGGCCTTGTCGCCGTCGGTCTCGTCGACCGGGAGGCAGATCGCGTGGACGGTGACGTCGTCGTCCTGGGTGGCGAGGACGGCGGCGGTAGCGGACCCGGCGAGCACGACGGCTCCGGCGAGCGACAGCACAATGGTGCGTTTCATCATCCCCACAATCGGGTGTAGTTGGCCTGGTCGACGGCGGTCGGCTTGTCGACGTCGCTCTTCCTGTTCCACATCACCGACAGGTAGTGCCCCGACTTGTGGCACAGACCCAGCGCGTGACCGAGCTCGTGCACGAGGACGTTGCGCCGGAACGCGGGTCCCATGCCGTCGAGGTTGTGCTTGTTCAGGTAGATGTAGTCGGTCTGGGCGATACCACCCCGCCGTTCCCAGTACCCGCCGATGGTGTCGGGCTTGCTGTAGTCCCGGAACTCCAGGTCGTTCACGGTGTTGACGGCGTCGGGTGCGATGCTGATCTTCCGGAGCTTGTTCCACTCGGTGATGGCGTGCGCCCTCTCCGAGTCGTACTTCGACGACTCGGTCCACCGGATCTCGCCCTCGTCGACCGAGGGGTCCGTCCTGGACTCGGTGTCCCCTTCCTCGCACGGTGCGGCCGCTGCGGTCGGCGCGGCGGCGTACGGAGCGTTCGAGGTGGCGAGCGAGAGCAGCACGGCGGCGACCAGCGAGAGCGTTGCCTGGCGAAGCGTCATGGGCATCCCTGGTCGGACGGGCGAGTGGCCAGACGCTAGCGGCCAGCCAGGACGGCACGCGAGGTCAGAGCGGGACTGTCACCCGATCCGGTGGCCCGCGAGCCGCGTGGCACACCGACGTTCACCGTGCGCACCGAGTGCTTGGCCTTGTCGGTGAACACACCGACGGGCAGGCCATGGGGGTGAGGGTGACGTCGTCGGCGAGGAGCCCGGCTCGGGCCGATCAGCGGCGGCCTTGGAGAACCAGCCCCAAGGAGACTCGGCAGTTCCTGACGCTGGATGCTGCGCGAGGCCCACCGGACGCTCGACGCTGACCGGCTACGGGCGGCGGGCCGACCGCAGAACCAGCTCGTCACCGCGTTCTCCCGTACGGCCGCCACTCTGGCCGAGAAGCCAGGCAGCCGGGAGCGACTCGGTGCTGCACGAGATCGAGCAGTCCCTCGGCGGCGTACTCGCCCACCCCGGTGTCGCCGAGCTGTGGGCCAGGGCCGGCCGGTGAAGGTGCCCGAGCACGGGCGCTCCTTTGAGCCCGGCGTCGTCGCGGACGACGCGCCGGCGCCGATCGGTCAGGGCACCGCCGAGTCCTGACCGCGGGGCGGCGGGGGTACGGTGGGGATCTGGCGAGGTGGGAGCCGAGCTACTTCCTGGCGCGCGACATCGCGGTCCGGCGCCTGGTCTCCGCGATGCACCCCGACGAGTACGAGCGCCTCCTGAAGGACGCGAAGGTCGATGTGCCGGCCGAGCCCTGCGTGGAGCCTGTACTACCTCCGCGGCCAGGGGCTCGGCACCGGCGGCCTGGAACGCGTCCATAACCGGCTGGCTGCGCCGCCTGGAGCGAGATCGGCCCTGGCGGGGACTCCACGCCCCTCGCGAAGCCCCGCCGACGCGGGGCTGCCCGCTGCTCTGGCCGCTGGCGTAGGGCAGGAGCAGGCCAGGCACGAGGTCGCCGAGCAGGTCCTGCACGGCAGGGGGTGTCGCAAGGGGGCGGGGCACCATGGCCGTCATGACGACACCGTCCAGAGAAGACGAGCCTCTCGGCCTGGTTCACGATCCGAGTGCACTCGCCTTGTTTCCTCTCGGCCCGTATCCGCCAGGCCGAAAGGCACGCCGACAAGGTCGCCGCGCTGGAAGAGACCGGCGGCCAGTTCGAGGCGTACCTGTCTTCCGCACACCTGCGCGCCGCCGCGGCGGCCAACGCCGGCTTGCTGGAGATGCACCCGGGCCCCACGAACCGCGACGCGTACTGCCAGGGCTGTGTAGGCCCCTACGACGTCACCCCCGTGCACCACAAACACTGCCCGATCGAGCTGCTAATCGCCCGCATCTGGGAAGGACACCCCGACTTCCCCGCCTGGGCCCTGAGCGAAGAGATCACCCAGTACCGCCACGAGGACTGACCGGCTGAAGGCCGGTACCACCCCCAGGCCCCAGAACATGAGCGGCGCTGGACCGGCACCGGTGCCGTGCGCAGGTCAGCGGCCAGCCGAGCGCCAATCAAGATCCAAAAGCAATCTGTCTTCCCACCCGGCGACAGGCCGGGACCTGTCAGCATCCTCGGGATGGCCCAGGCGCACCGGTCCCGAATCCCGGGCGCCGCCGGCCGCCCTGTCCCCACCACCCACGGGGGCGGAAGCGCAGAGGTCCCGGTCACGCCCCCCAGGGTTGGCCGGGGCCTTGCTCTCGTCCGGCACCGCAGGCACCCGTTTCTCGTATGGGTGATCCGAGGCCTCTGGGCGGGCGTGGCGCGGCGCACTGCCGCTATCGTCGGCGTCTTGCTCGCCCACGACCAGGGATGCCCATGACGTTTCCGCAGGTAGCGGTCACGTTGGCCACGGCGACCGTGCTCGCCTTCGCGACCTCGAACGCTGCCTACGCGACGGCGGCGGCCACAGCAGCGCCGTGCGTGCGGGGCGAGTCGGAGAGCCGCGGAAACTCGGCCGTCGACGAGGGCGAGATCCGCTGGACCGAGGCGACGGAGTACGACGTCGAGCGTCAGCACGCGGCCGCCGAGTGGAACAGGCTACGGAAGATCAACATCGCGCCGGACGGGGCGAGCACTGTCAACGACCTGGAGTTCAGCGACTTCAACGACAAGGACTCCTCGGCCGCCGGCTACTACGAGCGGCACGGCGGGATCGCGCAAACCGACTTCATCTACTTGAACAAGCATTTTCTGGACGTCGTCTACAAGAACGAGCCGGAGTTCCGGAAGAACATCGTCCTCCACGAGCTCGGGCACGCTCTGGGCCTCTGCCACAAGGCGGACACCGTCGACTCCGTCATGCGAACGGACGCGAGCCTCAAGGTCGTACCAACCGCCGTCGACCAGGCCAACTACAAGCACATCTGCGGATGATGATGCCTCGCACCGCACTCCTCGCCATCGCCGGGATCCTCGTGCTCGCCGGCTCAGCGACGACCGCCGCCCTCGTCCTCCAGGACGACGACGTCACGGTGAGCGCCTCTTGCGTGCCGATCATGGACACCGACAGGGACAAGGCCGGCGTCGTCGACCACGTCGCCGTGGTGACGGCGACCGAGCAGTCCCCGGCCCCGCGTACGGCCGACGGCCGGGACCGGGTCACCGTGCAGGTCCGGGTCGACGAGGTCCTCAAGGGCGCCCTGCCCAAGACGATGCCCATCGACCAGGGCGCCCAGGAGACGGCCAACGCCGAGTACGAGCATCAGGCCCTCGTGCCTGGCCACCGCTACGTCATCGGCGTGCACAACTGGGACGCCGAAGGCGGCTCGACGACCGTCGGCCGCGGTGCGTTCTTCGCGACCAGCGCCGACGGCGGACAGCTCCAGCGCAGACGGCAACCGCCTCCAGAACGCGCTACAGCGCGTCTCCTGAGACCCTGCTGCCGCGGCTATCGCGGGACGAGCGTTCCCTGGTCCTCCCAGAAGTTGAGTCCGCGGCGAATGTCCTCGCGGGTGTACGGCATCGGCGGGAAGCCTTCAACGGTCAGCACGTAGTTCTCAGACGCGCCGGGCACCTTGAAGGAGTAGGAGAACTCGCACGACTTGAGGGTGGAGCCGAAGGCGAAGCCGGTATCAAGCCTGTCGGTACCGAGGACCTTGCCGTCGCTGTCCGTCACGCGGACTTCCGCCCCGGCCTTGACCTTGGAGTCTGCCGGGACCGTGCACGGCTTGCCGACATCGGGACCCGTACCGTCAGTGGACGACTCCACGGCGACCCTTCCGTTGATGGCGAGAGCCACAGCGGACGGAGTTGCGCTGGGCGCCGCGTTCTTCGAGTCCTCCGTCGCGCCCGAGCATCCGAGGAGACCGGTCATGCCCAGTGCCAGGCCGCAGGCCCACAGCTTTCTCATGCTTCCCACCCCTTGTGACCTGCTGCGGCCGAGTTCGTCGGGGACGGAACACCCCCGCTCGCGCAGGGACAACGACCGGGTCCTGGAGCGCGACGGCGACCGCGCCGGAGCATTCCTGCTTGCGTGGGGGCGACAGGCTCTGGGCTGTTTGTGGCGGGTTCGTCGTGTCTGCCGTTTTGTTCTTGTCTTTCAGCGGGTGGCGTTC